>NZ_JBHJWQ010000008.1:266278-305718 GCF_042266885.1 Streptomyces sp. NPDC056061 | reverse complement strand
CGCCGACCAGGCAGCGACCGAACCAGTGAACCTGAAACCACGTCAACCCGCCATGACCAGCTAGTCATCCACTCCCACACAGCGGGGGAACCTCAGCCCTTCGTGTGTGGCGATAGGCGCCGATGGCTACCGTCGCCATGGTCGCCGCGTCCAGGCCGTGGCCCATCGCGTCGATCATGGCCACATGAAGGATGTCGCCGTTGAGGGCGTAGTCGAAACTGTCGCCGGCCACGTCGTACGCGGGCTCCAGGATTCCGGCCACCTCAACCTGCGGAACAGTCATCGACAGCGGGGGCAGCGACGACCACTGGATCTCCGCGGCCACGCTCATCGGGGCGCTGCGTCGGGCCTGGAAGAACAGGTCGGTGTAGGCGTCCTTGGTGACGATCATGTCGGCGACCAAACCGGCGAGTCTGCGCAGCAACCGTCGGTCATCGTCATCGACGCTGTCCAGGGTGACGGCCATCGCCCCGACCTGGTCACTGCCGTCCAGCAGTGGCAGATACATGCGCACGGTGCCGTCCTGCGGTACCTCTACCGTTTTGCGGCTCAGGAACGCCTTGCCGGCGGGTGAGCCCTCGACCGGTTCGGGGTCACCGACCGTCAGCCTCCGGCCCGGCAGCGGCACCAGCAGCATTTGTTCGTAGTCCTGCAAGAGAATCGAGAGGTCCCGGCCACCGACCCTGGCCACCTCTTCCGCAACGAGCGGGGCGATCAACTGCGGCGGCATCTCGTGAGTCCGGTCCAGCAGCACACCCAGCAACCGCTCACCAAACCCCTCCGACCGGTCCACCCCGAACTTGCTCGGCTTTCGCCCGCCGTCGGACATCGGTGCTTGCATCCCTTCGTGTCGCGGCATGGGAATTCAGTGGGCGGTCGGTTGTGTGGAGCCGGGCGGTGCCACCCTGGATGGGGAGCAGCTTCTCCGTCCCTCTAGGCGCCGACGCCTTCAGCACCCCAGCCACATATTCCGGCTCACGGTGCCCCCGACCCGACGCACACCCCGACATACTCGGATTCAGCGGGCAGTCAACGGCGATCCGCTCGAAAGAACGTTCACACGCCCCATACGCACAGGGCTCCTCGCACGACAGTGATCAACCCGTACAGCCTGACACCACCAACCGGCCCAACGAGCCGATTACGCCAGAGGCGGCATGTCCCACCCGGTCAGAACGGTTGGCATGCATAGTCCCCTGCTCAAACGGGGCCTCCTCCCGCGACCTGGCTGCGGTCGGCCGGTACAGGGGTTCGCGGTGTCGGCGTCGAATAGTTGCGGTGCCGACGGCGGCGCCCCGGCCCGAAGGGCGCCGGTGTCCGCGGTGTGGCCGATGAGCATGATGACCTCCGACCAGGGGAGTCATGAGCATGCATCTGGCATGGGCAGGGGTCGGTGTCCCCAGATACGGCCTCCGGCAAGTCTCCGCCCAGACGTTGCAGGTGTTTCGTGCAGGCCCCCCGCCGTCGCTGACTGCGCGGGGCACCCGCAGTTTCTCAGCCTCCCAGGGCGTGGTTGATCACGCTGCCGTTGCTGCAGTTGTTGGTGTGGTCACCGACCCAATCACCGATACCAGGCACGGCGGCGACTTCCTGCAGGCACGCCACGGACTCGGTGAAGTTCCAGTTGTTGGCGGCGTTGACGCCGCTGCCGAAGTCGCTGTCGTTGTCGGCGTGCGCCGGGGCCGCCATGCCGACGATCGCGAGCGGCGGGGCAGCGAGCAGGATGATCTTCTTCATGTCCCGGAGCAACGAGCGCCACCACCACAGGATGCGCCGCTTTTCGCGGACTCACTCGCCGAGCGGTCGATTGTGGGCCGTGCCCAGCGGGGCCCATTCGACGGCGGTTTTGTAGGAGCGAAATCGCGCGACGTGACTGGCGTGTGTCGCAGGTCACGTGAAATGGGTCTCGTGATTTGAGAAGGTCCGGCGGGCAGGTGGTGCAAGTGGTGCGTCGCGCCCCCTCCGAGCAGGGAATTCCGGCGAGTTGGGGCACGCGAATGGCACGCGGGCTCGGAGAGGTCTAGACAACAAACAAGGCCCTGGTCTCCGACCAGGGCCCTCGTCATGGAGCGGGTGACGAGAATCGAACTCGCGCTCTGAGCTTGGGAAGCTCATGTTCTACCATTAAACTACACCCGCGAAGCACAGCGATTGATCGGTTGTGCAGCGTTCCATACTCTACCCCATGCCAGGGCCCCGGCGTCGCCGTGGGTCTTTTTTGCTGCGCGGGAGGGAGTGAGGGGGAGTGGATGCGGGTGCTGGGGGCGGGAGTTGGGGGCGTAGCGTGGGGTGTCGGAGTGCCGCCTGGAGTGGCGTCCCGTTCATCCCCTAATGTGGCTTTCTCGTCCACGGCTTGATGGGGAAGGGACTTGATGGACTCCATGGAGCGCACCGTCGTCCGCTGTGCCGAAGGGCACGTTTTCGCTACCGCCTCGTTCCCGATGCAGCACCTCGGGGCCGCGCGGATCGGCCCCGGGCGGCTCATTCGCTGTCCTCGTTGCGCGCGGTTGCGGCATGCCGTGCCCGTGGTGGCCGGGCAGCGATAGCGGAGGTCGCGGCAACGCGGCGGGAGCGGTGACAGGCGCGCGGGGCGGTCCCGGATTGGGGCGGGCCCGCGCGTTCTGCGTATCCTCGGGGCGTGCTTCTCTCAGACAAGGACATCCGGGCCGAGATCGACGCCGGACGCGTACGCATTGATCCTTTCGATGCGTCGATGGTGCAGCCATCGAGCATCGATGTGCGGCTCGACCGCTACTTCCGGGTGTTCGAGAACCACCGCTATCCGCATATCGACCCGGCCGTCGAGCAGGTCGACCTGACGCGCATGGTGGAGCCGGACGGGGATGAGGCATTCATCCTGCATCCCGGTGAGTTCGTGCTCGCTTCGACGTACGAGGTCATCTCGCTGCCGGACGATCTCGCCTCGCGGCTGGAGGGGAAGAGCTCGCTGGGGCGGCTCGGCCTGGTGACGCATTCGACGGCGGGATTCATCGACCCCGGCTTTTCCGGGCACGTGACGTTGGAGCTGTCGAATCTCGCTACGCTGCCGATCAAGCTGTGGCCGGGCATGAAGATCGGGCAGCTGTGCATGTTCCGGTTGAGCTCGCCGGCCGAGTTCCCGTACGGCTCCGAGAAGTACGGATCCCGGTACCAGGGCCAGCGTGGGCCGACCGCGTCGCGTTCGTTCCAGAACTTCCACCGGACCCAGGTGTGATGCGCGATGAGTGATGACGTGCGGGAGAACCTGACGTACGAGGTGTTCGGGCACGCCGTGCGCGAGCTGGCGCAGACCGTTGCCGATGACGGATACGAGCCCGACATCGTGCTGAGCATTGCACGCGGTGGAGTATTCGTCGCGGGTGGATTGGCCTACGCCCTGGACTGCAAGAACATTCATCTGGTGAATGTCGAGTTCTATACCGGTGTGGGCACCACGTTGGAAATGCCGGTCATGCTGGCGCCCGTTCCGAATGCCATCGACTTCTCGGACAAGAAGGTCCTGATCGCCGACGATGTCGCCGATACCGGGAAGACGCTGAAGCTGGTGCGTGATTTCTGCATCGATCATGTGGCCGAGGTGCGCAGCGCGGTCATCTACGAGAAGTCGCACTCGCTGGTGAAGTGCGAATACGTGTGGAAGAAGACCGATCGCTGGATCAACTTCCCGTGGAGTGTGGACAAGCCCGTCGTGCGCCGCAGCGGGCAGGTTCTCGACGCCTGAGGGCGGCGGCCCGTCCCTCGGTCATGCAAGCGGTTGTGCAAGCCGGCCGGTGCGCGGCCGGGTGGCACGGTGACGATCAACACCGTCCTTTCCCGGCGGCAGGCCGTGGCCGTGCCGGTGTACCGGACGGAATCGGTACGCGGCGATGCTCGCCGTCGGGAAGGACCTCTCCGCCCGGGCGACGGCGGTCGCGGTGAGCGGCAGGCCGGACGAGGAGATCCCGAAGGGGTACCCACTTCGTGTCGGAGCGGACCGGGCGTGTCTCCCCGGACGTGACGGTTTCTTCTCCGGACGTATCGGGTTCTCCTCCGGACGTATCGGGCGCGCGTCGGGTACCGCCGTAGCGCCGAAGACGTTCTCGGCGAATGGTGCCGGATGCGCGGACGGCCCCGGTACCTTCGTCCGGTACCGGGGCCGTTGTGTACGCGCCCGCGTTTCGTGCCTGTGCGGTTGTGCCCGCGCGGTCGTGGCCGCGTTTGTGCCCGTGTGGTCGTGGCCGTTCGCGGGGTGCGGTCAGATCGTGCCGAGCTTGATGAGCGACAGCAGCGCGAACAACTGGATCGCGGACGCGCCCAGGGCCTTCGGCCACGGCAGGTCGTGCGACTTGCTCACCATCGAGGTGAAGAGGGCGGCCGAGGCCAGCCAGGTGACCCAGCCGAGGATCTGGACCAGGGAGTTCTCGCCGCCGAGGAAGAGGGCGAATATCAGGCGGGGGGCGTCCGTGATCGACATGATCAGCATGGAGAGGCCCACGGTCGGCTGCCAGGAGCCGTCGCCGCCGAGCTGGCGGGCGAGGGTGTGGGTGACCGCGCCGAGGACCAGGCCGCCGATGACGAAGCAGACGCCCGTGACGACGACGTAGGGCACCGCCGTGGAGATCGTCGCGTTGATCGCGTCTTCCCGGGCCTGGTCGAAGCCGAAGAGGGCGAGCAGGCCGTACAGGAACGTGACGATCAGCGCCGGACCCCAGACCGGGTAGTCGCGCATCTGCCAGAACGTCGGTCCCGGGCGCAGCACGATGCCGGTGAGCAGGTCCTTCCAGTGCAACCGCGGGCCCGCGGGCGGGGTGGGGGCCTGGCCGGCCTGGTAGGTGCTGCCGTCGCCGTAGGGGTCCTCGCCGATGCTGAACGCCTGGGTGTGACCGGGCGAGTTGGCGTACGGGTCGCCCGGTTGCGGGGCACCGTGGGGGTGGTGGGGCTGCTGCTGCGGGTACGGGTCGCCGAAGTACTCCGGTTCGCCGTGGCCGCCGCCGTGGTGACCGCCCTGGTGGTGCCCGCCGTGGGGGTAGCCGCCGCCGTTGTTGGCATAGCCGCCCCCGTTGTACGGGGGCGGGGGCGGGGAGCCGGCGCCGTCCGCCGGCGGCCACGACTGTTGGCCGTACGGCGGTGGTGCCTGTGTGCCGTACGGCTGCTGCCGCGGTTGCTGCTGCGCCTGTTGCGGGGTGCGGTTGTCCCGGCCGCGTCCGATCCTGAATCCAGCCACGCGTCGAACGTACCTGGTCCGCGCGGGTGCGGTGAGAGGGCCGGGGAAACCCGACCGCCATTGCGGCCGAGCTGTGACATCCCCTAGGGGGCACCCAGGGGGAGTGACGGGGGAACTCCCGGGGTCGGCCCGATGCGCGTGCGCGAGGCTTTCCGCCATGGGGTGCGGGCGGTGCTCGGCCGGGGAGCACGTGGTGGGAGCGGTACCCGGGCCGGGAGCACGTGGTGGGGCGTGGTGCCACGGCCGGGTACCCGGTCCGGGAAGACGGAAGCGGCCGGTCCTGCCCCCGAGGCAGGTCCGGCCGCTTCCGTCGCACGCGGCGTTCCGGGCTACTTCACCGGCTCCGGCTCCGGTGCGTCCGCCGACTCGGCGTCGCCCGCCGGGTCGGCCGGGGTCTTCACGGAGTCCAGCAGCAGCTGCGACACGTCGACCACCTGGACCGACTCCTTCGCCTTGCCGTCGTTCTTCTTGCCGTTGACCGAGTCGGTCAGCATGACCAGGCAGAACGGGCAGGCAGTGGAGACGATGTCCGGGTTCAGGGACAGGGCCTCGTCGACGCGCTCGTTGTTGATGCGCTTGCCGATCCGCTCCTCCATCCACATCCGGGCACCACCGGCGCCGCAGCAGAAGCCGCGTTCCTTGTGGCGGTGCATCTCCTGCTGGCGCAGGCCGGGGACCTTGTCCATGATCTCGCGCGGCGGCGTGTAGATCTTGTTGTGCCGGCCCAGGTAGCAGGGGTCGTGGTACGTGATCAGGCCCTCGACCGGGGTCACCGGGATCAGCCTGCCCTCGTCGATGAGGTGCTGGAGCAGCTGGGTGTGGTGGATGACCTCGTACTCGCCGCCGAGCTGCGGGTACTCGTTCGCGATCGTGTTGAAGCAGTGCGGGCAGGTGGCGACGATCTTCTTCGACGCCTTCGCCTTCTTCGTGGAGTCGTCCTCGTCATCCTCGCCGAACGCCATGTTCAGCATCGCGACGTTTTCCTGGCCGAGCTGCTGGAACAGCGGCTCGTTGCCGAGGCGGCGGGCCGAGTCACCGGTGCACTTCTCGTCGCCGCCCATGATCGCGAACTTGACGCCCGCGATGTGAAGGAGTTCCGCGAATGCCTTCGTGGTCTTCTTGGCGCGGTCCTCCAGGGCTCCCGCGCAGCCGACCCAGTACAGGTAGTCGACCTCGGTGAGGTCCTCGACGTCCTTGCCGACGATCGGGACCTCGAAGTCGACCTCCTTGGTCCACTCGACGCGCTGCTTCTTGGCCAGCCCCCAGGGGTTGCCCTTCTTCTCCAGGTTCTTGAGCATCGTGCCCGCCTCGGACGGGAACGCGGACTCGATCATCACCTGGTAGCGGCGCATGTCGACGATGTGGTCGATGTGCTCGATGTCGACCGGGCACTGCTCCACGCACGCGCCGCAGGTGGTGCAGGACCACAGCACGTCCGGGTCGATGACGCCGTTCTCCTCGACCGTGCCGATCAGCGGACGCTCGGCCTCCGCGAGTGCCGCGGCCGGAACGTCCTTGAGCTGCTCCTCGGACGCCTTCTCCTCGCCCTCCATGGTCTTGCCGCCGCCGGCCAGCAGGTACGGGGCCTTGGCGTGCGCGTGGTCGCGCAGGGACATGATCAGGAGCTTCGGGGAGAGCGGCTTGCCCGTGTTCCAGGCCGGGCACTGCGACTGGCAGCGGCCGCACTCGGTGCAGGTGGAGAAGTCGAGGATGCCCTTCCAGGAGAACTGCTCGACCTGTGAGACACCGAAGACGGCGTCGTCGGCCGGGTCCTCCCAGTCGATCTCCTTGCCGCCCGACAGCATCGGCTGGAGCGCGCCGAGCGCGGTCGCGCCGTCCGCGTTCCGCTTGAACCAGATGTTCGGGAAGCCGAGGAAGCGGTGCCAGGCCACACCCATGTTGGTGTTGAGCGAGACCGTGATCATCCAGATGAGCGAGGTGCCGATCTTGATCGCCGCGACGAGGTAGATGAGGTTCTGCAGCGTGCCGAGCGTGAGGCCCTGGAACGTGAGGACCAGGGGGTACGAGATGAAGTAACTGGCCTCGTAGCCGTCGACGTGGTGGATCGCGCCTTCGAGACCGCGCAGGGCGAGGATCGCCAGGCCGATGATGAGGATGACGTACTCGACGAAGTACGCCTGCCACGCCTTGGAGCCCGCGAAGCGGGACTTGCGGCCGGCCCGTGAGGGCAGGTTCAGCAGCCGGATGGCGATCAGCACGAGGATGCCGACCGTCGTCATCAGGCCGATGAACTCGGTGTACATCTCGAACGGCGCCCAGTCGCCGATGATCGGCAGCACCCAGTCGGCCTTGAAGAGCTGACCGTACGCCTGGAGCAGCGTGGGCGGCAGCGTGAGGAAGCCGATGGCGACGAACCAGTGCGCGAAGCCGACGATGCCCCACCGGTTCATCCGGGTATGGCCGAGGAACTCCTTGACCAGGGTGATCGTTCGCTGCTTCGGGTTGTCGGTGCGGCTGCCTGCCGGTACCGGCTGTCCGAGCGTGACAAACCGGTAGATCTGCGCGACGGCTCGGGCGATGAGCGCAACGCCGACCACAGTCAGCACCAGCGACACGATGATCGCGGCGAGTTGCATTTGGGGGCTCCTCGGGCCTGCGAGGGTGGGATCCAGCGTCTACAAGCGAATACTGGCTACAAGTGAATACTGACAACTACTAAGCAGTAACTTAATCAGTCTGTGCTGACACTATCCACTTATTCCGCAGCGCTGTAGCCGCACCTGCGGTGATCTGTGTCGCTCAGGTGCGCCTTGCCGGGGCCGGCGAGCCCGCGCACCGCCCGGCGCAGCGGGATGCGGGCGGCCTCCGCCAGGACGGCGAGGTCGAGGCGTACCCCGTGGTGCTCGACGTAGTGCAGATCGAGCAGGGCCGGCTCGTCCCACGGCATGCCGGAGCGCGAGCGTACCTGTGCGAGGCCGATGAGGCCCGGTTTGATCGTCTGCCGCCAGTGTCCCGCGCCCGCGGCGGTGGTGGTCGTGGTGGTGGAGGTGGGCGCGGTGCCGGGGAGGGGGGCGTCCTCCGGCGGCAGGGGTTCCGGGCCGACGAGCGAGAGGTCTCCGCGTACGACGTGCGGCAGCCGGGACAGCACGTCCAGCCGCAGCCGCCGGGTGCGCAGTGTGCGCAGGACGAACATCCGGCCGTCCAGGCCGATCCGGGGTGAGCGGGTGACGATGCCGCCCGGTGGCCGTCGCGCCGCGAGGACGAGGGCGGCCGCGGCGAGTGCGGGAGCGGTCAGGGCCAGCAGGACCGAGCCGAGGGCCAGGTCCAGGGCGCGCTCGGCCGACGGGCGCCGCACCGGAAGGCGTACGGGCGGGAGTCCCCCGAGGGGGCGTACGAGAAGGGGCGCGGGCCGCCCTGCCCCGACCCATGTCCGCGCCCCTGTGCGTGCTCGTGCCCCTGCCCGTCGTCGTTTCCGTCTTCGTGGTGGCGTCCAGTTCTGCGTCTGCATCGTTCGTCCCTGACTGGCTCGGGCGGATCGCGTGCCGGTTTTGAGCGGCTCACGGCATTTTGTGACAGAACGATCCCATGGAGCGAAGATGTGGAGGCGGTGAGCGGGGTGCGGGAGGGGTGGGTGTCGCCTCCGATTCCGGGCTGCGAGTGGGGCGGGTGCACGATAGTTGAGTCGATGCGACTCAACTCTGTTGACACTGGGGCATGTGTCATGCATCCTTGAGTCAGTTCCGCTCAAGTAGGCAAGCTGGAGGAATTGAAATGGCACGTGCGGTCGGCATCGACCTGGGCACGACTAACTCCGTCGTCAGCGTTCTCGAAGGCGGCGAGCCCACCGTCATCACCAACGCAGAGGGCGCCAGGACCACGCCGTCCGTCGTCGCCTTCGCGAAGAACGGCGAGGTGCTGGTCGGCGAGGTCGCCAAGCGCCAGGCTGTGACCAACGTCGACAGGACCATCCGGTCGGTCAAGCGCCACATGGGCACCGACTGGAAGATCGACCTGGACGGCAAGAACTTCAACCCGCAGCAGATGAGCGCCTTCATCCTGCAGAAGCTGAAGCGTGACGCCGAGTCGTACCTGGGCGAGAAGGTGACCGACGCGGTCATCACCGTTCCCGCGTACTTCAACGACTCCGAGCGTCAGGCGACCAAGGAGGCCGGTGAGATCGCGGGCCTCAACGTCCTGCGCATCGTCAACGAGCCGACGGCCGCCGCGCTGGCCTACGGGCTCGACAAGGACGACCAGACGATCCTCGTCTTCGACCTCGGTGGCGGCACCTTCGACGTGTCGCTGCTGGAGATCGGTGACGGCGTCGTCGAGGTCAAGGCCACCAACGGTGACAACCACCTCGGTGGTGACGACTGGGACCAGCGCGTCGTCGACTACCTGGTCAAGCAGTTCGCCAACGGGCACGGCGTGGACCTGTCCAAGGACAAGATGGCTCTCCAGCGTCTCCGCGAGGCCGCGGAGAAGGCGAAGATCGAGCTCTCGTCCTCGACCGAGACCACGATCAACCTGCCCTACATCACGGCGTCCGCCGAGGGCCCGCTGCACCTTGACGAGAAGCTCACGCGCTCGCAGTTCCAGCAGCTGACCGCCGACCTGCTGGATCGCTGCAAGACGCCGTTCCACAACGTCATCAAGGACGCGGGCATCCAGCTCTCCGAGATCGACCACGTCGTTCTCGTCGGTGGCTCCACCCGTATGCCGGCCGTCGCCGAGCTCGTCAAGGAGCTGACCGGTGGCCAGGAGGCCAACAAGGGTGTGAACCCGGACGAGGTCGTCGCCATCGGCGCCTCGCTCCAGGCCGGTGTCCTCAAGGGCGAGGTCAAGGACGTCCTGCTGCTCGACGTCACCCCGCTGTCCCTCGGTATCGAGACCAAGGGCGGCATCATGACCAAGCTCATCGAGCGCAACACCACGATCCCGACCAAGCGGTCCGAGATCTTCACGACGGCCGAGGACAACCAGCCGTCCGTGCAGATCCAGGTCTACCAGGGCGAGCGCGAGATCGCGGCGTACAACAAGAAGCTCGGCATGTTCGAGCTGACCGGCCTGCCGCCGGCCCCGCGCGGTGTCCCGCAGATCGAGGTCTCCTTCGACATCGACGCCAACGGCATCATGCACGTCACCGCCAAGGACCTCGGCACCGGCAAGGAGCAGAAGATGACCGTCACCGGCGGCTCCTCGCTGCCGAAGGACGAGGTCAACCGGATGCGTGAGGAGGCCGAGCAGTACGCGGAGGAGGACCACCGCCGCCGCGAGGCCGCCGAGTCGCGCAACCAGGGCGAGCAGCTCGTCTACCAGACGGAGAAGTTCCTCAAGGACAACGAGGACAAGGTCCCCGCCGACGTGAAGACGGAGGTGGAGACCGCGGTCAACGAGCTGAAGGAGAAGCTCAAGGGCGAGGACACCGCCGAGATCCGTACCGCCACCGAAAAGGTCGCGGCCGTCTCCCAGAAGCTGGGCCAGGCGATGTACGCCGGTGCCCAGGCCGACGGCGCCCCGCAGGGCGACCCGCAGCCGGGTGCCCAGCAGGGCAAGGCCGATGACGACGTCGTCGACGCCGAGATCGTGGACGACGAGAAGAACACGAAGGGCGGTGCGGTGTGAGCGAGGAGACTCCGGGCTTCGAGGAGAAGCCCGACGTCCCCTCCGGCGCCACCCCTGACGGAGCTGAGCCGAAGGACGCCCCCTCCTCCTCGAAGGAAGAGGCGTCCCCGGCCGGGGACGCAGTAGAGACCGTCGGCCTGACGGCCCAGCTGGACCAGGTCCGCACCGCGCTCAACGAGCGCACGGGCGACCTCCAGCGGCTCCAGGCCGAGTACCAGAACTACCGTCGTCGCGTCGAGCGGGACCGGGCAGGGGTCAAGGAGATCGCGGTCGCGAACATCCTGTCCGAGCTGCTGCCCGTGCTCGACGACGTCGGCAGGGCCCGGGACCACGGCGAGCTGGTGGGCGGGTTCAAGTCGGTGGCCGAATCGCTGGAGACGGTCGTCGCGAAGCTGGGCCTGCAGCAGTTCGGCAAGGAGGGCGAGCCCTTCGACCCGACGATCCACGAGGCCCTGATGCACTCGTACGCGCCGGACGTCACGGAGACGACCTGCGTGTCGATCCTGCAGCCGGGGTATCGGATCGGCGAGCGCACCATCCGCCCCGCGCGGGTGGCGGTGGCCGAGCCGCAGCCGGGCGCGTCCAAGGAAGAGAAGGCAACCGACGAGGAGAGCGGTGGCACCGAGGAGGTCTGACATCCCGTCTGACCACCTCGCGGCGCACCGCCCGGCCATGCGACCGGCCGACGGGCCGGTCGCACGGCCGTTCGTCCGGAAGGAGGGACGTCGATGAGCACGAAGGACTTCGTCGAGAAGGACTACTACAAGGTCCTCGGCGTCCCCAAGGACGCCACCGACGCCGAGATCAAGAAGGCGTACCGGAAGCTCGCCCGCGAGTTCCACCCGGACGCCAACAAGGGTGACGACAAGGCGGAGGAGCGCTTCAAGGAGATCTCCGAGGCGAACGACATCCTCGGTGACGCCAAGAAGCGCAAGGAGTACGACGAGGCGCGCGCCCTCTTCGGCAACGGCGGGTTCCGTGCCGGACCGGGAGGCGCCGGAGGCAATTTCAACTTCGACCTGGGCGACCTCTTCGGCGGCGCGCAGGGCGGGGGCCAGGGCGGCGGGGCCGGCGGCTTCGGTGGTGGCGGCGGCCTGGGCGACGTCTTCGGCGGCCTGTTCAACCGGGGCGGTTCGGGGACGCGGGTGCAGCCGCGCCGCGGCCAGGACATCGAGTCCGAGGTGACGCTCAGCTTCAGCGAGGCGGTCGAGGGGGCCACGGTCCCGTTGCGGATGTCCAGCCAGGCGCCCTGCAAGGCGTGCTCCGGCACCGGTGACAAGAACGGCACCCCGAGGGTCTGCCAGACCTGTCTCGGCACCGGCCAGGTGTCGCGCGGCACCGGTGGCGGCTTCTCGCTCACCGACCCCTGCGTGGACTGCAAGGGCCGGGGCCTCATCGCCCAGGACCCCTGCGACGTGTGCAAGGGCAGCGGCCGGGCGAAGTCCTCCCGGACCATGCAGGTCCGGATTCCGGCGGGCGTCTCGGACAGCCAGCGGATCCGGCTGCGCGGCAAGGGCGGTCCGGGCGAGCGCGGCGGACCGGCCGGCGACCTGTACGTCGTGGTCCATGTCGACGCCCACCCGGTCTTCGGACGCAAGGGCGACAATCTCACGGTCACCGTGCCCGTCGACTTCACGGAGGCGGCGCTCGGCGGCGAGGTGAAGGTACCCACGCTCGGCGGTCCGCCGGTCACCCTGAAACTCCCGGCCGGTACGCCCAACGGGCGCACGATGCGCGCCCGCGGCAAGGGCGCGTTCCGCAAGGACGGCACCCGGGGCGACCTGCTGGTCACCGTCGAGGTGACGGTTCCCAAGGACCTCGGCGCCGAGGCCAGGGAGGCACTGGAGGCATACCGGAAGGCGACTGCGGGCAGCGATCCGCGGGCGGAGCTGTTCCAGGCGGCGAAGGGAGCTTGAGGTGGACGGCCGACGACGTAATCCGTACGAACTGACCGATGAGACACCGGTGTACGTGATCTCGATCGCGGCCCAGCTCTCAGGTCTCCATCCGCAGACACTGCGCCAGTACGACCGACTCGGCCTGGTCTCGCCGGACCGCACGGCCGGACGCGGCAGACGCTACTCGGCCCGCGACATCGAGCTGCTGCGCACCGTGCAGCAGTTGTCGCAGGACGAGGGCATCAACCTCGCCGGTATCAAGCGCATCATCGAGCTGGAGAACCAGGTCGCCGCGCTCCAGCAGCGCGTCGCCGAGCTCTCGGCGGCCGTGGACGGCGCGGCGGCGGCGATGCAGCAGCGCGAGGCCCAGGTGCACGCCTCGTACCGGCGCGATCTGGTGCCGTACCAGGACGTGCAGCAGACCGGCGCGTTGGTGGTCTGGCGGCCCAAGCGGCCGAAGGACTGAACGGCCGAGGTTCTGCGTGGTCGAGGTTTCGTCCGGCCGAGATTTCGTCCGACCGGGTGACCGGGTGACCGGGTGACCGGGTGATCGGGTGGCCGACGGGCTGCGCGGTCGGCGGACCGGGCGGCAGGGGCCGGGCATCTCGGTTCCGGACGCGCGGGGCGGCCTGCGGACAGACGTGACGGAGGGCCGGGGAACCGATCCACGGATCGGTTCCCCGGCCCTCCCGCCGTGTGCGTCGCGGCCGTGTGCGTCGTGGTCCGTGACCACCGCGGCAGGCCCCGCCCGGAACGTGCCCGGAACGTGCCCGGAACGTGCCTGGTTCGATCACGGGCTTGCCATACTGGGGCCGGCCCGCCCTCCCGCGTCCACGTCCACCGCACACAACGCCGAGTCGGGGCCGCCCGCCCGGCGACATGTTGGGAAGTCATCCATGCCCATGGTCGGCCTCTTCTGGATCACCGACACCGCGGCCCACATAGGCGCTCCGCCGAACGAACCCGGTCCCGGCATCCTGCTCACCGAGGAGGGCCTGACCGGGCTCGGGGAGGATCAGAGCGGCCGGTGGGCCTGGGACGACATCCGGCATCTGACGGTGGCCGGTGCGCCGGTGCGGTCGTCGGCGGGCAAGGTGGCCGGGATACTGCTGGACAACGTGTTCACCGTGGCCTTCGGGGGCATCGACGACGGCCCGGCGATTTTCGTCCGCTTCGAAACCCCCGAGGGGGACGTGGAGCTCACCGCGTACTCGGCCGCCGCGTCCTACGCGCCCGCCGAGTTCCGGCTGTCGCAGGAGTTGCTCGACACGTACGTGGACGGCCGGGTCACCCCGGCCGCCCTGCTCGCCTGGGGCCGTGCCCACCGGGACGGCACGCCGAGACGCGCGGAGCGGGAGGAACTGCTGGCCCGGTGGGCCGGGGCGCCGCTGACGGCGTGACCCGTACCGTCGTCAGCTCTGCTCCTCCTCCAGGATTCCCGAACGGGCGATCAGGTAGCCGAGCTGAGCACGGCTGTTGCTGCCGAGCGCGGCACTGAGTTTCGCGATGTGGGCACGGCAGGTACGCACGTTCATGCCGAGGCGCCGGGCGATGGCCTCGTCGACGTGTCCCTCGACGAGGAGCTTCGCGATGGAATGCCGTACGCCGGAGATGCCTTCGAGCGTGGCATCGTACGGGACCTGTTCCTGGAGCGGGACCGCGCGCCGCCAGAACTGCTCGAAGACGCTGCTGAGGTACTCCACGATGCCGGGGTGCCGCAGCTCCAGCGCCACCTTCCGGTCGTCCGTGGCCGGAATGAAGGCAACCGTGTTGTCGAAGATCATGAGTCGTTCTATGAGCTCTTCGAGCGTACGGATCTCCACCTTGCCCTCAGCCATGCGCTCCGCGTAACTGAGGGTTCCGTGGCTGTGCCGGACGGTGTGCTGGTAGAGGGTGCGCATGCCCACGCCGCGCTGGGTGAGGATGTTCCCGCGCTCGATCGCGATGTTGAGCGCGTCCTCGCTGCGGCCCCCGCCGGGCTGGATCGTGAGGACCTCCGACGTGCACTCGGTCAGGGCGAGTTCGATGGACGCGTTGATCCGGTCGATGCCTTCGAGCACCGTGATCGCGTGCGTGGTCGGCGGGGCCTGGGCGCTGATGGCCATGAACGGCTCGAACGCCTCCGTCAGTTCGACCGAGAGGCGCCGACGGTCCAGGATCTCCCGCTCGATGGGATGCAGTCGTTGCGTCAGCGCGGCGAACGGAGGAACCGGTCTGAGCCAGTCGGCGTCGTCGGGATCCGGGTGCAGCAGTGCGAACTCCAGGAGACAAGGGGCGAGTTTCACCTCGCTGCGAGCGATCTTGCCGACACTCAGTGCACTGGCGTACAGCCGCGCCCCCTCGTCGCACAGGGCACTGACAGGGTGGGGATGTGTCGCTTTTGCTTCACCTGTAACCATTTATCCACCCCCCAGGAACATGAATCTACAGGAACATGATGCATCGCTTCTGTGGCATTGACGTGCCTCGATGAGCGATCGTCTTGTCATGCGGGGGAGAGGAAACCTTGGAAGTGAGGACGAAGCCCACTATGAGTAACAAGATGCTTCGCTCGGTGCTTGCTGCGACCTTCTCCGCCGGGCTGACATTCGGGGTGATCGGAACCCTGGACCTTGCTTGGGACAGCGCGCCCACGGGCAAGGCGACGGTGCGGGCCCAGGATGTGGCGCCTCCGGACCTGGCTTGGGATCTTGTGCCGACGAAGCTGACGAGCGCGCAGGTGACGACGTCGGACCTGGCTTGGGATCTCGTCCCGGCGAAATCCGCGGGCGCATGACCATCCCACCGGACGACCGGACCTTCCGGCGAGAGATGGCGACCGCGTACCGGTCGGGCTGGCACTTCATCGATCTGGTCACCGCTGTCCCCCGCTGCGGCGACTCGTTGATGGTCACCCTGTTCGGCGACCCCATCGTCGTCGCCCGCGAGGAGGACGACGAGGTACGCGCCTACCGTTGCCTGCGCAAACCGCGCGGAGCGCCGCAGCCCGTCCGCTGCGCGATCCGGTACGACATGATCTTCGTCAACCTGGACCGGCGGGACCACCAACTGTTCGAACCCGAGACCGTTTCCGCCACCCCCCGAAGTGCCTGAGCGATCCCCCGTCGTTACATGTCGCTCAGTCACTCCCCCACACAACGGCGCCATCGTGACCTGAACACGATGGCGCCGTTGTGCATTGTTCGGCCCGGAAATCGAGCAACACGCCTGACATATAAAGCGAGTTGACATTCCACTATGGGGGTGGGCAAGGTCTCAGCCCTTCCCATCCGTTCCTTTCCCTCCGGGGGGCCGCCCATGAGTGGACACGAGATCGAGCGCCTGCCCGGCTGGCGCGGTGGCGACGGCAATGCCGCGTATCTCGACAAGACACTGCGCCACCACGCGGTCGAGGTGTCCTTCGACGACACCGTCAGCTGGAAGACGCTGCTCACCCTCTGGCTGCGTGCCGCCGCCGTGGCGATGGCGGTGTTCTTCGTCTTCGCATTCTTCGGCTTCTTCGGGGGAGTCGCGGCGAATGACCCGGAGGCCATCCTGTTCGGCGCGCCGATGCTGGGCGCGCAGTGCGGTTTCGTCGCGTTCTGGATCGTTCTGCTGGTCTCGAAGGTCGGCGAACCGATCGGGGAGTGGCGGGTGCTGCTCGCCGACCAGGCACAGCACACCGAGTCCGCGTACGCGGAGATCGCCCGGGTGGTCCGGGACCGCCGGCTGCCGATGGTCCCGGTCTTCCGCCGGATCCGTACCGGCGGCCGGTACCCGCACGTGACGCACCGGATGGTGCTCCAGGACGGCAGCTACATCGCCTATCTGTCCGTGTTCGCCTACGGCACCAGCCTCTACATGGGCTGGACGATGTGGCGCAACCGCCGCGGCACGGCGCTCGTGGGCCAGTTCCTGGCGGACCTCGGGCGCGGCGTGTTCGGGGGTTCCGACATGGAGAAGGCGATGATGCGGACCGAGCCGCCGCGTGCCATGCGTGAGGCGCTGCACGCCGCCGCCCGCGAGGGGCTGCACGTGGCGGTCGAGGGCCGGGTGGTCTCCCCGGCGGTGGCCTTCCCGCAGGGCATGCCGTACATCGAGGAGGACGCAGCGGCTCCCGTCCCGGTCCAGGCTCCGGCGGCACCCCCGGTACCGCCCTCGGTGCCGCCGCAGCAGCCGTGGCCGGGGCCGGGGCGTGAGCATTGAGCGGCTCGGAGACGGCCGGTGTGCCGGCCGGTGTGCTCACCGCGGCGTCGCCGCAGGGGAGTTGGGCGTGGGTCGCGGTGCGGCTCGCGCCCGCCGCGGCACTCGACGAGCATCGCGGGTACGCCGATGTCCCCGAGGCGCAGCGTCGCGTCGAGACCGCGCACGGGGAAGCGGCCTGGCTGCAGTCCCTGCTGACACCCGGTGCGGGCATCCGCTTCGAGTTGCGGGTGCGCAACGAGCCTCCCTCCGGACTGCTGCACACGGCGCTGCTCGGCCAGGTGCGCGCGGCCGACACGCACTCCGCGGTGCGGGCCGCGCTCGCGCTGCGCGACCGGCTCGCGTACACCCCCCGTCATGTGCGGGCGGAGGCGGTCGCCGACACCGCGGAGGTACGCCACTGGCTGGCGCCTCTCACCCCTCACCCGCAGGGGCTCGCAGAACTGCGCAAGCCACTGGCGCACGCGCCGTGCACGCGGAACGACACGGGGCGTGCCGTCTCCTTCGCGGTGTCGCCGCTGGCGGCCGGGGTGCGGTCCTGGGAGCCGGTGTGGGCGGAGCTCGGCCGACTCGCGTTCCCGGCGCTGTTCGGTGTCTGCCTGGAGCCGTATGCGCCCGGGGAGGACGTCCGGGCCGCGTTCGGTGCGCTGGCGCAGGAGTACGCCCATCTCGCCGTACCGGGCCCGGTACGGCCCACCTGGAACGCCCCCGCGCCACCGGACGCCTTCGCGGGCCGGGCGGCCCTGTCGGCCCGGGAGGCGATGGTCCGCTATGCCGGGCGCGCGTTCCGGGCCCGGATCTCGCTGGCCGCCGCCGGACCGCTGCCGCCCGGCCTCGCCGAGCAGATCGCCGCGGCGGCGGGCGGCGCCGTCGTGTGCGGGCCGCCGGTCGAGGAGGCGGGTGCGGCGTGGGCCAACATCGCCGGGCTCAACCGCACCTGGCTGGACGCGACCTACCGGCAGGGTGCCCCCGCCCACTCCCTCAACCCGGTGGAGCGGCTCCTCGCCGATCTGCTGGACGTGTCCGAGGCGGCGACCGCGTTCCGCCTGCCGTACGAAGTGGCCGGTCACCACCCGCTGTTCGCGACGCCGGAGCGGGTGCCGGATCCCCCGGCGGGACGGGGCACGGCGGCCGGGCGGCGTACGGGGGCGTACGGCGCGGACCCGGGCGCTCCGCGGTTCGACGCCTGAGGGCGAGTGCCCGAGAGCGACGGTGTGCGTGTCCGAGGGCAGGCGTGTGAGTCTCCGGGAACGACACGGACAGAGCGAAACGACACGGACAGAGCGAACGGAAAGGTTTGTTGTGCAGGAGTACGTCATGGAGTTTCCCGGTGACCGCGCCGACGCGGACGCGCATGCCCGCGCGCTGGCCGGATGGCTCGACGACAGCGATGAGCTGCGTGGCGCCGCCCGGGTCCGCATGGCGCCGCCGGGCCCCGGCGAGCAGGGCGGTGCGGCCGACGCGGTGGTGGTCCTCGCGGCCGCGGCACCGCTCTATGTCCCGTTCTTCAACTGGCTCGTCGAACGCCGCAAGTCCCATCGGGTGACGGTCCGAGTGGTGCGTCCGGACGGGACCGAGCAGGAGATCGAGGCGGGCAGCGCGGACGACGCCGCGCGCCTGCTCGGCGAGGTGCGGTCCGCACTCCAGGCGCCCGACGGCGGCGAATGAGCGACCGGGTGCGCCGGACCGGGACGGGGCGCGGCCCGGGAGCGGGCGTGTGACCGTGTGATCGGGTCGGGGGCGGACGCGGACGCAGACGCAGACGCAGACGCGGGGATGGCGAGGACGGCGAGGACGGCGAGGGTGAACGTGGGGGTGGATGTGGGGGTGGATGTGGGGGTGGTCCATGACTTCGGATCCGGTCGTGGTGCCGGAGGGCCTTGCGGTGCGGGGCGGTCCAGCGGTGCTGGAGGGTCTTGCGGTGCTGGGCGGTCCTGAGATGCCGGGGGCTCCTGCGGTGCCGGGGGTGGGCGCGGTGGTGCCGGGGTTCCGGCCGGATCCGGTCGTGGTGCGGGAGCCGCTGGTGGTGCCTGACCGGATGAACACGCGGCTCGTGCTGGTCGGCTCGTCCACCTTCACCCGGGGTCTCTCGCCCTTGCCCGCGGCGGCGGCCGACGTACGAGACCTGGCCGGAGCGCTGACGGGTCCGGACGGACTCTTCGATCCGTCCGCGCTGGCCACCTTCGTCGACCCGGTGGAGCCCGGTCTCGTACTGGACCGGCTCCACTCGTATGCCGACCTCGCCACCCCGCTCGACCTGCTTCTCTTCTACTACGCGGGGCACGGGGTGAGCGCGGAGGACAACCGGTTGTGCCTCGCCCTGCCCGGCACCGTCGACGTACCGAAGGCGGCCGGGCGCACCTCGTTGCCCGCCGAGGACGTCTTCGCCGCGCTGCGCGGTGCCCGGGCCCGCCATCGGGTGGTCGTCCTGGACTGCTGTTACGCGGGCCGCGCCCTGGACGCCCCGTCGGCCGCTGATTTGCACCTGCTCCTGGCATCCGACCGGATCAGCAGGGCCCTGACAAATCCGTCCGGGGAGGGGAACACCGCCTTCACCACGGAGCTGCTGCTCCTGCTGAGGGCCGGTGACCCGGAGGGAGCCCGCCACCTCGGGCTGGACACCCTCTTCCGGAGGCTGGTGGAGGCGTTGCCGGGGCGCGATCCGCTGGGGCCTCCGCGCCCGTTGCAGCGGACCGTGAACCTGAGCGGGGATCTGGCCCTCGCGGTCAACCCGGCGTACGGGACCGGGCGCACGGCGCCGGGGCTCGCACGCCGTGCGCGCCTGGCGGACCGGGTCGGGCGGGCCGGTCACCCGGCACGGGCGGGCATGCTCTTCGGCCGGATCGCCGGGGATGCGGCACAGGTGCTGCCGCCGGGCCGTGAATGCTTCCGGTACGAGCGGGCGCACGCGGCCTGGACCGGTGCCTCGGGCGATGCGGCGGGCGCCGCCGCCCTGCTCGACGGGATCGTGCCGCGCATGGAGTCCGTGCTACCCGGCGACGACGAGGACCTGCGGGACGCGCGTACGAGCCTGGCGCACTGGCGCACGGCGGCGGACGCGGCGGAGCGGGTCTGACCGGACGCGGTGCGCCTACCGCGGACGGAACCGGGGCGGCCGGGGTGAGTGAGGTGGCCAGGGGGGAGTGGGGCGGCGGCCGGGGTGAGTGAGGCGGCTGGGATGGCGGGAGGCGCCCGGGGCGCCGAGGTGCCGCGACAACCCGCCACCTGCCTCCCACCCGCCTCCCGCCACCTGCCTCCCGCCACCTGCCTCCCGCCACCTGCCTCCCGCCACCTGCCTCCCGTCCGCTACCCGCTTCCCGTCCCCCACCCCGTGCGTACCCGGACGGCGCGGGCGGCGGGCCCGGGCCCTGCGGTGGCGGAGGCCCGCCCCGGCGCGTTCACTCGGAATGGCGGTTCGCGCTGCCCGGAGCTGGGCCTTTCCCGAGCCGCGCTTCCCCGAGCCGCGCTTCCCCGAGCCGGGCATGCCTGAGCTGGGCAACCCAGAGCTGGGCTGTGCGGCTCCGGGCAGTGCCGGGAGACCGATTCTCCGGACCGTACGGGCACCTTCTTCGGACGGCACGGGCACGGCGGTGCACGAAAACAGGTTGAGTGGAATAGACTCAACTTTGTGGACGTTGACTGAGTCAGTGTTGTGGAGAGAGCAGTCACCGCAAGGAGGAGAAGAGGCACGTGGACGCCGAGCTGACCAACAAGAGCCGGGACGCCATCAACGCGGCCACCAACAGGGCCGTGAAGGACGGGCACCCCGACCTGACCCCGGGGCATCTGCTGCTCGCTCTGCTCGCGGGCGAGGACAACGAGAACATCACCGATCTGCTCGCCGCCGTCGAGGCCGACCAGATCGCCGTACGCACCGAGACGGAGCGGCTCCTGGGCGCGCAGCCCAGCGTCACCGGATCGACCGTCGCCCCTCCGCAGCCCAACCGCGACCTGCTCGCCGTCATCGCGGACGCCGCCCAGCGCGCCAAGGAGCTCGGTGACGACTACCTCTCCACCGAGCACCTGCTCATCGGCATCGCCGCGAAGGGCGGCCGGGCCGGTGAGATCCTCTCCGAGCAGGGCGCCAGCGCGAAGAGGCTGCTGGACGCGTTCGAGAAGAGCAGGGGAGGACGCCGGGTGACCACACCCGACCCGGAGGGTCAGTACAAGGCCCTGGAGAAGTTCGGCACGGACTTCACGGCCGCCGCGCGCGAGGGCAAGCTCGACCCGGTCATCGGGCGCGACCAGGAGATCCGTCGCGTCGTCCAGGTCCTGTCCCGCCGCACCAAGAACAACCCGGTGCTCATCGGTGAGCCCGGCGTCGGCAAGACGGCAGTCGTCGAGGGGCTCGCCCAGCGCATCGTCAAGGGCGATGTCCCCGAGTCCCTGCGCAACAAGCGGCTCGTCTCGCTCGACCTCGGCGCGATGGTCGCGGGGGCGAAGTACCGCGGCGAGTTCGAGGAACGGCTCAAGACCGTCCTCTCCGAGATCAAGGAGAGCAACGGGCAGATCATCACCTTCATCGACGAGCTGCACACCGTCGTCGGTGCCGGTGCGGGCGGCGACTCCGCCATGGACGCGGGCAACATGCTGAAGCCGATGCTGGCCCGCGGCGAACTGCGCATGGTCGGCGCCACCACGCTCGACGAGTACCGCGAGCGGATCGAGAAGGACCCCGCCCTGGAGCGGCGCTTCCAGCAGGTGCTGGTGGCCGAGCCGAGCGTCGAGGACACCATCGCGATCCTGCGCGGTCTCAAGGGCCGGTACGAGGCCCATCACAAGGTCTCCATCGCGGACTCCGCGCTGGTGGCCGCCGCGACCCTGTCCGACCGCTACATCACCTCCCGCTTTCTTCCCGACAAGGCCATCGACCTGGTCGACGAGGCGGCGTCCCGGCTGCGCATGGAGATCGACTCCTCGCCCGTCGAGATCGACGAGCTCCAGCGTGCCGTGGACCGCCTGCACATGGAGGAGCTGGCGCTCAAGAACGAGACCGACCCCGCCTCCAGGGAACGCCTGGAGCGGCTGCGCCGCGACCTCGCCGACAAGGAGGAGGAGCTGCGCGGGCTCAACGCCCGCTGGGAGAAGGAGAAGCAGGGCCTCAACCGCGTCGGCGAGCTGAAGGAACGCCTCGACGACCTGCACGGACAGGCCGAACGCGCCCAGCGCGACGGTGATTTCGACGCCGCTTCCAAGCTGCTCTACGGCGAGATCCCGGGTGTGGAACGGGAGTTGGCGGAGGCGAACGAGGCCGAGCAGGAGGCCGCCAAGGACACCATGGTGAAGGAGGAGGTCGGCTCGGACGACATCGCCGACGTCGTCGGTTCCTGGACCGGCATTCCGGCCGGACGCCTGCTGGAGGGCGAGGTCCAGAAGCTGCTGCGGATGGAGGACGAGCTCGGCAGGCGTCTCATCGGGCAGACCGAGGCCGTGCGCGCGGTGTCGGACGCGGTACGGCGCACCCGCGCCGGGATCGCCGACCCCGACCGGCCCACCGGATCGTTCCTCTTCCTCGGCCCGACCGGGGTCGGCAAGACGGAGCTGGCCAAGGCGCTCGCCGACTTCCTGTTCGACGACGAGCGGGCCATGGTCCGCATCGACATGAGCGAGTACGGCGAGAAGCACAGCGTCGCCCGGTTGGTCGGCGCCCCGCCCGGATACGTCGGCTACGAGGAGGGCGGCCAGCTCACCGAGGCGGTCCGCCGCCGCCCGTACAGCGTCGTGCTGCTGGACGAGGTCGAGAAGGCCCACCCCGAGGTCTTCGACATTCTGCTCCAGGTCCTGGACGACGGCAGGCTCACCGACGGACAGGGCCGGACGGTGGACTTCCGCAACACCATCCTGATCCTCACCTCCAACCTCGGCAGCCAGTTCCTGATGGACCCGCTGGTGAAGCCCGAGGTGAAGAAGGAACAGGTGCTGGAGGTCGTACGGACCTCGTTCAAGCCGGAATTCCTCAACCGGCTGGACGACCTGGTGGTCTTCTCCGCGCTGTCCGGCGACGAGCTCGCGCACATTGCGAAGCTCCAGATCGACCGGCTCGCCGCCCGCCTCGCCGACCGTCGACTCACGCTCGACGTGACCCCGGAGGCGCTGGCCTGGCTGGCCGAGGAGGGCAACGACCCGGCGTACGGAGCCAGGCCGCTGCGCCGCCTCATCCAGACGGCGATCGGGGACCGGCTCGCGAAGGAGATCCTCGCGGGCGAGGTGAAGGACGGGGACACCGTCCGGGTGGACCGGGTCGGGGACGAGCTGCTCGTCGGCGCCGCGACGTAAGGACCCGGAGAGCAGACGTGATGGCCTGGGGAGCAACGGGGAGCGGACTCCCCAAGAGCTCCCCGGGCCGTCACCGTCATGTGCTCCCATGGCCGTAACCGTCCGGCCGAGGCCCCGACACCCCCGGTACTCCGTACGGGGACGGCGGGACCGGTCCGCACCGGCTGTTTGTCAGCTTGTGGCGGATCGGGCCCGCCGGGGCTTGCCATCCCCCGCCCGCCATGGGAGAGGATGGCGGCAACCGCACGAAGGGAAAAACACGGTGAGCATCGATCCGTCCTCGATTCCGAATTTCGGGGGCCAGCCCGAACCGCAGGCCGCAGGACCGGAGGGCCCCGTCGTCCCTGACCAGGACCTGGTCAAGCAGCTCCTCGACCAGATGGAGCTGAAGTACGTCGTCGACGACGAGGGCGACCTCGCCGCGCCGTGGGAGGAATTCCGCACGTACTTCATGTTCCGGGGCGAGGCCGAGCAGCAGGTCTTCTCGGTCCGCACGTTCTACGACCGGCCGCACGCCGCCGACCAGCGCGCGGTCCTCCTCGAAGCGATCGACGACTGGAACCGCCGCACCTTGTGGCCGAAGGTCTACACGCACACCCACGAGGGCGAGGAGGGCTCCGAGGACACGGAGGTCTCGATCCGTCTGATCGGCGAGGCGCAGATGCTCATCGGTACGGGCGTCAGCCTGGAGCACTTCGTCTCGTCGACGGTCAGCTGGGTGCGTGCCTCGATCGAGTTCGACAAGTGGCTCCAGGAGCGCCTCGGCCTGGTGCCGGCCGAGGAGAAGCCGGACGGCGAGCCGACCCCCGGCGAGTAGCCGGCCCCGGGCGTCCGAGCCCCGTGCGCGGACGGGACGGGCCTGCGGCCCGCGCCCCCGTGCACCGCACCGCAGCAACGACCCGACCCGGGCGTCGGTCCATGTCATCCATGGACCGGTGTCCGGGCCGGGTCGTTTTCTGTGCGGTTCTTCCGCGGCGCGTGGGTATTCCCTGTGGCCCGGCGCGCACGACGGGCCGACTGTGTGCACCGGCTCCCGTCGAGCCATGGCAGAACAGCGGCACGTTCACGAAATCGGATCGCGGGGCCGGCACCCTGATACGCCTTGTCCGCCCAGCACTTGACGCCGTTGGCGGCGAGGACTTCGGGGACGCCGTGGGTCCGGGCGGCGGTCAGGTCGTGGGTGGCTCCTGGCAGGGTGTCCGAGGCCCGGATCAGGCGTCCGGCGGGATCGGCGAGGACCTGCACGTTCATCCCGTGCTGCTTCTTCTTCCCGGAGTAGTACGGGCGGTCGGCGGCGATGCGGTCGATCGGGAGCGCGGTGTCGTCGAGGATCACGTACGCCTTCTTCCGCACGGTCGTCATGGCCTGCTCCAGTGTGGGCGCGAGGGCGGCGAGCAGATCGACGGCCTCGCGTATGTAGCGGTAGACGGTGGCAATCCCGATGCGGAAACCCGCGGCGAGCCGGGCGTAGGTGTTACCGCAGTGCAGGTGTGCCAGGACGAGCAGGGCCTGTCGGCGGCAGGTCAGACGGCGTTACCGACAGCCGATCCGGCGGCGATGACCTGCAAGCAGACCGGAGAGGTGCCGCAGGGTACGGTACGGCTGGACAGATCGATAGCGGATGGGTAGACAAGCACGCGAAGCTCTTGGCGGACTGGTGATCTTGGTCGTGAACCCGTCTACCAGGAGCTTTCTTCATGCCCGTCGCCGGGGCCGCCGGTCCGACCACCCGTCAGGTTGGAAACGGCTCAATGACCGCGATCCAGAAGCGCTTCGACGCGACCGGGACGAACGGCTTGCCCGAGGCGTACCTGCTGGGGTTCAGCACGGAAGCGGACGGCCGCGCGATCACCGCCAACGGAAATCCGGACACCGCGGATCACCAGGCGGTCTACGTGCCGGGTACGACGGCGGACCTGGGAAGCATCAATGACAGCATCAAACGGTCCGTCAGTGTGTGGCACGCAGCGGATGACGAAGCCGATGGTAAATCTGTTTCGACGATTGCCTGGCTCGGATACGACGCTCCTGACGACATCGTCAAGGACGCGCCTTTCAGTCATTACGCCTATGACGGGGCGCCGGCGTTCAGGAATTTTCTGGACGGCCTGGAGGAGTCTCATTCCAGTGATTCGGAACCGCACCGCAGCGTCATCGGCCACTCGTACGGAACAACCCTGATCGGGGCTGCGGCTCAAACTGGTCACGTCAACGCCGATGATGTCGTTCTGGTGGGAAGTCCTGGTGTCAGGGTATCCAGCGCCGATGCGATGGATGTGCCCAAAGGGCATGTGTGGAACGAGGAAGCCGAAGGGGATGCGGTTCCGGACATCGGTCGTTGGGGCCATGGCGGGAGCGGCTTCGTCATTCCCAGCGATGTGAGATTCGGTGCGAACCAGATGACTTCGGATACCGAAGGGCACAGCGCGTACTGGGACGAGGGGCCGCAAGGTCCCTCGCGGAGCTTGAAGAATCAGGCTCTCGTCGTCGTCGGAAAGGGGGATGACGTGGAGCTCAAGATTCCGTTGGAGCCCTGGAGCTACGTCAAGTAGGGGCGCCGAATTCCAGCATGCTGATGTTCTGGATGGCTCTGTTGGATGAATCTGACCAAGTAAGGTTTTTCGACGTGAAGATTCGATGGGGCGTTCTGGTGCTCGCCGTGTCCCTCGCAGTCGCTACCCTCACCGGATGCAGCGTGAATGAAAAAATGTCGATGAGGTCTCGTCCGCCGGTACCGCTACCTCGGATGAGGCTATTGATGCGATCAAGAAGGTGTCCAGCGGTATCTATGAACTGATCGGCGTGAAGGGGAACGCTTCCGACAGTCGCCCTTGGGTCACGGAATGCCCGGGAAAGGATGCGAAGAAGTACTTCCGAGTCTTCCACTGGTGGAGTTTCTACCCCGAGTCGGCAAATGACCTGGGTGCGGCGATGGGGCGACTCAAGAAGGAAATGCCGAGTCGCGGCTGGGAGATCGTCTCGTATGGCCCGGACACCAGCAAGAACGAGAACATGAACTTGACCGCCGACAACGATGAGAAGAAGGCCGGTGTCAACATCGTTCACATGCCGAAGAACGATCCGCCGAAGTTGAGCCTGCACGTTGTATCCGGTTGTTACGGCGTTCCGGACGGTGAAGAGGCCGACGACTACTGACTCGCCCCGCTGTGTCGCCTTCGGTCCGTACGCTCGGCGGCCCATGTGCCTGGGGCGAGGCGGACCGGGCTTCGGGCCGCCGGTCGCCGCAGCCGGGCCACCACCTCGTCCGGGACGTCCTTCCACTTGCAGAGGTGCAAGGCAGACGCGGCCGCCCTTGGCTGCCGCCGAGTCACCCATCGGGACGTACCCGACACGGTGCTGACGACGGCCGCGCGCGGAACATGCCGATGAGAACCTGACCACCGCCCCGCGACAGGGAGATCGGGTCAGTGTCCCGCCACTCAGCGGAGTGAACTGCGGCCGGTTTCGGGGCCGGGGCCGGCGAGCAGGTCCCGGCCCTGCCGTCCGACAGCGGGTTTCCTTGCCCCGTCAGGGCGCGATCCGCGTGAGCCGGGTCACCGCCTCGTCCAGGACGTCCTTCTGCTTGCAGAAAGTGAAGCGGACCTGGCTGCGGCCGGCTTCGGGGTCGTCGTAGAAGACCGAGTTGGGGATGGCGACCACGCCGCAGCGCTCGGGGAGCGCGCGGCAGAAGGCGTAGGCGTCCTTTTCGCCGAAGGGAGTGACGTCGGTGGTGATGAAGTACGTTCCCTGGGGCCGGTGGACCTCGAACCCGGCCGCGCGCAACCCGTCGCCGAGGAGGTCGCGCTTGCGGCGGAGGTCGGCGCGGAAGGTCTCGAAGTAGGTGTCCGGCAGGCGCAGCGCCTCGGCGATCGCGTACTGGAACGGGCCCGCGCTCACATAGGTGAGGAACTGCTTGGCGGTGCGGACGGCGGTGACGAGCGAGGCATCCGCCGTGACCCAGCCGACCTTCCAGCCGGTGAAGGAGAAGGTCTTTCCGGCGGACGAGATCGAGACCGTGCGCTCCCGCATACCGGGCAGGGAGATCAGCGGGACGTGCTCGCCCTCGAAGACCAGGTGCTCGTAGACCTCGTCGGTGACGACGAGGAGGTCGTGCTCCACCGCGAGTTCGGCGATCGTGGCGAGTTCGTCGCGGGTGAGGACCATGCCCGTCGGGTTGTGGGGGCTGTTCAGGAGCAGCAGCCGGGTGCGGGGTGTGATCGCGTCCCGGAGGGCGTCGAGGTCGGGGCGGAAGTCCGGGGCGCGGAGGGTCAGCGGGACACGGACCCCGCCCGCCATGGCGATGGAGGCGGCGTAGGAGTCGTAGAACGGCTCGAAGGCGATGACCTCGTCGCCCGGCTCCAGCAGGGCCAGCATCGACGCGGCGATGGCTTCGGTGGCGCCCGCGGTGACCAGGACCTCGGTGTCCGGGTCGAAGTCGAGGCCGTGGAAGCGGTGCTGGTGGTCCGCGATCGCGGTGCGGAGCTCCGGGACGCCGGGGCCGGGCGGGTACTGGTTGCCCTGCCCGTCGCGCAGGGCGCGTACCGCCGCCTCGCGGATCTCCTCCGGGCCGTCGGTGTCGGGGAAGCCCTGGCCGAGGTTGATGGAACCGGTCCGTGCGGCCAGTGCCGACATCTCCGCGAAGATCGTCGTGCCGAAGCCGGCTAGGCGGCGGTTGAGGTGCGGTCGTCCCTGTGGTTGTCCCTGCGGTCGTCCCTGTGGTTGTCCCTGCGGTCGTCCCTGAGTCATGGCTGCCATCCTGCGGCGAAGCTCTGGAGTTGCTCAAGTCTGCTTTCGGCGTATGGGGGACTGGGCATCCCCCGTTCGGACAGCAGCGCGATGATGAGCGCGGATCGGCACGGTGACGCACCGGCCGACGTGATGTCGCGCGAGAAGCGGGAGACCTCGCTTCGGGGGAACGGAAGAAGGGCGTGAGGTCGATGGAGATATTTGTCGGCGTGGTGATCACGGTTGCCGTGGTCGGGCTGTTCGTCTCGCTCCTGGCGAAGGCCGTCAATCGCAAGAAGCGGCGCGGGCGGGGCGGGCGCCGGGGCGCGGGCGGCGACAGCTGGTGGGCGGGCAACGGCGGTGGCGGTTCGTCCTGCGGGAGCACCGGCGATTCGGGTGGTCACTCAGGTGGGCACTCCGGTGGGCACTCCGGTGGTCATTCAGGTGGGCATTCGTGCGGCGGCAGCCACTCCTCGTGCGGCGGGGGTTCGTCGTGCGGCGGCGGATGCGGTGGCGGCGGGGACTGACGCGATGCGTGGCGGGGATTGACGCGGCGCGTGGCCGGGACTGACACGGCGCGCACGGCGGGCACCTTGGAAGCGGTGCGACGTGTGTCCGGCGGTTTTGTGGGCGCCCGGTGGGTGAACTCCCGCCGGGCACCGTTTTGTTGGGGCGCACGCGCGTTGCCGGTGAACAGATGAACCGTGGGGCCCCCGGGCGGATGGAAACCGCGTCAAGTTGGGTAAAAACGCTGTGGACACGGCTTACTTCGTGATTCCCTCGGTGGAAAGAACTTCCAGCCCTCGGACCCGAGTTGGACCTGATCGGGCGCTTCCAAACCTCCCACGTGCAACGCGTCGGAGGCGTCCCCTGTCCATGTGTCCACGCTTGTTTGCGGAGCCGACCCATGCTCACGACCCTCCAGACGGCCTATTCCGACACCCGTGCTGCTGACCTGGCCTGGGCGTTGGGGCGTGAACCGCTGCCGGCCCTGGCCGTGCTCGACCTCGATCTCAGGGGTGCCCGACTACAGATGCGCCTGCTCGGCGCCTCCCATCAGGTGCTTCTGGAGGAGGACCGCGGTACCTGCTCCGAAACGGTCGCGTGCATTCCCGGCAGCAGCACACCGTTGCCGCTCGGTGTCGCCAAGCGGCTCGGGGAGTGGGAGTACGAATTCGCCGCGCGGGTGGAGACGCTCTCGGCGGGCTCGTTCGCGGGGCGTGCCCAGGAGCTCCTGGCGCTGGTGGCCGACCATCCGCAGGGCCTGGCCGGGACGTTCCCCGGCAGCCCGCACGCTTTCACCGCGATGCTGGCCCAGCGGACCGAGGGCCAGGTGCGCTGGCGCACCTGGCACGCGTACCCACAGGAGGGGCAGTTGGTGGTGACGCGTACCCGGGTGGGCGTGCGGATGCCGGTGGCGACGCCCTGAATTCCTGCAAACTCCTTTGCGAGTACGCCACTTACACCCTTGTGGGTGACAGGCTGACACCTTCTCGTCACGTAGCGTTCGCCTCATGATCGACCAGCAGATCTCGCTGAGAGGGGGCGCGGCATGTCCTTCCGTACGGCCGAGGGCCGGTCGCTGTCTCGTGCTGGCCGCCGTCTTCGTCTGTGCCGCCTGCGGCCTGGTGTACGAGCTCGAACTGGTGGCGCTCGCCTCCTACTTGATCGGTGATTCCGTCACCCAGGCATCCGTCGTGCTCTCCGTGATGGTGTTCGCGATGGGGGTCGGCTCGTTGCTCGCGAAACGTTTGTGCAGCCGGGCCGCGGTCGGATTCGGGGTGATCGAGGCGGTGCTCGCACTCGTCGGCGGGTCCTCGGCGGTGGTGCTGTACGCGACGTTCGCCTGGGTCGGGGAGTCGCGGTACGCCCTCGTCGGGTTCTCGCTCGCGATCGGCGTCCTGATCGGTGCGGAAATTCCGCTGCTGATGACGCTGATCCAGCGCGTCGACCGGCAGGACGCCGGGGGCACCGTCGCGGATCTCTTCGCCGCCGACTACGTGGGCGCGCTGGTCGGAGGGCTGGCGTTCCCGTTCCTGTTGCTGCCGGTGCTCGGACAGCTCACCGGTGCGCTGTGCACGGGCGCGATCAACGCGGCGGCCGGCGGGGCGCTGGTCCTGTGGGTGTTCCGGCGGGATCTCACACCGCGCTCCCGGTGGCTGCTGATCCTCGTGAACGTCATGGTGATCGCCGTGCTCGCCGTCGTCACCGCGCTGGTCGGTGATTTCGAGCGGGCGGCGCGGCGCGCGGTGTACGGGAACGGGGTGCGGGTCGCGGTGCAGACCGGATTGCAGGAGGTCGTGCTGACGGGGGCCGGGCGCGGCTCCCTGGCGCTGTATCTGGACGGGCGGCTGCGGGTGAGCGCGCGCGACGAGTACCGCTACCACGAGGCGTTGGTGCATCCGGCGATGGACGGGCCGCGCGCACACGTCCTGATCTTGGGCGGCGGCGACGGTCTGGCCGCCCGGGAGGCGCTGCGCTACCCGGACGTGCGCGGTGTCACGATCGTCGAGCTGGATCCCGGTCTCACCCGGTTGGCGCGCACGGACCGTGCCCTTTCGGCACTGAACGGTCACGCGTACCGGGATCCACGGCTGACGGTGGTCGACGCGGACGCCTTCAACTGGCTGCGTGCCGCGCACGCCCGCTACGACGTGGTGATCTCGGACCTGCCCGACCCCGGGATCTCCGCCAGCACGAAGCTCTACTCGGCGGAGTTCTACGGTCTGGTCGCCGAGGCCCTGACGCCGGGCGGCCGGGTGGTGGTGCACGGCGGCCCTTCGATGTCCCGGCCGCGTACGTACTGGACGGTGGAGGCGTCGATGGGGGAGGCGGGCCTGCGTACCCGCCCGTACCGGATCACCGGCCGGTTCACCGATTTCACGGCGGGGCCCGACCGGGCCGGGCACCGGGCGCCGTCCGAGCACGGCTGGGGATTCGTCCTCGCCGGCCGGGACCGGGTGCCGACGCTGCGTCTCGCGGCGACGGCGCCGAAGCTCCGGTCGCTGACCGGGAGCTCACTCGCTCGTGCGGGGCGGGATGCGGAGAGGGCCCGGCTTCGTGGACTGCCACCGTCGACACTGGTTCATCCGCGGTACTGGGAGGACCGGTGAGGTGTGTCCGGCGGGGCGTGCCCGGGGCCGCATGTTCCGGCGCCGGGGCGGGGCGTGGCCGGGGTTCTGGGCGGAGCGCGGCCGGGCGCTCGGTGCGGGAACGGGCCGCCGCGTGTCCGAGCCCTCGTACCGGAAGCGCTGACGCGACGGCCGGGGCTGAGTAGGCTCGGTTTTCATGGAGCATGAGGTGTTCGTTCCGGTTCCGGTCCCGTCCCTTCGGCGGACGCTGAGTGATCCCGCCCGTGTCGCACGTTGCGTACCGGGATTGCAGCAGGACGTCCATGCGTCCGCGGCTTCGCTGTCGGGTCGGCTGAAGGTCCGGGTCGGCAGCCACACGATCACGTACCGCGGTGCGCTGCGATTCACCGTTTCGCCGCAGGACGGTCCGGGGGCCCCGACGGGCGCGGGGAGTCCGTCGGCGCCGGAGGAGTCGCGGCGCGGCGACCTCGTCGTGGAGGGCGAGGGCGTCGAGGTGCGGGGCGGCGGCTCGGCGAAGCTGGTGCTGACGATCGCCCTGACGGAGAGGGACGGCGGCACCGCGATCGGGTTCGCGGGTACGGCGCGTGGCGACGGCCGCATCCTGGACCTGGACCCGGCGGCGGCACGCAATACGGCGGTCCGTCTGCTGGATCGCTTCGCGCAACAACTCGTGACGGAGACATTGGCCGCGGACGAGGCCGGGGGTGTCGGAGCCGCCCGGGCCGCGGACGCAGCGCCCGACCGGCCGGAGGACGGGACCTCGGACGGCCCGGAGCCCGCTGACGGCTCGGAGTCCGTCGACGGTCCTACGCCTGTCGGCGGTCCGGATTCCGCCGACCGCCTGGATTCTGCCGACGGCCCGGAGGCCGGTACGGGGAGCGGGACCTTGGGCGACATCGGCGACATCAACGACGCGACACTCGACGAGGCCGAGCGATCCGTCGGGGAAGCAGTGGAGCAGGCCATCGAGGAGGCGGCCGAGGAGGCCGACACGACCGGTGCGGCCAGCGCACGGCGAGCAGCTCCGGACGCCACCGGCGGGGACGATGCCGATGGTGCCGGGACCTCCGGTGGCGACGGCGTCGGCGGGGTGGACGACGACACTCCGCCCACGCACGAGGCCGCTCCCGACGAGGCGCCCTCCGCCGAGAAGCCCCCGGGCACGGGGTCCGTCTTCCACGTGCCCGTGCCCCCGTCGTCGCTCGACCCGGAGGCCGACGCGGAAGCGGATCTCGAAGCGGGCCTGGAAGCGGACGCGGAGATGGAGGCGGAAGCGGAAGCGGAGGCGGAGGCGGAGATGGAGTTCACCGTTCCCGACGGCCCCCCGGCCGAGGCCGCGCACGCCAGGCGCACCATGATCGGCCGCAGCGCCGAGGAGGTCGACCACGCGCCGCCGCGCGGCAGGTACGCGCCCGTGCCGTCACCCGAATCGACGACGGCGGGGGCCACGCTCCGCTGGGTCGCCCCCGCCGCCGCGCTCGCCCTCGCGTCGGCCGTCGTGGTGGGCCGTGCGTTGCGACGGCGGAGGTAGCCGCGCCAGTAATGTCGGCCGGGTGAGTAGCAACGAGAAGGACGTCCGGCTGTCCGTCGGCGACGCAGTATTGACCGTGGACCCCGCCCATGGCTGCCGCATCAGCAGTTTGCGGATCGGTGGCACCGAACTGTTGCGGCAGGGGGAGCGTTACGGCTCCTTTCCGATGGTGCCGTGGTGCGGACGCACGGGTTACGGACTGTTCCGCAACGGCGACGTCCCGCACCGCTTGCCGCTGAACGCCCCGCCGCACGCCATTCACGGCACCGGCAGGGACACCGCGTGGCGTGTCGCCCGGGTGGGCGAGAGGGACGCGTCGTTCTACTACGACCTCGTCGACCCCTGGCCCTACCCGGGCCGGGTGACCCAGACCTTCGAGCTGACCGAGGACTCGCTCGTGCTGGCATTCGGCATCGAGACCTATGGGGACTCGTTTCCGGCGCAGGCCGGCTGGCACCCCTGGTTCCTGCGCAACCTCGGCGGTGGGGGCCAGGACGTGCAGGTCGACTTCGACGCGGCGTGGCAGGAGGAGCGCGGGGAGGACCATCTGCCGACCGGGCGTCGTCTCCCGGTCCTGCCGGGCCCGTGGGACGACTGTTTCGGGATGCCGGACGGCGTCCACGTGACGCTCACCTGGCCGGAGCAGGTGGAGCTGACTGTCAGAAGCCGGGCCGAGTGGGTCGTGATCTACGACGAACAGGCCGAGGCGGTCTGCGTGGAGCCGCAGTCCGGCCCGCCGAACGGGTTGAACACCACGCCCCGGTACGTCACCCCGATCGAACCACTGGAGATCGCGACGACCTGGAGCTGGCGCAGGCTCTGAATCGTGTCCTGGGGCCCACGGCTCCGGGGCCCGAAGCCGATGGCTCGTGAGCCGAGGACGGTGGCTCGGGGCTCGACGCACGCGCCTTAAGCTCGTAGCCATGACTGACGTACGCGCTGAGCTGCTCCAGCAGATCAAGGACAAGGCCGTGGTGCACGGCAAGGTGACTCTTTCCTCGGGGCTTGAGGCCGACTGGTACATCGATCTGCGCCGCATCACGCTGGACGGCAAGGCCGCCCCCATGGTCGGTCAGGTCATGCTCGACGCCACCGCCGAGCTGGACTACGACTGCGTGGGTGGGCTGACGCTGGGCGCCGACCCCGTCGCCACGTCGATGCTGCACGCCTCCGCAGCGCGTGGGCAGGAGCTGGACGCGTTCGTCGTTCGCAAGGCGCAGAAGACGCACGGGATGCAGCGTCGTATCGAGGGCACGGACGTGAAGGGCCGCCGTTGCCTGGTGGTCGAGGACACGTCGACAACGGGCGGCTCGCCGCTGACGGCCGTCGAGGCGGTGCGCGAGGCCGGCGGCGAGGTCGTCGCCGTTGCGGTGATCGTGGAACGGGGTGCGGCTCCGGCGATCGCCGAGGCGGGTCTTCCGTACATCCACGTCTACTCGGTGGCCGACCTCGGTCTTGCCTGATGCTGATCTGACCTGCGGTTTTCTTCGAGGGTGGGCTGTTTCACGTGAAACAGCCCACCCTCGAAGCTTGTCTGAGTTCCTCCGGCCGGGAGTCGGGCGGGTGGGCCGGGTGGAGCCGCGGCGGGAGTCTGGGAAGATGGGGGCGACGATGATGTCGCCCCCAGGTCAGGGAACCAGCACGCACACCCGCATATCCCAAGGAGCGGACAGATGCCCATCGCAACCCCCGAGGTCTACGCCGAGATGCTCGACCGGGCGAAGGCAGGGAAGTTCGCCTACCCGGCCATCAATGTGACGTCGACCCAGACCCTGCACGCTGCACTGCGCGGCTTCGCGGAGGCGGAGAGCGACGGCATCGTCCAGATCTCCACCGGTGGCGCGGAGTTCCTGGGCGGCCAGCACAACAAGGACATGGTCACCGGCGCTGTCGCCCTTGCCGAGTTCGCGCACATCGTCGCCGCCAAGTACGACATCTCGGTTGCTCTGCACACCGACCACTGCCCCAAGGACAAGCTGGACGGCTATGTCCGTCCGCTGATCGACATCTCCGCCGAGCGCGTCGCCAGGGGCGAGAACCCGCTGTTCCAGTCGCACATGTGGGACGGTTCGGCCGAGACCCTGGCCGACAACCTGGCCATCGGCCAGGAGCTGCTGGCCAAGGCCGCCGCCGCCAAGATCATCCTTGAGGTCGAGATCACCCCGACCGGTGGCGAGGAGGACGGCGTCTCGCACGAGATCAACGACGAGCTGTACACGACCGTCGACGACGCGCTGCGTACCGCCGAGGCGCTCGGTCTGGGCGAGAAGGGCCGCTACCTGCTGGCCGCCTCCTTCGGCAACGTCCACGGCGTCTACAAGCCGGGCAATGTCGTGCTCCGCCCCGAGCTGCTGAAGGACCTCCAGGAAGGCGTCGGCGCCAAGTACGGCAAGACGTCTCCGTTCGACTTCGTCTTCCACGGCGGATCCGGCTCCACCGAGCAGGAGATCGCCACCGCGCTGGAGAACGGCGTCGTGAAGATGAACCTCGACACCGACACCCAGTACGCCTTCACCCGTCCGATCGTGGACCACGTGTTCCGCAACTACGACGGTGTGCTGAAGGTCGACGGCGAGGTCGGCAACAAGAAGGTCTACGACCCGCGCAGCTGGGGCAAGTCCGCCGAGGCGGGCATGGCCGCACGCGTGACGGAGGCTTGCGCCAACCTGCGTTCCACCGGCACCAAGCTGAAGTAGGCGCGGGCGGTACACGGTGTGGCCGCGGGTCCGGTATCCCTGAGGGGATGCCGGGCCCGCGGTGTGTTTTCGCGGAGGACATCGCTCCGGGCAGCCTCGTGGAGCCGGGCATGTGCGGCGACCTCGGGGACGCGCAACGATCTCGGGAACGTGTGACGACCGGGGTGGTACGGAGCCGACCGGTCCGGGACAGTTCTGGGGGTCGGGAAGCCGGGGAGCCGGGAAGCCGGGGAGGCCGGAGAGTCCGTGAGTTCGAGGGGGCCTGGGGGAGTCTCGGGGGAGCCCTGGGATGGTCCGGGTCGGTCAGGGAAGGTCCGAGAAGAGTGCGAGGGAGTGCTGTGAGTTCGGGTGTGCGCTATGACTTCGACACCGTCGTCGACCGCAGGGGCACCTGGTGCGTCCAGTGGGACGGGGTCGCGGACCGTTTCGGGGTGGACGGGCTGCTGCCGTTCACCATCTCCGACATGGACTTCGAGACCGCCCCGGAGGTGCTGGCCGCGCTGCGGGCCCGCCTCGACCACGGGGTGTTCGGCTATACGGACTGGCGGCAGGGCGACTTCCGCGCGGCGATAGCCCACTGGTATGCGACCCGGCACGGGACGGAGGTGGACACCGGGCAGCTGGTGTACGGGCCCTCTGTGCTCAGCCAGCTCTCGCAACTGCTCCAGATGTGGTCGTCCGAGGGCGACGGGGTGGTCGTCCACACCCCCACGTACGACGGATTCCGCAAGGCGGTCACCGGGCTCGGGCGGGAGCTGCGGGGAGTGCCGGTGGGGGACGGGACCGCGCTGGAGCGCGAGCTGGCCCGCCCGGACAGCAAGATCCTGGTCCTGTGCTCGCCGCACAACCCGACCGGCCGGGTGTGGACCGAGGCGGAGTTGCGCGAGACGGCGACGCTCGCCGCCCGGCACGGGGTCGCGGTGATCAGCGATGAGATACACGCGGACTTCGCACACGAGGGCCATGTGCATGTGCCGTGGACGCGGGTCGCGGGTGACGGCCGTTGGGCACTGGTCACCTCTGCGTCGAAGGCGTTCAATTTTCCGGCGCTGACCGGTTCGTACGGGCTGATCGGCGATGCCGCCGACCGGGCGGAGTTCCTGCGCCGGATGGAGACGGCCGAGGGGCTCGCCTCCCCGGCGGTGCTGTCGCTGACCGCGCATATAGCCGCCTACCGGGAGGCCGGCGCCTGGCTGGATGCGGTCCGCACCTATGTCGCCGGCAATCTGGCGCTGGTTGCCCGGCGGCTGAACGAGGCGTTCCCGGAGCTGGGCTGGGAGCCGCCGCAGGCCGGCTACCTGGCGTGGATCGATCTGCGGCCCGCAGGCGTCGACGGGGACGAGGCGTTGCAACGGGTGCTGATCGAGCAGGAGCGGATCGCGGTGATGGCGGGCGGGGTGTACGGGGCGGAGGGCTTCGTGCGGTTGAACGTGGGGTGCCCGCGCTCCAAGGCGGAGGCCGGGGTGGAAGCGCTGATCCGGGGTGTCCGGCAGGTACGAGCGGACAGGGCGGGGGCGTAGGGCGGGGGCGTAGGGCCGGTCCCGCAGGGGGTACGGCCGGGCAAAACGCGCCGGTCGTCGAGCGGGCGCGGGACGCTTCCGTGGGGCCGTGGGGCCGTGGGGCCGTGGGTCCGTGGGTCCGCAGGTCCGTGGGGCTGTGGGGCCGGCCGGTCGCTGGGCCGGCTGCCCACGCCCGATGGCTTCCCCGGCGCGGAGCGGCGATGCTGCTCGTATGCCCGACGCAGCAGATACGGGAACCATCCGCGTCGCCTCCGCCGCCGGACGCTGGGTCGTCCTCACCACCGTTCTCGGGTCCAGCATGGCCCTGCTCGACTCCACGGTCATCAACGTGGCCCTGCCTCGCATCGGTCGGGACCTCGGCACTGACCTGGCGGCGCTCCAGTGGACGGTCAACGCCTACATGTTGACCCTCGCCGGGCTGATCCTGCTCGGCGGCGCCCTCGGCGACCGGTTCGGGCGGCGGCGGGTCTTCGTCGTCGGAGTCGTCTGGTTCGCCGCGGCGTCGGTGATGTGCGGGATCGCGCCGAACGCCGCCGTCCTGATCATCGCCCGCGCCCTTCAAGGCATCGGCGGGGCGCTCCTCACGCCCGGTTCGCTGGCGCTGATCCAGGCGAGCTTCCACCCCGACGACCGGGCCCGTGCGGTCGGACTGTGGTCGGGGCTCGGCGGGGTCGGAGCCGCCGTCGGCCCCTTCGTCGGCGGCTGGCTCGTCGACGGACCGGGTTGGCGGTGGGTGTTCCTGCTCAACGTGCCGGTCGCCGCGATCTGTGCGCCGGTGGCGTTGCGCCACGTACCGGAATCGCGCGACCCGCATGCGCACGGGCGCTTCGACGTGCTGGGCGCCGTGCTGGCGGCGCTCTCCCTGGCCCTGGTGACCTACGCACTGATCGAGGCACCGGGGCGCGGCGCGTCCGGCACGGTGATCGGGGCGGCCGTCGCCGGTGTTGTCCTCGGAGCGGTGTTCGTTCAGGTGGAACGGCGGCGGGCGGACCCGATGGTGCCGCCATCGATTTTCGCCTCCCGGCAGTTCACCGCCGTCAACGTCATCACCTTCTGTGTGTACGCGGCGCTCGGCGGTTTCTTCTTTCTCGCCGCGATCCAGCTCCAGGTCGTGGCCGGATACTCGGCACTCGGCGCGGGCACGGCCCTGCTGCCCACGACCCTGCTGATGTTGTTCTTCTCCGCCGCCTCGGGCGAACTGGGCCAACGCATCGGGCCGCGCATCCCGCTCACCGCGGGGCCACTGGCCGCAGCGGCCGGAATGCTGCTGATGCTGCGGGTCGGACCCGGTTCGCATTCCGTTTCCGCCTACCTGTCGGACGTGCTTCCCGCGGTCGCCGTACTCGGTGTCGGGATGGTCGTCCTGGTGGCACCGCTCACGGCGACCGTCCTGGCCTCCGTGGACACCGTGCGGGCCGGTCTCGCCAGCGGGATCAACAACGCCGCCGCCCGTGCCGCCGGGCTGATCGCGGTGGCCGCGCTGCCGTTGCTCGCCGGGATGGGACCGGAGGCGTACCGGAACGCCGACGAGTTCGCGGCAACCTTCCGGCGTGCAATGCCGATGTGCGCCGGACTGCTCGTGCTGGGGTCGCTGATCGCTTGGTCCACCGTGCGGAACCCGCCGGTACCGGCAGCGGGGAAGGGGAGGGCGGCAGGGAAGGGGAGGAGGGGAAGGAAGGGAGTGCGGGAGGAGCAGGAGAGCAGGACCGGCGGAGAACCGAGGGAGGGGGTGCGGCCCGAGTGCACGATGCACTGCGGCATCGTCGCCCCGCCCCTGGAACCCGCCCCGCTGCGGGAACCTGCCCGATCCCCGGCGACGACGCAGCCTCCGGGACCCGGGCGCGAAGAGCCCGGAGGCCCGGGTACGCCGGGCGATCCGGGGCTGCGGCGAGGCCCGGAAGGCCCGGGTGGCCGGGGAGGTCGGGGAGGTCGGGGAGGCCAGGGCGATGAGGGAGATTCGGGAGGTCCGGGAGGACCGGGTCCGCTCGGGCCGGGCTGACACCGCGCGGTCGCCCGGCGAGTTCGGCGAGGCGCCTCTCCACCCGGTGAGCCTCTCCACCCGGTACGCCTCTCCACCCGGTACGCCTCTCCACCCGGTAAGGACGACCCCGGTACGCACACGACCGGTACGGACGCACCCGGTAAGGACAGGGGGCGCCCGGATGTGGATCACGGGTGTGAGTAGTTGGCGTACAGGAAATCCCGGTGAGAACGATCTTGCCGGGATTCGCCTGCCCCGTAGGAGGTTCGAGCTGCCGGGGGACGGCGCCGGCGCGCAGTTCGCGCAGGTCGGGGATGTGGTTGTAGAGGGTGCCCGGGGAGACGCCGAGGAGCTCGGCGATCGAGGTGATGGAGCGGCCGGGGTCGGGCAGCAGGTCGCGGGCGGCGCGGATGACTTCCACGGTGGCGACGCTGGGGCGCCCGCCGACGCGGGCGCGGGCGGCGGCCAGGCCCTCGTCGGTGCCGATGACGATCAGCTCGCGGATGAACTCTGCGAGGGCGGCGAAGACGTGGAAGACGAGCCGGCCGCCGGGTGTGGTGGTGTCCAGGTTCTCGTGGAGCGAGGTGAAGCCGACCCTGCGGTCGCGCAGCTCGGCGACCATGTTGATGAGGTCCTGGAGGCTGCGCCCGTAGCGGTCGAGGTCGTAAGGGGCGGACCGCGCACCCACTCGTGACATGACGGGATTCAGTCCGTACGCTGCTGAATATGGATATGCACACAGTCGTGGTG
>NZ_JBHJWQ010000008.1:0-266268 GCF_042266885.1 Streptomyces sp. NPDC056061 | reverse complement strand
CTGTTCGACTTCACCGACGAACGGCGCGGCCGGATCGGGGCGGCCACGTCGGCGGCCCGGCTGGCCGGCTACCGGGACACCGGACCCGTCTACCCGGGCGGAGCGCGTTCTTGCCGGACTTCTTGTCCACGAAGATCTTCCGGCATCCGGCATCCGGCGGCGGTGAGCGCGTCGAGCTGTCGTTCGAGCTTCTGGCCGCCGGTGGAAACCCGCGCGTATCCGATCTTGATTTCGGTGCGGACGAGCGGCCCGGCGACGAGGAGGTCCGGCCCGTCGGCCGGTTCGAGGGCGGTCATGGCTCCGGATCACGTCGAGAAACGGTGGCCTGAGGTTGTTGAACGACTCAGGTTCTTGAAGGGTTTTTTGAAGGCCCTTGGTCCTGCAACAGCGAAGATTGATTCATTGCCAACGAAGTTTGACTGCAAGGCGAGGGTTGATGAGCCGCCGTATATCCCAAGGTGTCCTGGTCGTCGGGTCGATCGGCGTTCTGATCAACATCGTGGACGCGATCGGGACTGGGCGTCTGGAGCCGCACGATGCCTTCGCCGCGCTGGTCGTGCTCGGTGCGGGTGGTGAACTGCTCAAAGAGCGGCGGCCCAGGGCCGCGAAGGCGTTGTACGCCGTGGCGTCGGTGCTGCTGGTGGTTGCCGGATCCGTCGCGGGGGCCAGGGCGTGGGCCTCGTTCTTCAGGGGCGCGGCCTATGACTGGCTCGACCTCGGCCTCGGGGTTCTGGTCGTGATCTACGTGGCCGTCGGCGCGGGTCAGTTGCTCGCGCACTTGTCCCGCAGAGCGTCGAAGTCTCGTGGAAACGCCGGCATGCTCAGCGAGTAGCACCGACACCGGTCAAACCTTGGTGGCAATGGATCAATCTTCACTGTCACAGGGCAGCCCTGCGGGGTCCGGGCGGCCCTTCGGGGGTGATCTTCGGAAAGCGAAGGTTTTTTTGACGAGCCGGCAGCCGGTGGCACACCGCGCTCATCGCCGGCAGGAGTCAGCGCTCCTCCGGAGGCTGCTTGCTCGCCAGGAGGTCGAGGAGTTGCTTCGCGGCTGCTCCGATCTGACCGTCGAAGGGATCCATGGCCATCCGCTCCAAGACCTCGATGAAGATATCCCTTTGGACCGAGCGGGCCTCCTCTGATGAGCCGAAGATCAACCGAGGAAGGATTTCGCCGATCGCGGCCGAGGCTTCGGATATGCCGAGGGTGCCGGTCAGCCCCTCTCGAAACACCTTCTCGACGATGATCTCCTCGACCGGACGAGTCGCTTCGAGGGCCTGGGCGCCCGGGGCCACGGTGGCGATCGCACTGGCCGGTCTCCTGCGCATCGCCGTTCGCCGGTAGCTCTGCACCGGGGGATCTTGACGAGGCCACGGACAAGCTCGTTGGCTCATGCGTACTTGATGGGGAGTGGGCGTCACGGAACCAGCGACGGGCGCCGTGCGACAGGCAGGACCGACTGATCCTCGACGGTTCGCTCCGCCCGGTTGATCTCGGCCCAGACGGCGTCGAGAGACAGGCCGAGGGTGTCGGCGATCGCTGCGATGGCCGGGAAGGCGGGGGTGGCCACACGGCCGGATTCGATCTTCCACAAGGTTTCCGGCGAGCTGCGCGAAGCGAGCGCCACGTCCAGCATCGAGCGGCAGCCCCGGGCTCGGCGGAGCAGGGCGCCAAGGCGCTGGCCGCGTTCTACCTCGGCGGGGGTGAGCGGCAACCCGACCATGACCCCATTCTAATACCGGTATAGTTAGACCGGGATAGTTATTGGGCACACATGAGAGGTCCCCCATGATTGAGATCCTGAACTCCGCGCGGCTTGAGCGGGCGAGGGACACCGGCGCTCTGGTCGGAAACATCCTGCACACACTGAAGCAGCGCAGCACGGTCGGGACGAACCTGCTGGACATCGACCGGTGGGCCAAAGAGACGATCACCGAGGCGGGAGCGCAGTCCTGCTACGTCGACTACGCACCTTCCTTCGGCCGCGGCCCGTTCGGGCACTACATCTGCACGGCCGTCAATGACGGAGTGCTCCACGGGCGGCCTCACAACTACACGCTGGCAGACGGGGATCTGCTGACTCTCGACCTCGCCGTAGCCAGGGGCGGGGTGGCCGCGGACGCCGCGATCAGCTTTTTGGTGGGCAAAGCCAGGCCGGCGGAGAGCGTCGCGATGATCGAGACGACCGAACGTGCACTCGCCGCCGGCATCGCCGCCGCCAAGCCTGGGGCGCGCATCGGCGACCTCTCCCACGCCATCGGCACGGTCCTCGGCAAGGCGGGCTACCCGATCAACACCGAGTTCGGAGGCCACGGCATCGGCTCGACCATGCATCAGGACCCCCACATCGCGAACACCGGACGGCCAGGCCGCGGATACAAGCTGCGCCCCGGGCTGCTGCTCGCCCTGGAGCCCTGGGTCATGGCCGACACCGCCACACTCGTCACCGACGCCGACGGTTGGACGCTGCGCAGCGCGACAGGCTGCCGGACCGCGCACAGCGAGCACACCATCGCCATCACCGACAACGGAGCCGAAATCCTCACCCTGCCCACGCAGGCATGACCATAAGAGGGCGCTGTAACGAGTGGCCCAGCGGGCCGGGTGAGCCGCCGTCGATCCTCGTCGTCCTCGACAGCCTCCGGGTCCCGGAAGGGGCGCAGGTCCTGACCGGGTCCGCCGGCCTTGATGTTGAACAGACAGCAGCCCAGGAAGTTGATGTGCCGGTCCTTGAGCGGGGAGAGGCGGGCCACGCCCTCGTCCTTGACGTCGTGGCCCTCGGCGCGGAGCTGGGCGACGGCGGCATCCGGGTAGCGGGGGTTCCACAGGACGACAGCATTGAGGACCAGGCCCAGGCTTGCCGACTGATCTTCTTGGCCCTCGCGGTACGCCTGGCGGATCTGGCCGGGGACGCCGTGGCAGATCGCGCGGGCCAGGCGGTGGCGGGACTCCTGCACGGTGAGCTGCTGGTTCATCAAGCGGCGGTAGGTGTCGTCGGCCGCGTCGACCAGGGCGAGCAAACCCTCCATGCGGGTGCGCCGCTCGGAGACGTGGCCAAGGACGTCGTGAAAACCCGGTCCAGGAGTGGACCTCGAACAGCAGGTCCGGCAGGTCGATCCTCGGCAGCATCGCCTCCGTGGTGGCCCGAGCCAGGTCAGCGACTCCGGCTCGCCCACCGCGCCGAGCTTGTCCACCGACAGGCGGGCGCGTCCGCCGCCCTCGGGGACGACGATCTCCACCTTCGCGTCGTCGCCGGCCTCCTCCAGGCGGTCGGCCATCTGCCGCCATGCCGCGTCCAGCCCCCGGGTGAGCTGGGCCAGGTGCTCCTCGGCGTCCTCGGTCAGGGACAGGCCCGCGAGCACGTCCGCGCGCGCCGCCTCCCACCGCGGCCCGTCCAGCAACCCGGCCCGCAGGTCCGCCCACCGGTTCGACGGGGAGGCGAACACACCGCGCCGGTTCGGGGCGTGGTGCAGCTGCTCCAGGACACACACCACGTACGCGTCGCGGTCGACCGAGCCCTGCGGCAGCTTGGCGTCGGAGAAGACCGCGCGCTTCCACATCGCCGGCACCAGCTCGGCGTCGACCTCGCGGGGCAGCAGCGGCCAGTCCTTGACCCGGCGCCGGGAGAGCGCGGGCAGGCGACGAACTGCCTGGAGGATGCGCCGCCCGGCCGGGGCGGCGCCCAGCGCGTCCGACGCGCCCAGCAGCGAGAGGAACGGGCGCACGGTGTTGTAGCGCAGGGCCAGCTTCTCCCGCATCGCCGCCTCCGCCGAGCCGTCGTCCTCGGGCACCAGGGCCTCGACGGTCGCGACCGCCCCAGCCACCGCCGTGCGCGGCACCGCCTCCTCGACCGCCGCCCACAGCGCAGCCACGTCCAGGTCCGCCTCGTGCTCGGCGACCAGATCCGGCTCCTCGGTGAGGATCTTCGACGCCTTCGCCAGGATCCGGGCCGCCTTCTCCAGCTGCGGCAGCATCGCCGGCCGCTCCAGCTCCGAGACCCGCCTGCCCTCCGGCACCACCAGCAGCTCCGCCAAGGCCGGCGCGAGCGCCGCATCGGCCCGGACCGTCGCCCTGGCCACCGCCTCGTACAGGCGCCGCTCGGCCGCCGTACGGGCCTCCGACACCTGCCGGGCCGGCACCGAGACACCCGGCAGCAGCACCCGGTTCTTCCGCAGCCACGTCACCGCGTGGTTGAACGAAAAACCGCTCCAGCTCCGGACGCGTGGGCACCTCGATGAACGTCCCGTACGCCTCGGCCTGCTCATCAGCCGGAAACTCCACCGGCACGAGACGGACCCTGATCACCGGCCGACACCCGCTCGACGATCTTTCCGCGAACCTCGGCGAGGCCCCGGGACGGTGTGTTGGCCGAGCATGATCGTTCTCACCGGGATTTCCTGTACGCCAACTACTCACACCCGGATCAGGGGCCCGGACGTGGGTAGGGCGGCGCCGTTGTCCGGCACGAAGGGGTGGTGCCTCCGGCACGGCCCCGGAGGCATGGGGCCCGTGCCGGTGCGCCAAGGAGTGCCCGGGTGCACCCCGGCGTGAACCGACTCATCGCAGTGCGCCCGGGTACCCCCGGAGCGCATGTGCCAGGCACACTTGAACCCATGTCGATCCACGAGAATCTGCTCGGGGGACCGCCCCCGACCCACCTGCCCGACGACCCGGAGCCGCGCGAACTGCTCGCCAGTGGCACGGCTCCCGCCGACGTCGCCGCGAAGTACCCCACGTCCTCCCTCGCCTGGGCGCAGCTCGCCGACGAGGCGTTCGAGGGCGGACGCGTCGTCGAGTCGTACGCCTACGCCCGCACCGGCTACCACCGCGGCCTCGACGCGCTGCGCCGGGCAGGCTGGAAGGGCCACGGGCCCGTGCCGTTCGAGCACGAGCCGAACCGGGGCTTCCTGCGCGCACTGCACGCACTGGCGAGGGCCGCCGGGGCGATCGGCGAGCAGGAGGAGTACGAGCGCTGCACGACGTTCCTGCGCGACTCCTCGCGGACGGCCGCCGAAACCCTCGGCTGACGACCTGGGGAGCCCGCTCCCTGCTGCTCCCCGGGTCGTAGGAGCTGTCCCGTCGCGATGCCCGGCACGCGCGCTCGCCGCACCGGCCGAACACCCGAGTACGTCCCGTAACGGGACTTCCGGCCGGTATACCGGGAGCGCGCGCCCCGTGCGCCCCTCGGCGGGCGGACGTCGCCCCGCCGCGGCACGAGCCGGAGCTCCCGGCCGGCCGAAACCCTCGGCCGGTGCCGCGGGCGCGCGTCCGCACATACGCCGTACGTGCCATACGCCGTACGTGCCATATGCGCGTGACGTGCACGTACGTGCCGTGACGTGTGGACCCCGCGGGCGATCGTGCGTCCGCGGGGGCTGCGCCCCCTCCCGGTTCCCGTTCTAGGATGCGGGCAGGGGACCGGAGCTCCACCACCTCACGGAAGGGGCGGACCGCTACCCGGAAGCTTGTGTCGAGGAGACAGCAATGTCGACGATCCACCCCGACCCCGAAGCCGCCGGTGCGGAGACCCCGCACCTCGACTTCGAGGGAACCACTCCGTACGAGGACTATGTCCAGGCGGATGTCCTGACCCATCTCCAGCACCCTCGCTCCGACGATCCGGGCGAGATGGTGTTTCTGGTCACCACCCAGGTCATGGAACTGTGGTTCACCGTCATCGTCCACGAGTGGGAGACCGCCGCGCACGCCCTGCGCGAGGACAGGCTGGATGCCGCACGCGACGCGCTCAAGCGCTCCGTGCGGGAACTGGAGGCGCTCAACGCCTCCTGGACGCCGCTCGCCCAGCTCACTCCCGCCCAGTTCAACTCCTATCGCGGTGCCCTCGGCGAGGGCTCCGGATTCCAGTCCGCGATGTACCGGCGGATGGAGTTCCTGCTCGGCGACAAGTCCGCGTCCATGCTGGTGCCGCACCGGGGCGCGCCCCGCGTCCACGCCGAGTTGGAGAAGGCGCTGGCGGAACCGAGCCTGTACGACGAGACGCTCGCGCTGCTCGCCCGGCGCGGCCACGCCATACCCGCGTCCGTGCTCGACCGCGACCTGACGCAGAAGTACGAGCCGTCCCCCGAGGTCGAGGGCGTCTGGGCGGAGATCTACGCCGACCCCGACCGGTACGACGAACTCGTCCGGCTCGGCGAGGCCCTGACCGATGTCGGCGAGCTGGTGTGGCGCTGGCGCAACGACCACCTGGTCGCCACCCGGCGTGCGATGGGTTCGAAGACCGGTACCGGCGGTTCCGCCGGGGTGGCGTGGTTGGAGAAGCGGGCCACGAAGAATGTTTTCCCCGAGTTGTGGAGCGCGCGCAGCCATGTCTGAGACCTTTGCCGCGCGGGACGCGGCAGCCGAGGACCCTGCGGCGCGGGTGGCGGCGGTCGGGCAGGACGTCGCAGGTCACGCCGCGCGGGCGGCCGTACTCGATGCCGCCGACCCGCTCGCCGGCCGTCGCGAGCTGTTCGCGCTCGACGACACCGTCTACCTGGACGGCAACTCGCTCGGTGCGCTGCCCGCCCACGTGCCCGCCCGGGTGCAGGAGGTTCTCACCCGGGAATGGGGCGAGCTGCGCATCCGGTCCTGGGACGAGAGCGGCTGGTGGACCGCGCCGGAGCGGATCGGCGACCGGATCGCCCCACTCGTCGGGGCATCCGCCGGACAGATCGTCGTCGGTGACTCCACCAGCGTGAACGTCTTCAAGGCCCTCGTCGCCGCGAGTCGGCTCGCGCCCGAGGGGCGCGACGAGATCCTCGTCGACGCGACGACCTTTCCCACCGACGGGTACATCGCCGCGTCCGCGGCCCGGATGACCGGCCACCGGCTCGTCCCGGTCGTACCCGCCGAGGTTCCCGATGCTCTCGGTCCCCGCACCGCGGCCGTCCTGCTCAACCACGTCGACTACCGAACCGGCAGATTGCACGACCTGCCCGGGCTCACCGCTGCCGCCCACGCGGCGGGTGCCGTCGCCGTCTGGGACCTGTGCCACAGCGCGGGAGCCCTGCCGGTGGGACTGGATGCGCACGGCGTGGACCTGGCAATCGGCTGCACCTACAAGTACCTGAACGGCGGGCCCGGTTCGCCCGCCTACCTGTACGTCGCCGAGCGCCACCAGGCAGCCTTCGACTCGCCGCTTCCGGGGTGGACCTCGCACGCCGACCCGTTCGGGATGACGCCCGGGTACGTTCCGGCGGACGGCGCGGTACGGGGCCGGGTCGGCACACCCGACATCGTCTCCATGCTGACGCTCGAAGCGGCGTTGGACGTGTGGGACGGGGTGTCGATCGAGGCGGTGAGGGCCAAGTCGCTGGCCCTTACCGACTTCTTCCTGGAGTGCGTCGCCGCGTATGTGCCCGAGGGCCGGGTCACCTCCGTCACCCCGGCCGCACATGCCGAACGCGGCAGCCAGGTCGCGCTGCGGTGCGCGGACGCGGAACCGGTCATGAGCGCCCTCATCGCGCGGGGCGTCGTCGGCGATCTGCGGCGGCCCGACGTGCTGCGGTTCGGGTTCACCCCGTTGTACGTGGGATTCACGGACGTGGAGCGGGCGGCCCGGGTGCTCGCCGAGGTGTTGGAGAGGACGCCGGACGAACGGTCCGGCCCGGAGCGGTAACGGGCCGGGACCGGGCGGAACACCGGGACCGAGTCAGGACCTCGCGGTCCTCGTGCGGCGACGCACTGGGCCGTGATCCGTCGGCGGGGACGGGAACCACTCGTACTGGTACCGTCCCCGCAGGCCGGACCTGGCCAGGCGAGTCGAACCGGTGGGGCGTTGGCCGTCGGCCGGTGCTCCGGCGATGTGGTGGGCTGTCGGGACGTCGGTCCCGCAGGCCGAGGAACGGACAGGACGGGTTGGGGCACCATGTCGGATTCTGCCGCGCGTGACCGGAACGCAGCCGAGACCGAGTCGGCCTTCTCCCATCCGCCGGTCGCCCCCGATGCGTCCGCCGCCTACGGGAACCACCCCGACCAGCTGATCGACTTCTACGCCCCGCGAGACGGCCGGTCCGGGGCCCCGGTCGTGGTCGTTCTGCACGGCGGCGCCTGGCGGGCGCCCTACGACCGGCAACATGTGTCACCGTTCGCGGACTTCCTCGCCCGGCGCGGTTTCGCCGTGGCCAGTGTCGAGTACCGGTGCGGCAGCGAGATCCCGCAGCAGCGGGGTTCGGAGCCGGTGGCGGGGCGGTGGCCGGAGACCTTCGACGACGTCGCCGCGGCGATGGACGCGCTGCCCGGCCTGTTGGCCCGGGAGCTGCCGGAGGCCGATGCGCGCCGGATCGTCGTGACCGGGCACTCGGCGGGCGGGCAGCTCGCCCTGTGGGCCGCCGCCCGGCACGTACTGCCCGAGGGGTTGCCGTGGCAGCTGCCCGCGCCGCCACCGCTGCGGGGTGTCGTCGCCCTCGCTCCGATCGCCGACTTCACCAAGGCCGTCGAGCTGGACGTGTGCTCCGGTGCGGTCGGTCAGTTCCTCGGCGGCGACGCCGACTTCGAGGAACGAGCCCGGCACGCCGACCCGGCCGTGCTGCTGCCCACCGGCATCGCCACGACCGTGGTGCAGGGGACCGCCGACCTGGACGTGCCGCAGGCCGTGTCGGAGGCATTCGTCGACGCGGCGGCGAGGGCGGGAGAGACGGTGGGGCTGACCCTGCTGCCCGAGGTCGGTCACTTCCCGCTGATCGACCCGGCGAGCGGCGCCTGCGCGGTGGTGGCGGAGGAGCTCGCCCAGCTGGCGTGGTGAACCCCGATCGGCCGCCGGTCCGTACCCGCGTAGTACTTGCGACGGACCGCGCAGGATCCGCATCACTGCTGACGACGCCGGCCGTTCCGGCTCCTACTTTGGAATCGTGACCGAGACCAAGACCAGAAGCCCCGAGTTCAGGCTGGCCGCCAAGATATTGGGAGGCTTGCGACAGGACCTCCTCACCGACGTCTTCGCGTACCGCTCGATGGGACGGATGCGCACCGACGGACCGGTGACCGGAAAGCTGCCGGACCGGATGCGCGAACGGATCGCCTGGACCCCCCACATGCTGGTCGGCGCGGCGGCGTTCTTCGTGTTCGTCGTCGGCATGGCCTCGTCGGGCTCCTCCCACCTGCATTTCCTGGTCGATGTCGTCGTCGCAGCGCTGCTTCCGGCGGTCACGGTGCTGATGACACTGGTCCGGCCGGTCGGCGCGTTCTGGGCGTCGCTGGTGCTCGCCCCGTTCGTCGCGTTCCTCAGCGGCGACTCCTGGCCCTGGACGGAGAACACCCTCGTCTCCCACCTGGTGGTGCTGGTGGTGGTCGCGGCCCGGACCCGGCCCCGCACCGCCGCCTGGATGTGGGGGATCACGGCGCTGTTCGGCGCCCTGATGGACAACTTCGGCTTCTGGCACGACGCGTCGACCACCGGCCCGTTCACCGTGGTCTCCGCGTTCGCGCTGCTGATCGTCACCGTGGTGCTGGTCCGTCGTGACGCGGAGCGCGAGGTGACCGTGCAGCGCACCGTCACCGCCGTCGAACGGGACCGGCGCACCCTGCTGGAGGAACGGACCACCATCGCCCGGGAACTGCACGACGTGGTCGCCCATCACATGTCGGTCGTCGCGATCCAGGCCGAGGCCGCCCCCTACCGGGTGGAGAACCCGCCGCCCGAGTTGGAGCAGGCGTTCGTGACCATCCGGGAGAACGCGGTCTCCGCGCTCACCGAACTGCGTCGCGTGCTCGGTGTCGTACGGGCCGACGACCAGGAGGTTCCGGACGCCCCGCAACCCACCCTCGCCCAGCTCGACAGGCTCCTCGACAATGTGCGCGAGGCGGGCCTGGAAACCGAGAAGACGGTCACGGGTGCGGTATGCCAACTTCCGCAGGGGGTCGAACTGTCGGCGTACCGGATCATTCAGGAAGCCCTCAGCAACACGCTGAGGCACGCGCCGGGCGCCGCCGCCCAGGTGGAGATCGGCTACGTGCTGGGTGGGCTCGGACTGCGGGTCGTGAACGGGCCGCCGACCGCCCCGGTGCAGCCCTCGCCGGGAGCCGGCCACGGAATCACGGGCATGCGGGAGCGGGTCGTGATGCTGAACGGCACCATGACGGCCGGAGCGACCGAGGAGGGCGGCTACGAGATTGCCGCGTTCCTCCCCGTCGCGTTCACTCCCGACTCCTGCACCGACTCCTCCGCCGACTTCACGTCCGCACCCGCATCCGCATCCGGCACGGAAGAGGGCCGGGAATCCCGGCAAACGCAAGAAGTCCGTGGGGCACACAAGATGAACGGGATGAATGAGATGAACGGGATGGACGGGGCGAACGGGGCGTACGGCTCGGGCGCGGCGTACGACCTGAACAAGGCGACAGGGACCGCACAGAAGGAAAGGACGGAGCGGGCATGACTTCTGTATCCGCCACCACCATCACATCTGCCGCCCCGTCCATCCGGGTATTGATCGTCGACGACCAGATGATGGTTCGTGAGGGTTTCTCGGTCCTGCTCAACGCGATGCCGGGCATCGAAGTCGTGGGTGAGGCAGTCGACGGGCGACAGGCCGTCGCACAGGTGGCCGCGCTGCGCCCGGACGTGGTGCTGATGGACATCCGGATGCCGGAACTCAACGGCATCGAGGCCACTCGCGAGATCGTCGCCGCCGACGCGGATGCCAAGGTGCTGGTGCTGACCACCTTCGACCTGGACGAGTACGTGTACCAGGCGCTGCGCGCCGGAGCGTCCGGCTTCCTCCTCAAGGACGCCTCCGCCCGCCAACTCGCCGAAGGCGTGAGGGTGGTCGCCTCGGGCGAGGCGCTGCTGGCCCCGACCATCACCAGACGCCTGATCAACGAGTTCTCCAAGCTCGCCGAGCCCTCCCGTCCACCCGCCCTCGCCCGCATCGGCGACCTCACGGAACGCGAGACGGAAGTGCTGGTCCTGATCGCCCAGGGCCGGTCGAACGCGGAGATCGCCTCGCACCTGGTGGTCGCCGAGTCCACCATCAAGACGCATGTCAGTCGCATCCTGGTGAAGCTGGGACTGCGCGACCGTACCCAGGCTGCCGTTTTCGCGTACGAGGCACGGCTGGTCACGCCCTCCTGACCGGGGCTCCGGTCGAGCATGGGCTTTCGATGAACCCGGGCGGGTGGCCGACAGCGGCCCGGCCGGTTAGCGTCCGCCCATGCACGAGTCTGCCCGTACCGGGGCCGATGCCCCATCCGAACTGTCCGAATCAACCGAACACCCTGAACCATCCGGATCAACCGGACCGATCGATTCCCCCAGCTCCCCCAGCTCCCCCAGCTCCTCCGGGTCCTCCGATTCCTGCGGGTCCTCCGAATTCTTCGATTCCTGCGGGTCCTCCAGGTCCTCCGACTCCTCCCATCCCTCGGCCGCCGCCGGGCATGCCGAGCCCTCGGTCTTCTTCGATCCCTGGTCCTCGGCGTTCGTGGCCGACCCGTACCCGGCCTACGCCGCGCTGCGGACGGCAGGCCGGGTGCACTACTTCGAGCCCAGCAACCAGTGGCTCGTCCCACATCACGCCGACGTCTCGGCGTTGCTGCGCGATCGCCGTCTCGGCCGCACGTATCTGCATCGCTTCTCCCACGAGGAGTTCGGCCGTACCCCGCCGTCCGTCGAGCACGAGCCCTTCCACACCCTCAACGGGCAGGGACTCCTCGATCTGGAGGCGCCCGACCACACCCGGATCCGGCGGCTGGTCTCCAAGGCATTCACCCCGCGCACGGTCGAGGAGCTGGCCCCGACGGTCCGGCGACTCGCCGCCGAACTCGTCGACTCGTTCGTCGAGACGGGCGGTGGCGACCTGCTCACGGCGGTCGCCGAGCCGCTCCCCGTGGCCGTCATCGCCGAGATGCTCGGTATCCCGGAGTCCGATCGCGCCCCGCTGCGTCCCTGGTCGGCGGCGATCTGCGGGATGTTCGAACTGAACCCGTCCGACGACACCGCCCGTGCTGCGGTTCGTGCCTCGCTCGACTTCTCCGCCTATCTGCGCGAACTGATCGAGGAGCGGCGCAAGAACCCCGGTACGGATTTGATCTCCGCGCTGATCGCCGCCCACGACGAAGGGGAGCGCCTCAGTGAACAGGAGATGATCTCCACCTGTGTGCTCCTGCTCAACGCCGGGCACGAGGCGACCGTCAACACCACCGTGAATGGCTGGTGGACATTGCTGCGCCACCCGGAACAACTGGCTGCCCTGCGTGCCGACCCCGGTCTGCTGCCGACGGCGATCGAGGAGCTGATGCGGTACGACACTCCGCTCCAGATGTTCGAACGGTGGGTGCTCGACGACATCGAGATCGACGGCACGATCATTCCGCGTGGCTCCGAAGTGGCCCTGCTCTTCGGCTCCGCCAACCGTGATCCGGCCCGCTTCGAGGCTCCCGACACCCTGGACCTCGGCCGCCGCGAGAACCCGCACATCACTTTCGGCGCGGGCATCCACTACTGCCTGGGTGCCCCACTGGCCCGATTGGAACTGACGGCGTCCTTCGGCGAGATGCTGCGCCGGGCCCCGGACCTGCGGCCGGTGGCCGAACCGGAGTGGAACCCGGGCTACGTGATCAGGGGCTTGCGGGAACTCCTCGTCGAGTTGTGAAGGGGCGAGCGGGGGCGGGACCACGAAAAAGGTCACGGGGGAGGCAGGGAGGAGCGAGCGGTGAGACGGCCGATGCGTCCCGCGCCCTGCGTCCCCACGTCCCGCATGTCGTCGAGACGCCCCGCGTCCCGCGTGTCATCGAGCAAGAACAGCTCGCCCGGTGCTCGCCCCTCCCGCTCGGCCATCCGGGGCACCTGAGCCGTTCGGGCCACATGGGCCGTTCGGGCCACCTGGGCCGTGTGGGCCACCTGGGCCATGCAGATCACTTGAGCCATCTGAATCACCTGAGTCATCCGGACCACCTGGCCCACTGTCACGTCAGGACATCGCGTCGTCGTAGTGCCGCCGTTCCGGCCACCACCAGCGTCACCGCGACCGCCGTGAGGGCGAGCACCGGGCCCCACTCCATCCCGCTCCCTCCCGGAAGCTTCGGCAGATGGGTGAACGGCGACACGTCCATCACCGGTTGCGGCAGATCGAGTGCGGGCCCGATCCACCCCAGCGCCAGGCACAGCCCCGCCACCCCCCAGGAGGCGACCGCGGCCTTCGGCAGTACCCCGTACAGCAGGACCGCGACCCCGCCCATCAGCCAGATCGCCGGCAGCTGGACCATCGACGCACCCAGTACGGCCGGAAGCCGGTGCCCGTAGCCGACGGCCAGACCGAGGCCGCCCACCGTCATGATCAGGGCCGCTCCGCCGAACGCGATGACCAGGTGACCGGCCGCCCACCGCAATCTGCTCACCCCGCACGTCAGCACGGGTTCGGCGTGCCCGGCGGTCTCCTCGCCGTGCAGTCGCAGCACCGACGCGACGACGTACAGGGCCGCGACCATGCCGAGCATGGAGATCATCGCCGCGAGGAACGCGTCGGTCAGTCCGGCCTGACCGCCCATTCGCTCGAAGATCTCCCGCGTTCTCGGGTTGTCGCCTACGAGGTCCGACGCCCCGCCGGTCAGCCCGCCGAAGACGACACCGACCGCGCCGAAGGACAGCGTCCACCCGATCAGCGCACCTCGCTGGAGCCGCAGTGCGAGTCCGGACGCCGAGGAGATCCGCCCCTGCGCGGGCCCGGGCCGGGTGGCCAGGAAGCTCATGCCGACATCACGTCGTCCCGCCAGCGCGTACGCGAGGACGGCCTGGACCACGATCGCGGCCCCCATGGCGAGCAGCACCCACCAGCGCGTTTCCGCGTACGCGCGCACGTTCTCCGCCCAGCCGAGGGGGGAGAGCCAGGTCAGCACGGACGAGCCGTCATCCGCCGACGAGTCCCCCGCGGCCTTCAGGACGAACGCGCCACCGATCGCCGTTGCGGTGAGGCCCTTCGCGAGCCGCGCGCTCTCGGTGAACTGCGCCGCCGTCGCGGCAGTGCAGGCGAACAGCACACCGGTCCCGGCGACCGCCAGGGCGAGTGCCACCGCACCAGATCCCCCCGCGCCGGAGCCGGCCATGCCGACCGCGATGACCAGGGCCAGGGCGGTGTTGGCGAGCACGGCGGCGAGCAGTGCGGCGGTCAGCGGCGCGCGGCGCCCCACCATGGCCGAGGAAAGCATCTCCTGACGGCCGGTCTCCTCCTCCTCGCGGGTGTGCCGCACGACGACGATCAGGCTCATCACGGCTGCCAATGCCCCGCCGAAGCAGACCATCCGCCAGCTGACGAGCCCGCCGACCGAGTCGGCGAAGACCGGTCCGTACAGCGCCCGCAGGGAGCTGTTGCCGTTCATCGACGCGGCGAGCTCGGCACGTCGGGCGGCGGTGTCGTACAGCGAGGCGATCGACGTGCCGACGGAGGAGAAGGACCCGCCGAGCATGAGCACCCAGATCGGCATCATGAGCCGGTCGCGCCGCAGCGCGAGCCGCAGCAGGGGCCAGGTGCCGGCGAACTGCCCGCTTCCCGTTCCCGCTCCGGTCCGTCGGCCCGCTCCGACCGGCGCCGTCATGGTCGTGGCGGTCATCGAGCCGTCACCCCCGTCCCCCGGTCACTGCCCGAGCCGTCCTCCGTGCGTGCCACGTCCGCCGTGCTCTTCGGCGTGGCAGTCGTGTGCGCCGCATCCGTGGAGTCCGTCGCGTAGTGACGGAGGAAGAGCTCCTCCAGCGTGGGCGGCGTGCTGACGAGCGTCCGTACTCCCGCCGCGGAGAGGGATCTCAGCACCGCGTCCAGTTGATCCGTGTCCACTTGGAGCGTCACACGCGGGCCCTGACCATCGAGGTGGATGTCGAGATCGTGGACACCGGGCAGAAGCGCCAGACCCTCGGGCGTTCCGGCGAGCTCGGCGGTGATGTGCGTACGGGTCAGGTGGCGCATGTCCGCCAGGGAGCCGGTCTCCACCGTCCGTCCCTGGCGGATGATGCTCACCCGGTCGCAGAGTGCCTCGACCTCGCTGAGGATGTGGCTGGACAGCAGAATCGTCCGCCCGCGCGCGCGTTCCTCGGCGACGCAGTCCTGGAAGACCTCCTTCATCAGAGGGTCGAGGCCGCTGGTCGGCTCGTCCAGGACCAGCAGATCCACGTCGGAGGCGAAAGCGGCGACGAGCGCGACCTTCTGCCGGTTGCCCTTGGAATACGTGCGCCCCTTCTTTGTCGGGTCGAGCTCGAACCGCGCGATCAGGTCGGCGCGTCTCGTCCGGTCGAGACCGCCGCGCAGCCGTCCGTACAGGTCGATCACCTCGCCGCCCGACAGATTGCGCCAGAGCGTGACGTCGCCCGGGACGTACGCCAGCTTTCGGTGGAGCTCGACCGCGTCGTCCCAGGGATCGCGGCCGAGCAGCCGGGCCGTGCCGGAGTCGGGCCGCAGCAGCCCCAGCAGGACTCGGATGGTGGTGGACTTCCCGGACCCGTTGGGCCCGAGGAAACCGTGGACCTCGCCGGTCTCGACCGTGAGATCGAGACCGTCCAGCGCGCGCGTCCGGCCGAACGACTTGTGCAGTCCGGCCACCGTGATTGCCCTCGTCATGTTCTGAAGGTACGCTACTTTCACAAACTTGTGAAGTTAAGGAAGCGTATAAACTTGGAATGGCGGAGTCATGGAGCAACCGGAGAGCCAGGGGAGACGATCGGACGATGGTCAGCGGAACCGAGCAGGATGTGCACGCCGGACAGGGCCCGCGTGCCGAGCGGGACGCGGCGGCCGTGTCGCGGTTCGTGGAGCGGTTCGCGTCCGACATGACCGAGGCGGGTATGCAGCGGATGGCGTCGCGGGTCTTCGCCGCGCTCCTCGCGGACGACGACGGGTCGATGACCTCCGCCGAGCTCGCCCTGGCGTTGCAGATCAGTCCCGCCGCGGTGTCCGGTGCGGTCAACTACCTCACGCAGGTCAGCATGGTCGGCCGCGAACGCGAACCGGGCTCGCGCCGCGACCGCTACCGCCTGCACAACGAGCTCTGGTACACCACGTTCGCCAACCGCGACCGGGTGCTCACCCGCTGGGAGAGCACGCTCAAGGAGGGGGCCCGCACCCTGGGCGAGCACACCCCCGCCGGCGCCCGGCTGGCCGAGACCGCCGCGTTCTTCGAGTTCGTGCAGGAGGAGCTGAGCGGCATGATGGACCGCTGGCGCGAGCACCGGAAGACCCTCGACCTGCCGGTCGTCGACGGGAGCCGGTAGCTCCGGACACCCGACGGGCTCCCGAGCCCGGCTCCCGAGCCCGGGGCCCGCCGCTGTTCCAGGGCGTTCCCGGGCCTCGCCCGGGGATACCGGGCGGCCGACGGGTTGTCGTGCCCCGGTCGCGCCACCGTTCCTGGGCGTTCGCGAGCCTCGCCCGGGGTATCCGTCGGTCCCGGGCCTCGCCCGGGTCTCCTCGCCGTTCCCGAGCCTTGCTGCTGGGTTCCTGTCGGTCCGGGGCCTCGCCGCTGGGCTCCCCGTCGTTCCCCTGCGATTCCGGGCCCGCCTCCGGGCCCGCCTCTGGCCCGCCTCCCGGCTCGCCCCCGGGCCCTGCTTCTTGGGTTCCCCGTCGTTCCCGCGGCATGACGGAGTCCGTCCCGGATGTCTACCGACCGGCCCCGGCCACCGGCAGCATCAGTCCCCAGGCGCCCGCCCGCACCGTCCACGTCCGTGTCCGGACCGGGCCGCCGAGCTGTATGTCCGCCCGATAGCGGAAGTCCGCGCCCGACACCGTGACCGCCTTCGCCTCCGCCGTGACCGGTGCGGCCGCCGAAGGCCGTATCACCACCTCCGCGAGGCCCGAGTCGCCGCCCTGCGAGGTCACCGTCACGGATTCGACGGGGTGGCCCAGATCGTTGAGCAGGACGCCGTCCGCCTCGACCCGCAGCCGGTGCGCACGGGGCGCGTCGGGAGGTTTCGACGGGGTCGGACGGACCAGGGTGCGGACCAGCGAGCGGCAGGTGTCCCAGACCGCGGTGACCCCGGTCGGGGCGGAGAACGATGTGTCCCGCGGCAGCTCACTCCGGGCCGGGATGTGCAGGGCACCCAGCACGATGCCGTCGCTGTCGTCGACCAGCAGGTCGAGCTTGCGCACCGCACCGTCCAGCGCGGTCCGCGCCGCCGCCACGGGGCCACGGGGCACGCCGAGCGAATGAGCGAGTTCCAGCGCGGCGGCGGCACCGACCGGAACCAGCGACAGCGACTTCTCGGCCGGCTCCCGCTCCCGGTGCAGCAGGGCCACCGCCCGCCGCAGCGCATGGTCGTCGCCGATCACCACCGGCCGTCGGCAGCCCCGGCGGGACAGGGCCCGAGCGAACTCCTCGGGCCCCTCGGGCAGGCAGATCTTGGCATGCGAACCGGCGCTGAGAACGTCCTTCGCGATACGCACGGACTCGCCGTCGGTCCGGCGGGCTACCGGGTCGATGACCACCAGCAGCTGGTGCGCACCGTCGCCGGGGGGCTGGGCAGCCGACACCTCGGTCCTTCCTCGGGTAGCATCTTGGTGCAAGAGCCCCTTGCGCTATTGCGCCAGGGGCTTCGTCTATACCGGGGCAACCGGTTCGACGGTTCAGGCCTGTCGTACATCGTCGTACGCCGTGTGCGACGTTTACGTACGCCCCCTGACCTTGGACATGCCCCGCCCGGAAGGGGTGTACGCCTGTGCCCGCACTTGTGCTGCTCGGTGCTCAGTGGGGTGACGAGGGCAAGGGAAAGGCCACCGACCTGCTCGGTGGATCCGTGGACTATGTGGTGCGCTACCAGGGCGGCAACAACGCCGGCCACACGGTGGTCGTCGGCGACCAGAAGTACGCACTCCATCTCCTCCCCTCCGGAATCCTGTCGCCGGGGTGTACCCCGGTCATCGGAAACGGCGTCGTCGTCGACCCGGCGGTCCTGCTCTCCGAGCTGAGTGGGCTGAACGAGCGCGGCGTGGACACGTCCAAGCTGCTGATCAGCGGTAATGCCCATTTGATCACCCCGTACAACGTCACGATCGACAAGGTGACGGAACGGTTCCTCGGCAAGCGGAGGATCGGTACGACCGGCCGCGGCATCGGCCCGACGTACGCGGACAAGATCAACCGGGTCGGCATCCGCGTCCAGGACCTCTACGACGAGTCGATCCTGGAGCAGAAGGTCGACGCGGCGCTGGAGCAGAAGAACCAGCTCCTCGCCAAGGTCTTCAACCGGCGCGCCATCGAATCCGGCAAGATCGTCGAGGAGATGCTCCAGTACGCGGAGCAGATCAAGCCGTACGTCGCCGATACGACGCTGGTCCTGAACAACGCGATCGACGAGGGCAAGGTCGTGCTCTTCGAGGGCGGCCAGGGCACGCTGCTCGACGTCGACCACGGCACGTACCCCTTCGTCACCTCCTCGAACCCGACCGCGGGCGGCGCCTGCACCGGTTCCGGAGTGGGTCCGACGAAGATCAACCGGGTCATCGGCATCCTCAAGGCGTACACCACCCGCGTCGGGGCCGGCCCGTTCCCGACCGAGCTGTTCGACGAGGACGGCGAGGCGCTGCGCCGGATCGGTGGCGAGCGCGGTGTCACCACCGGCCGCGACCGCCGCTGCGGCTGGTTCGACGCGGTGATCGCGCGGTACGCGACCCGGGTCAACGGCCTCACCGACTTCTTCCTCACCAAGCTCGACGTGCTGACCGGCTGGGAGCAGATCCCGGTCTGCGTCGCGTACGAGATCGACGGCAAGCGCGTCGAGGAGCTCCCGTACAGCCAGACCGACTTCCACCACGCGAAGCCGGTCTACGAGATGCTGCCGGGCTGGTCGGAGGACATCACCAAGGCCAAGACCTTCTCCGACCTGCCGAAGAACGCGCAGGGGTACGTGAAGGCGCTGGAGGACATGTCCGGCGCCCCGATCTCCGCGATCGGCGTCGGCCCCGGCCGCACCGAGACGATCGAGATCAACTCGTTCCTGTAGGGCTGAAATGCTGTAGGGCTGTGGGGCCGCAAGCTCAGCGGGGTTGCGGGACCTGCGAAGACCTGTGGGCCAGCAGGGTCTGTGGAGATCTGTAGGGCTGCAAGGGCCTGCGGAGACCTGTGGCCGGTGGTGCCTGTGGTGCGCGAGGGCCGGGACGGTACGTCCCGGCCCTCTGCGCGTCCGGCCTTCTGTCGTCCGTGCCCTCGCGTGCCGGTTCGTCGTGGGCCGACACCGGTCCCCGGTCTGCGCATTGGTCCATACCTTGACAGGTCCAGACCAGTAGGGCTTGAGTGGCGGCACGTCCCGACGGCCCGCCGACAGGCTCTGAGGTGTTCGGCGTGCCCTGCCGAAGGAGTGAGCAGCGCTGAAACGCATCAAGAGCCTTCTGACCGTGCTGGGTGCCGTCGTCGCGACGGCCGTGTTCCTGCCCGTCCCCGCCGCATCGGCCTCGGCTCCCGGGGTCGTTGCGGCTGCTGCCTCGGGGGGAGTCGCGCCGTGCGCCCCCGCGTGGAGTTCCTCGACCGCGTACGCGGCGGGCGACGCCGCCTCGCACCACGGGCGCAACTGGACGGCCAAGTGGTGGACCCGGAACGAGAACCCGGGTGCCACCACCGTCTGGGCGGACCAGGGGGCCTGTGCGGGCGGTGTCTCCGACTTCGTCGTGAGCGAGGCGCAGTTCGACCGGATCTTTCCGAACCGGAACCCCTTCTACACGTATCAGGGCCTGATCGACGCACTGCACGCCTACCCGCGCTTCGCGAATACCGGAACGCCGACCACGCGGGCCCAGGAGGCCGCCGCGTTCCTTACCCATGCCGACTTCGAATCGGTCGGGCTGCAGTATGTGAAGGAGATCAACGAGGACAACTACTGGCGCAAGTGCGACTACAGCCAGCCCTACGGCTGCCCGGCGGGGCAGCGCGCCTACTACGGCCGTGGTCCGATCATGTTCAGCTGGAACTTCAACTACAAGGCCGCCGGTGACGCCCTCGGCATCGACCTGCTCAACAACCCCTGGCTGGTCGAGCAGGACCCGTCCATCGCCTGGCAGACCGCCCTCTGGTACTGGAACACGCAGAACGGCCCCGGCACCATGACCTCGCACGACGCCATGGTCGGCGGTGCGGGATTCGGCGAGACGATCCGTTCGCTGAACGGGGCCCTGGAGTGCGACGGAGGAAACCTCACCTCGGTCGCGGCCCGGGTCGCCGCGTACGAGCGGATCACCGGCATCCTCGGTGCGGCGCCGGGTTCGAGGTTGACCTGTTGACCTGCTGATCTGTCGGCCTGTCGGCCCGCTGATCTGTCGGCCTGCTGGCCCGCCGGCCTGCTGGCCCGCCGGCCCACCGGACCACCGGCCCGTTGATCTGCCGTCCTGCCGTCCTGCCGTCCTGCCGTTCTGCCGTCCTGCTGAACGTCGTTGTGCCTCCCGAGTGCCTCATGCGCCGGATGCGCCGGAGGCTTCGGTCACGGCGCAGATGAACTCCATCTGGTATAGGCCCTGTTGAGGGGCGGCGCGGTCGTGTCGAAGGATGCGTGCGTGATCGGGGGGTGCCGATTCGAAAGATTTTCCGGTGATGGTCTAGACCTTGACAGGTCAAGGTGGGCGGAGCTTGAGTGGCCGTCAACCCCCAAGGCGGCGCACCGCCCTGCTCGGTGCGCCGCACCGAAGGAGTGATCGCGTGTACCGACGTGTCATGGGCCTGCTCGCCGCGCTGGGTGCGGTCGTCGCCATGGTCGTTGCTCTCCCCACCTCCGCCACCGCCGCCGCGGCAGCCGACTGCGCGGCTCCCTGGAGTTCCTCCTCCGTCTACACCGGCGGCAATTCGGCCTCCTACAACGGGCACAACTGGACCGCCAAGTGGTGGACCCAGAACGAGACCCCCGGCAGCTCCGACGTCTGGGCGGACCAGGGCGCATGCGGCGGGGGCGGCACCGACCCCGACCCGGGCAACCCGTCCGGATTCGTCGTCAGCGAGGCGCAGTTCAACCAGATGTTCCCGAACCGGAACTCCTTCTACACGTACAGCGGACTCACCGCTGCGCTGAGCGCCTACCCGGGCTTCGCGAACACCGGCAGTGACACCGTCAAACGCCAGGAGGCGGCGGCCTTCCTCGCCAACGTCAGCCATGAGACGGGCGGCCTGGTGTACGTGGTCGAGCAGAACACGTCCAACTACCCCCACTACTGCGACAGCAGCCAGCCCTACGGCTGTCCCGCGGGCCAGGCCGCGTACTACGGCCGCGGTCCGATCCAGCTGAGCTGGAACTTCAACTACAAGGCCGCCGGTGACGCCCTCGGCATCGACCTGTTGGGCAACCCGTACCTGGTCGAGCAGGACGCCTCGGTCGCCTGGAAGACCGGCCTCTGGTACTGGAACACCCAGAACGGACCGGGCACCATGACGGCCCACGCCGCCATGGTCAACGGCGCCGGATTCGGCGAGACCATCCGCTCGATCAACGGCAGCCTGGAGTGCAACGGCGGCAACCCCGCCCAGGTCCAGAGCCGCATCGACCGCTACAAGTCCTTCACGCAGATCCTCGGCACCACCCCCGGGGACAACCTGAGCTGCTGATCCGCCGGGCCGTCGACCCGTCGACCCGTCGACCCGCCGGGTCGCTGGGCCGTCGGGTCTCCGGGCCGTCGGCCTGCGGTTCCGGCGGCGGCAGTTCTCGATCCGCCTCTCGACGGGGGCGTGTCCGGTCGGACCGGACACGCCCCCATTTGCGGGTTCAGGGGGCGGGGGATTCCTTGGCGACGTCCAGGGTCCGGAACGCCAGCCACAGGTCGTAACGGGCGCTCGGGGCCTGGAGCAGCGACCGCTGGAGCAGCGATTCGAGACGTGTGAGGCGCTTGCGCACCCCCGGCACCGAAATGCCCAGCACCTCGGCGGTGCGGGAGAGTTGGGCCTCGCAGTCGAGCCAGGTCCGGAGCGTCGTGTGTGGGTCCGCGGCGTTGCCGGAGGCACCCGGATCGTCGAGCGGGCGCAACTGGTGGGCCGCCCACTCCTGGGCGGCCGGGACGCGCAGGATGTCGTCCAGCCGGTACGGCCTTGCGGGTGCCGTGCCGCCCGGCTCCTGTTCCGCCTCCCGGTGAGGGATTCCGGGCGCCCGGGAGGCGAGGGGGGTGGCACGGATCCGCAGGGCCAGATCGAGGGCGGCCTGGTCGGCCAGCCGGTTCAGATCGAGGCCGAGCAGGTCACCGATCAGCCGCAGCCGCGCCGCCAGGGTGTTCCGGTGGATCTTCAGGTGCTGAGTGGCGTGCGAGGAGAAGGACAGCCAGGAGGCGAGGGTGACCATGAGTTCCTGGCCGCCCGGGTCGTGACTTCGCCGCGGTACATGGGTGAGCAGGGCGTTCAGCAGCGTGTCCGCCCACTGCGCCCCGGCCGTACCGACGACCAGGGCCGCCTCCGGCGCCGAACCGAAGGCGGTGTGCCGGGTGGGCACTCTGCGGGCCACGGCCAGGGCATGGAACGCCTGTCGGTACCCGGTCGCCGTGTCGGCCAGCGGCACGTCCTCGCTGGCCCCGACGACGCATTCGTCCACCACGTCGGCGACCCGGCGTCCGACCGGCGGGTCGGCCGAGGCCGGGCCGGCCGGCACGATCAGGATCAGGTGGCGTGCGTACACCGGGCACCGTACGATCCAGGACCGGCCGCCGGAGATCTCCGCGCAGACCCGAGCCACCTCGTCCCGACGGCCCACGGGGCATTCCACGACACATACCCGTACCGGATCGGGCAGTTCGGGCCCCAGGGCCCCGGCGACCTGGTGCGCGATGGACATCTGGCCGGTCATGAGCAGGTGCAGCACTGCCTCGCGGGTACGCGACTCCGCCAGGTCGACGCGTCTGCGCCTGCGCTCCACGGTCTCTGCGGTCCAGCACATCGCGAGCGGCATGGCGACGTCGGAGAGCAGGGTGGCGAGTCCGTCCGGCAGCGGGCGCGGCGCGACGACCGCGAGCACCGGAGCGGGGAGGTCGGGGCGTCCGGTCAGGGGAAACAGCAGCACGGTGTGCGGGCCCCTGTCGAAGGAGAAGGAGCGCGCCCCGAGCGTCGCCAGTTCCTGGACGCCCTCGCTCGCGAGTGCGGCGGCCTGCGCGGCCCATGCGGCGGTTCCGGTGGCCGACGTGGGGGCCGCCGTCTCCGGGCGGGGTGTCGGCCCCCGATCCTGTCCGACGGGGGTTCGCGCCCCGTCGTCGTCCGGGGCCCTGGTCACGCCCTGCAGAACGCCGCCGTCCGCGTCGAGCAGCGCCGCCCAGCCCGCCGACCGGCCGGACAACCAGCGCAGGAGCTCCCGTGATCCGCCGGTTCGGGCCAGCCGGTACATCCTCAGTACGTCGTCGGCCCGTTCCCGCCCGTGCACCCGTCCTCCGCTCATCGCGCTTCCGTACATCCGCTCCGGCGGCATTGCCTCAGCCCGTTCGCTTCAGCTCGTCCGCTTCCGTGCCTCACGCTTCCGGGCCTCGCATGTCTGCGTGCCAGAAAACCGGAGCGCAGCGTACCGGTTTCACTGTGCGGACTGTTACCGCCTGCTGCCCACGCAGTGCGAACTGAACCTTCCTGTCGCCTACTCGACGCCATAGAGTCCGAACACGGTTGCGGCGCCCTTCGGGGGAGGGGCGCGGGGACGGCGGCAGCGGCTCACGGGGGTGGCCGCTGTCGCCGCCCGCAACCGCTCTTCTTCCGCTCGATTTCCGCTCGCCTTCCGCCGGTGGTCGGCGGCGGCTCCGGGCGTTGTGAGCGGATCCTGCCGAGGGGCGGCTCGCGATCGGGGCGCGAGGGCAGACAGATCCTCGACCGGGCAGATGGGCCCTGCCGGGCAGACGGGCCCCTCGGCCGGGACGGATTTTTGACGTGATCGGTACGGCGCGTTCGGGGCGGGCCGGTCAGTCGGACTTCGTGTACGTGAGCTGTTCGCCGCTGCCCTGATTCACGCGGCGCAGGGTGCCGTCCGGGAGCAGAGTGAGTGTGGTGGGCCTGCCCGCCGTGCAGGACGTCATGGGCTCACCCGTGACGACGGTGGAGGCACCGACCTCGACCGGGCCGTTCGCCGAGGGCTCGGACACCAGAGGTGCCTCGAAGACGCAGTGGTACGAGCCGCCGCTTTCGAGGGGGCCGTCCGCGGTGAGCGTGAGGACGGTCCGGCCGACCGCCCCCTGCCGGATGACGAGCTCACGGGTGGAATGGCCTGCGGCATTGTCGATCGCACCCGACCAGGTGCCCAGGTAGCCGGAGGGTATGGCGCCCGCACCGTCCTTGTCCCGGTCGTCGTCGGCCGAGGGGGAGTCCGGGTCCGTCGAGGGCGCGTCGGAAGCGGATGTCGGTGAGGCGGCGGTGGGAGACGGGTCGGCCTTCTTCCCCTTGTCGTTCATGAGGGCGTAGACGGAGCCGCCGGCGCCTATCGCGACGAGTACGGCGACCGCTATGAGGGCGATCGTCGTGCCCGTGCTCCGGCGGGCGGGCTCGGGCGCGGGCTGCGGAGCGGTCGGGTGGGCGGGGCCGTACGGGGGCGTCGCGGCGAACCCGGCCTGTGCGTAAGACTGTTGCTGAGGCGGGTAGCCGTACGCGGCGCCGTTCTGCTGCGCGCCGAAGGCCGCCGGCTGGCCGGGGTGCGGATGGGCCGGCTGCTGCGGCGGGTAGCCGTATGCGTGGGACGGTGGTGCGGGCGGCGGTACGGATGCCGGGGTGTCGACCGTCGCGTGGAGCGGGTGGACGGTGTCCGGAGGTGTGGGGGAGAGGCGGTCGGTCGTCGAGGCTTCCGACGCGGGTGGCGGTGGGGTGGAACCGGAGGGAACCGGCGAAACGGGAGGCGTGGCGGGGCTGGTGGGACCGGTGGAACCGACAGGAACGGTGGGACCGGTGGAACCGACAGGATCGGCGTAAGCGGTGAGTCCGGCAGGAATGGTGGGGGTGGGAGCACCCGGGGGCGGAACGTCGGCGGGCGACCGTTCCGCGGGGTCCTCCTCCGGGTCCTCGGAGTCCAGCAGTTCCACGGCGTGACGCCCGAACTGGGCGATGAGCGCGCCCGGGAGCCAGGGCTCCGTCGTGTCATCGTCCATCAGCCGCTCCAGGAGCGCGTCGGTCGACGGACGGGCGGCCGGGTCCTTGCGCAGGCAGTCCTGGATCAGCTCGACGAGGTCCACGGGGACGCCGGTCAGATCGGGGTCCTCCTGGGCGATCCGGTACATCTGTGCATGCCCGCCGCTCTCGGACGTCCCGAACGGGAGCCGGCCGGTCGACGCGTACGCGAGGACCGAGCCGAGACAGAACACGTCGCACGCGGGCGTCACCCGCTCGCCCCGCACCTGCTCGGGAGACATGAAACCGGGAGAACCGACCAGGGCCCCGGTGCGCGTGAGGCCGCCATGGGTGACGGTGTCGAGCGCCCGGGCGATGCCGAAGTCGATGACGCGCGGACCGTCGATCGTCAGCAGGATGTTGGAGGGTTTGAGGTCGCGGTGGACGAGGCCGGCGGTGTGGATCGCCTGGAGGGCATGGGCGAGACCGGCCCCCAGGATGTGGACCGAGCGTTCGGGCAGCGGCCCGTACACGCCCGGCGCCGCCGGTGTCGCCGGTGTCACTGTGGCCCACGACCGACCGGAGACGGTGGTCTGGAGGGAAGGACCGGCGACATACCCGGTTGCCACCCACGGCACGGCGGCCTCGGTGTCGGCGTCCAGCACCGGAGCGGTCCAGGCGGAGCCGACCTGGCGGGCGGCCCGCACCTCCTGGCGGAACCGGTCGCGGAACTCCTGCTGTTCGGCGAGTTCGCCGCGTACCAGCTTGAGCGCGACGGTACGGCCGCGGTCGGAGCGGGCCAGGTAGACCTGCCCCATGCCACCCGCACCGAGCCGGCCCAGCAGGCGGTACCCGCCTATGCGCTGAGGATCGGTGGGCCCGAGCTTGTCCATGGTGTGCGTCCTCCCCCGTGCGGCGGTGCGCCGGAACGCGTCGAGAATAGCGGCGAGGGACGGCACGGCGACGGGTCGGTTTCCGGCGCCCCTCGCGCGGGCATCCCCGTTTTTCCCCGGTCCCTTTCCCCTCGCCGTGGACGGGCCGGAGCCGGTCGGCAGGCCACGCCTCAGCCGGCCGGCCGACCATGCCTCAGGCAGGCAGGCAGGCAGGCAGCCAGCCAGCCGGTCGGTCGGCCACGGCGCAGCCGCCCGGAACCAGGAGGGCGTGCCCCGCCCGCTGCCCGGGGAAGGAGACGGCCCGCGGACGGTTCCGGTTCCTCCCGCGCGTGGCACCGACCCACGCGGATGTGCCACGGGCCGTGCTCGCGACGACGCGACACCCTGCCCAGCCGAGAGCCGCACGCCATACAACGTGGTCATGTCGACCCGTCCCCGGTACGTCCTACGCTCGCCGCATGACCGCTCATGCCTCGCATGCCCCGCATGTCGACCCCGCCGCCGGCGCGGCCGTGAAGGCCGCCGACCGCGCACACGTGTTCCACTCCTGGTCCGCCCAGGGCCTCATCGACCCGCTCGCCGTCGCCGGTGCCGAGGGCGCGTACTTCTGGGACTACGACGGCAACCGCTACCTGGACTTCACCAGCGGCCTCGTCTACACCAACATCGGCTACCAGCACCCCACCGTTGTCGCCGCGATCCAGGAGCAGGCGGGAAAGCTCGCCACCTTCGCCCCCGCGTTCGCGATCGAGGCACGTTCCGAGGCCGCGCGTCTCATCGCCGAGCGCACCCCCGGCGACCTGGACAAGATCTTCTTCACCAACGGCGGTGCCGAGGCCGTGGAGAACGCCATCCGGATGGCGCGACTGCACACCGGCCGTACGAAGGTGCTCTCCGCGTACCGCTCGTACCACGGTGCCACCTCCACCGCGATCAACCTGACCGGTGACCCGCGCCGTTGGCCGTCCGACAACGGCTCGGCGGGCGTCGTCCGCTTCTGGGCCCCCTTCCTCTACCGCTCGCCGTTCCACGCCGAGACGGAGGCCGAGGAGTGTGCGCGGGCGCTCCAGCACCTGGAGGACACCCTCGCCTTCGAGGGCGCCGGCACGATCGCCGCGATCATCCTGGAGACGATCCCCGGTACGGCGGGAATCATGACGCCGCCGCCCGGCTACCTCGCGGGCGTCCGTGAGATCTGCGACCGGTACGGCATCGTCTTCGTTCTCGACGAGGTGATGGCCGGATTCGGCCGTACCGGAAGGTGGTTCGCGGCCGACCACTTCGATGTGGTGCCGGACCTCATGACCTTCGCCAAGGGCGTCAACTCCGGTTATGTGCCGCTCGGCGGTGTCGCGATCTCGGGCGAGATCGCCGCCACCTTCGAGACCCGCGCCTACCCGGGCGGACTTACCTACTCCGGTCACCCGCTGGCCTGTGCGGCGGCCGTCGCCACCATTCATGTGATGGAGGACGAGAAGGTCATCGAGAACGCCGCCCACATCGGCGAGACCGTGCTCGGCCCCGGTCTGCGCGAACTCGCCGAGCGTCACCCGTCGGTCGGGGAGGTCCGCGGTCTTGGCGCGTTCTGGGCACTGGACCTGGTGCGCAACAAGGAGACCCGCGAGCCGCTGGTTCCGTACAACGCGACGGGCGAGGCCAACGCGCCGATGGCGGCCTTCGGCGCGGCGGCGAAGAAGAACGGGTTGTGGCCCTTCATCAACATGAACCGTACGCACGCCGTTCCGGCCTGCAACATCACCGAGGCCGAGGCGAAGCAGGGCCTCGCGGCGCTCGACGCGGCGCTGTCGGTCGCGGACGAGCACACCATGTAGCGAGCCCGAGCCCGAGCCCACCGCACGGCGCGCCCGACCGGGTACGCCGTGCGGAACGGGCGGTTTCGCCGTCGGGCGCGGACGGGGCCACCGGTCCGATTGGGGGCGGCTCCCCTCCTGGCCCGGCCCTCGACCCCTCGACCCCTCGACCCCGCAACCCCGCGTCCCCGGGACCCCTCGGCCTCATGGGTCCGGACTCCCGGCCGCTCGCTGCCCGGATCCGGGCACGGTGGCGCTGCCTTAAGGTGACCGGAGGCGGAAAACAGGGGAGGGGCGCCATGGGCGCGGGCGGAACTGTGACCCGCAGCACGCTGCGGCAACAGATCGCGGACGCGCTGCGCGACGAAGTGCTTGCCGGGCGCTTGCAGCCGGGACGGGAGTTCACCGTCAAGCAGATAGCCGAGCAGTACGGTGTCTCGGCGACGCCGGTGCGCGAGGCGCTGTTCGACCTCTCGGCGCAGGGACTGCTCGAATCGGATCAGCACCGCGGATTCCGCGTACGCGAATTCACCGTCGCCGACTACCGGTCGATGGTCGAGGCCCGCACCCTGGTCATCGACAGTGTCATCCGCAACGCCGTCCCCGACCCCGCGCTCCCGCCCGGCAGGTCCGCCGCGTATGACGACAGTCTGGTCTCCGTGCGCCGCAGGGCACAGGAGGCCGCCAGGGCGGCGCAGGGCGGTGACCTCGACATCCTGATCGGCTACGACCTGCGCTTCTGGCGCGAGTTGGGCGCGTTCTTCGACAACGTGTACATCAACGACTTCCTGCACCGGCTGCGCGTCCAGGCGTGGGTGTTCGCGGTGCCGTACCTGCGCCACGACGTGCGTGCCCGGGACTGGCTCTGGCACGGGCATCCGGACCTCGTCGCGGCGATCACACTCGGCGATCACGACGCGGTGCGCGCGGTGATGGCCGACTACAACGCGCACGCGCTGAGCTGGGCGGACCGGCTGGCGGCCGGAGACCCTCCGCCCCCCGAGCGTGCCTCGCGGCCGACCGCGCAACCACTTGCCGCCCTCGACACCCCTTTCACCACCGGCGATCCGGGCACGCACACCCCGACGGGCTGACCGCCGTACCGGGCTCGCGGATCACGTGGGCCCGGGGTGTCCGACCGCCCCGCGGCGTCCGCTCCTCCGCACCTGTCCGGCACATGTCCGACCCAAGCCCGGCGCGCGTCCCGTCCGAACCCGGCCCCCTGCCACTGTGCGCGACGTGCACACCGCATTACGCTGTCCCGACCGTTGTGAATACTTCGACGCACACCCGTGGGAGAGCGAGAATTCGTGGCCTGTGACCTGTGGCTGGTTCCCCTCGTCGATGTGCTGTGCCACAGCCCCGACAACCCGTTCGCCGAAGAGATAGCCGTCTATGACAAGGCGTTGGGCGAGGCCGGACTGCCGCCCGTCCCCGTGTACGCGTACATGCCGGGGCTGACCGGCGATGTCGCCCCGGTCGCCGGCTTCGACTACGACGCCCTCCACTTCCTGCGCCGTGCCCACATGCTTCAGCTCAGCGGCCTCGCCGTCACGCCCGTCGACGAACTCGGCGGGGACTACGAGCAATTGCTGGAGATGTTCGAGGCGACGGCCCAGCAGTCCCATCTGGTCTGGCACTACGACCACGCGGGGGCGTACGTTCCGCTGGACTTCGCCGTGCCGCTCTCGAACGACGACCTGCTCGCGGGCGGCGGTCCGCTCGGCTCCAGTCACGGGCTGCTGAGGGAGCTGGAGTTCGTCGCCCCGTCCATCGGCATCGACCCGGCGAACCCGCCGGCCGCCCCGCTGCCGCCCATCGCTCCGACCGAGCTGGAGGAACCGGCGGCCCCGATCCTGTACGACGACAGTCCGTTCGCCCGCGAGCGGCACGTCTGGCTGGGGCTGCACGCGGCTGCCACCCGCAGCCTCGCCCAGGGCTCAATGATCGTCTTCAGCTGACGGACAGTGATCGTCTTCGGCTGACGGACACTGCGGCCGACAGCCCGACAGCCCGACAGCCCGACAGCTCTTGCGCGTTGCGCCCGACGCGGCACCGGCGCCGGGCGTGGTTCTCGGGCCCGCTCGGCCGTCACCCACGGAGTTCCTGCGGTGGTGTCACCGCGGGGACTCCGGCGGGCGCTGCCGCGGCATGTTCGGCCTGGTGATCGTCTGCATCGGGAACCGTCCCGGCTGCGCGCCCTGTTCAGGGCGCGCATGGCCGGTCATGCCGGACGACAGGCTCTGGAGTCCCATCGGCGCCGGCCCGGCCCGGAATTCCACCATCCAGTCCGCGGTCTCGGTCCGGACGAGATCCGTGATGTCCTCCGAGAAGCGACGCAGCACCCCGAGGCATCGTTCGGCCGCCTCGCTGGCCGTTCCCTCGGTCGGGCCCAGCACCTCCCGTACCGACTCCGACGCCCAGTCGAACTGGAGCACTTGCAGACGTCGCTGCACGGCCTGGGCGGTGGCGAGATTCCTTATCCAGCCCGAGGTGAGGCCGAAGTACCGGTCGCACCCCATGCACGCGGCCCCCAGCAGCAGCGAGAGATAGCCCCATCCGGCCGCCCCGGCGAGCACCCCGGTGAGGTCGAGCAGCGGCAGCGCGGCGCCCGCCACCGCCCCGGCCGCCGTACCGATGCGCAGCGCCCTGGCAGCGCGCCGCTTCCGCACCCGGTCGTTCAGGTACCACTCGGCGGTGCGCAGTGCCTCGTCCTCGACCCACCGGTACAGCTCGTCGAGGCGCTCGGCCGGTTCGGCCCAGTCGCCGAGCGGAAACGGTGTGGCGGTCAGGTCTCCGCCCCGGCCCCGTGCCACCCGGCCGCGTGCGCCGGAGCCCGAACCGGAGGAGCCGGCCGAGCCGGCCGAACCGGGCTCGTTGCGGGGTCCTTCGGGCTGCATCTCCGGCTGACTCACCGGGGTACTCCTCTGCATTCTGCGTAGTGGCGCCTGATGTGCGGCGGTGTTCTCGACGGTGGGCTATCACTGCTCTCCGGCGTGGCCGACTGTTCCGTTCGCGTAACTTTGCGTGACGGGCGGTGTGTGTGCGTGTCCTGACGCGCATGCCCTTCCTACCGCCGAATGGTGGGCCGCGGGGCCGAAATCGCGGTATTCCAGGGAGCGCGGGGCCTGTGATCAGGTATAGGCGTCGTGTCGGCGCGGACTCAAACTCACTCGAAAGAGTTGCTCACCAGTGGGTGGGGCGTGCTGCGTGGTGACCACGTAGGCTCGGTTTATCGAAACATTTCGTCGTCGAATTGCCTGGAGTAGCCGTGATTCCCGGTGCAGGTCAGCCCAACATGCAGCAGTTGCTGCAGCAAGCCCAGAAGATGCAGCAGGACCTCGCCGCGGCCCAGGAGGAGCTGGCGAGGACCGAGGTCGAGGGCCGGGCGGGTGGCGGTCTGGTGAAGGCGACCGTGACCGGCTCCGGTGAACTCCGTGCCCTGGTGATCGATCCGAAGGCCGTGGATCCGGAGGACACCGAGACGCTCGCGGACCTCGTCGTCGCCGCGGTCCAGGCGGCGAACGAGAACGCGCAGCAGCTCCAGCAGCAGAAGCTGGGCCCGCTCGCCCAGGGGCTCGGCGGCGTGCCCGGTCTCCCCTTCTGACCCCTCGCGCCGCCCCGGTCGCACCAGTCGCCCCCGGGGCGCGGCCGGGTCGCCCCCCCCCGGGGGGCGGTCCGATGGTTTTCGGGACCGGTGCTCGGAGGTCTCCGGGAACGGTCCGGAGGTCTTCGGGTCGGGCGCCGGTCGGCATCGGCCTTCTCGTCGGCGGCCCGGACTCGTACGTTGTATTCATGACCCGTCGCACGTGGCGCACGGTGCACCGCCGACGGCGTACCGCCCACGGTGCCCCACCGGCAGCGGGCGGCGGGCAGCAGGCACGGACCTGGTCGGCAGGCACGGCCCCAGGAACAGGTAGAGGAAGGCGTTTCCGTTGTACGAAGGCGTGGTTCAGGACCTCATCGACGAGTTGGGCCGGCTGCCCGGCGTCGGTCCGAAGAGCGCGCAGCGGATCGCCTTCCACATCCTGCAGGCGGAGCCGACCGATGTGCGTCGTCTCGCCCATGCCCTCATGGAGGTCAAGGACAAGGTCAGGTTCTGTTCGGTCTGCGGCAATGTCGCCCAGCAGGAGCAGTGCAACATCTGCCGGGACGCGCGTCGTGACCTGACGGTCATCTGCGTGGTCGAGGAGCCGAAGGACGTCGTCGCGATCGAGCGGACCCGTGAGTTCCGGGGCCGCTACCACGTGCTCGGCGGCGCGATCAGCCCGATCGAGGGTGTCGGCCCCGACGACCTGCGCATCCGCGAGCTGCTCGCCCGTCTGGCCGACGGCACGGTCACGGAGCTGATCCTGGCGACCGACCCGAACCTGGAGGGCGAGGCCACCGCGACGTACCTGGCGCGGATGATCAAGCCGATGGGCCTGCGGGTCACCAGGCTGGCCAGTGGCCTGCCGGTGGGCGGCGACCTGGAGTACGCGGACGAGGTGACCCTGGGCCGTGCCTTCGAGGGGAGGCGCCTGCTCGATGTCTGAGGTGCGCTCGTTGTCCGGTCCCGGCGCGTGTCCGATGCCCGACGCCGTTACGTCGTCCGGTGTTCCGACGGCGATCGCCTGCGCGACTCACGACGTCTTTACGTTCAGCGACGCTATGTTCTACTCACCGTTTGCGACCGTGCCCACGGGAGGTCCCCTCGATGTCTGACGCCACGCTGAACTCCGTCACGCAGGACCCGGACGACTTCGCCGTCCAGATCGCCGACCAGATCAAGACGTTCATCGTCGCGGTCACCGAGGTGTCGAAGGTCGAGGAGCCCGAGGAAGCGGTACCCGTCCTGCTGCTCCAGGTCTCCCAGCTGCTGCTGGCCGGCGGGCGGCTCGGCGCGTACGAGGACATCGTCCCCGACGAGCGCTACGAGCCGGACCTGGGAGCGGAACCGGACGCCGACGGTCTGCGTGAACGGTTCGCCGCCCTGCTGGAGCCGATCGACGTCTACTCCGAGGTCTTCGACCCCTACGAGCCCCGCAAGGCGCCGGTCCCGGCGCGTATCTCGGACGACCTTGCCGACCTCGTCACCGACCTGCGCCACGGGCTGGCGCACTACGAGGAGGAGCGCATCACCGAGGCCCTCTGGTGGTGGCAGTTCTCGTACTTCTCCAACTGGGGCTCCACCGCGTCCGCCACCCTGCGTGCCCTGCAGTCCCTGATCGCCCACATCCGGCTCAACCAGCCCCTTCAGGAGCTCGACGGTCTGGACACCGACTCGGAGACCGTCGACGACGAGCTGGCCGAGGAGGCGGGCCGGGTGATGGCCGAGGAGATCGCGGGCCCGCTGGGACTGCGCCCGGTGCAGTAGCGGCCGCGTCCCGACGCCGGGCCCGTTCCGATGCCGCGTCCCGGTCCCGCTCCGGGGCACGCGCGAGCACGCCGAGGGCGAGGCGCGGGCGCGTATGGCTGGTGCGCTCGGTCCCGCGCGGCACGCGTGGAGCGATTGCGTGGAGCGGATTGCACGGGGCGGATTGCGCGGGGTGGATTGCGCGGGGTGGGGGCATCCGAAGAGCGGACCGTGCGGTTCCGGTCCACGCTGGGAGAGGTGCCTCCCGCATCGTGGACCAGGCGCGCCGCGCATGTGGGCTGGACCACATCGGGAGTGCGGCCCCGATCGGCGGGCAGCAGCCCGTACGAGCGGCTCGGAGCGGCACGCCGATGATCACGTGTTGAGCGGGACATCTCACCATGTGGTATCAGCGGGGCGTTTTCGGGCTGCTCGTTAAACTGAGCCGACCGTAGTAATGGACCGAGCGAGGAGCGCACGTGGGCCTTGTCGTGCAGAAGTACGGAGGCTCCTCCGTAGCCGATGCCGAGGGCATCAAGCGCGTCGCCAAGCGAATCGTCGATGCCAAGAAGAGCGGCAACCAGGTGGTTGTCGTGGTGTCCGCGATGGGCGACACGACGGACGAGTTGATCGATCTCGCCGGGCAGGTATCCCCGATCCCTGCCGGGCGCGAGTTCGACATGCTGCTGACCGCCGGGGAGCGGATCTCCATGGCCCTGCTGGCGATGGCGATCAAAAACCTGGGCCACGAGGCCCAGTCGTTCACGGGCAGTCAGGCCGGCGTCATCACCGACTCGGTCCACAACAAAGCGCGCATCATCGATGTGACGCCGGGCCGTATCCGTACGGCGCTGGACGAGGGGAACATCGCGATCGTCGCGGGGTTCCAGGGTGTGTCCCAGGACAAGAAGGACATCACCACCCTCGGTCGCGGCGGGTCCGACACCACCGCGGTCGCGCTCGCCGCCGCGCTGGACGCCGAGGTCTGTGAGATCTACACCGATGTGGACGGTGTCTTCACCGCCGACCCGAGGGTCGTGAAGAAGGCCCGGAAGATCGACTGGATCTCCTTCGAGGACATGCTGGAACTGGCTGCGTCCGGTTCCAAGGTGCTGCTGCACCGGTGCGTGGAGTACGCACGCCGCTACAACATCCCGATCCACGTCCGTTCGTCCTTCTCGGGGCTGCGCGGAACCTGGGTCAGCAACGAGCCGCAAGGGGACCAGAAGGTGGAGCACGCGATCATCTCCGGAGTCGCCCATGACGTCTCCGAGGCCAAGATCACCGTTGTCGGTGTGCCCGACAAGCCGGGCGAGGCCGCCGCGATCTTCCGGACCATCGCGAACGCGGAGGTCAACATCGACATGGTGGTGCAGAACGTCTCCGCCGCGTCGACCGGCCTTACCGACATCTCGTTCACGCTGCCGAAGGCCGAGGGCCGCAAGGCCATCGACGCCCTGGAGCGCAACCGCGGCACCATCGGCTTCGACTCGCTGCGCTACGACGACCAGATCGCGAAGATCTCCCTGGTCGGCGCCGGTATGAAGACCAACCCGGGGGTGACGGCCGGCTTCTTCGAGGCGCTGTCCGACGCCGGTGTGAACATCGAGTTGATCTCGACGTCCGAGATCCGCATCTCGGTCGTGACCCGTGCCGACGACGTCATCGAGGCCGTTTGCGCCGTGCACACCGCCTTCGGCCTCGACAGCGACTCCGACGAGGCCGTCGTCTACGGGGGCACCGGCCGATGACCGCCCGCCGCCCCTCGCTCGCGGTGGTCGGCGCGACCGGGGCGATCGGCGGCGTCATGCTCCAGATCATCTCGCAGCACGCGGATGTCTGGGGCGAGGTGAGACTGGTCGCCTCGCCGCGTTCGGCAGGCCGCAAGCTGGTCGTGCGTGGCGAGGAGAGCGAGGTCCTCCCGCTCACCGAGGACGTCTTCGACGGCGTCGACGTGGCGCTGTTCCTGGTGCCCGACGACGTGTCCGCGCAGTGGGCGCCGGTCGCCGCCGCCAAGGGCGCGGTGGTCGTCGACGACTCCGCCGCGTTCCGGCTGGACGAGGACGTCCCGCTCGTCGTGCCCGAGATCAACCCACATGCCGTACGGATCAGGCCGCGCGGCATCGTCGCGAGCCCGAACTGCACGACGCTCGCGCTGATCGTCGCGGTCGGTGCGCTGCACGCCGAGTTCGGGGTGCGGGAACTCGTCGTCTCCTCGTACCAGGCGGTGAGCGGCGCGGGCCGCGACGGGGTGGCCGCGCTGCGCGAACAGTTGTCGCTGGTGGCCGGCACGGAACTTGGCACGAACCCCGGTGACGTGCGCCGGGCGGTGGCGGACGCGGAGGCCGGCAGCCCGTTCGCCGCGCCGGTGGCCCTCAACGTGGTGCCGTGGGCCGGGACGGACGCCGGGGACGGCTGGTCGTCGGAGGAGCTCGCGATCCGCGGGGAATGCCGCAAGATCCTGGACCTGCCCAGCCTGCGGGTGGCGGCCACCTGCGCATACGTGCCGGTCATCGCCACCCACTCGATGTCCGTGCACGCACGGTTCGAGAACGAGGTCGCGGTCGAACGGGCCCACGAGATCCTGGCGACGGCCCCGGGCGTGGTGCTGTACGACAGTCCGGCCGCCGGCGACTTCCCGACGCCGTCCGACGTCGTCGGCACGGATCCGACATGGGTCGGACGGGTGCGCCGGTCGCTGGACGACCCCCGGGCCCTGGAGCTGTTCGTGTGCGGCGACAACCTCCGCAAGGGGGCGGCGCTGAACGTGGCGCAGATCGCCGAGTCGGTGGCCGCCGAGTTCCCTGCGTCTGATCGAACCTGATCGAACCTGATTTGTGCGGTCTGTGAACACCCTGTGGGCAAGTTGAAGGACTGAACCCCTTGAGCTGGGGTGTCGCGGTGTCCGACGATGACCTTTCGGCCTGCTGCAACCGTCGGTCGAAAGATGCGCGTCTATGCGGTCACTTCTTGCACGGCGGGACGCATATTCAGGGCATTTGGGGAAGAGCGGGTACGTATGAGGGCATGTCGCACTGCGTCGAACGTGGTGTCGCGCGCGTACAACCCTGATGGGGGGAAACGTGTCCAACTGGCGTGGCAGAGGTTCTCGACATCACAGTGGTGGGCCCCTTGCGGGGCGCTACGGTGCGTCCGCTCAGGCGGCCCCGCGCACCCGGCGGCATGCCGGTGATCGCGCCCATGCCCGCCGCACGCCCGGCGCGGCTGTCGTCACAGCGCGAGGGCGCTGAGGAGAGCGTGGCAGCCGGAACCACCGTCGACCATCTCACCGAGACCTATCGCGCCCACTACCGCTCGCTGCTCGGGCTCGCGGCCCTGCTCCTGGACGACACCGCTTCGTGCGAGGACGTGGTGCAGGAGGCGTTCATCCGCGTGCACTCGGCGCGCAGCCGGGTGCGCGAGCCCGAGAAGACCCTCGCGTATCTGCGCCAGACCGTCGTGAACCTGTCGCGTTCCGCGCTGCGCCGCCGCATTCTCGGGCTGAAGCTGCTCTCCAAGCCGATGCCGGACATGGCGAGTGCGGAGGAGGGCGCGTACGACCAGTTGGAGAGGGACGCGCTGATCAAGGCGATGCGGGGGCTGCAACGACGCCAGCGAGAGGTGCTGGTGCTGCGCTACTTCGCGGACATGACGGAGGCGCAGGTGGCCGAGACGCTGGGCATATCCCTGGGGTCGGTCAAGGCCTACGGGTCACGTGGCATCGCGGCGCTGCGGGTCGTCATGGAGGCACAGGGATGAGCCGGCGCGACGGTGGACACGAGAACGGGCACTCGGACGCGAACGTGAACGCGGAGGCGAAGGTGGACGCGGGCGGGAGCGCGGGTATGGGTCCGGACACGAGCGGGAACGCGGACAGGGAGTCCGGCGGGGGCACGGACCCGGACGTGGGAGAGGGCGTCGAACCGGGAGCAGGCGCGGACTCGGATGTTCCTCCGGATACGTGCGCGCGTTCCGTGACGCCCATGCGCGTCGGCGCACGCGGCAGCAGTGGCCCCGGCGGCAACGGCCCCGAAGACGTCGGCCCCGAAGACGGTGGCCACGGCGGCGGTGGCCACGGCGGCGGTGGTTCCGGTGACAGCGGCCTCGGCACGACGGACTTCCTGGACGAGGTCGCGCTGCGTCGCATGCTGCACGGGGCCGTCGATCAGATCGAGCCGGCCGAGGGCGTCCTCGACCACCTGCACCGGGCCGTGCCCGTCCGGCGCGCCAGGCGACGGCAGGCCGTCGTCGGGATGGCCGCGGCGGCACTGCTCATCGGCACCGCGGTCCCCGCCTTCGTCCACGTCGCGAACTCCGACGGCTCGAACGCCGCCAACCCCGCGATGGCCGGGCACGGCGAGCAGGCGCAGGGCGGCAACGGCATGGAGAGCGGTTCCGGAGGCGCCGGGAAGGACGACGGCGGCGGAACCGGCGAGCAGGGCGAAAGCGACGCGAATCAGCCGGCGAGCACGAGCAGCCCGTCCGACGGCGGCGGTCGGGCGGGCGAGGGCGACCCGGTCGGTGGGGCCTCCGACCCGTCCGCCTCCATCGCCTCCTCCGTACCGGCCTGCGACCCGGAACAGCTCGGTGTCGCCTCGGCCGAGACGGGAGCGGCCGGTGCCGACGGCACCGTGTACGGAACCTTCCGCATCGCCAACGTCTCCGGCACGGAGTGTTCGGTGAGCAGCGCCGGAAGCGTGGGCTTCCAGGCGTTGGGCGCGGCCGACCCGGCCAAGATCGCGGTTGTGCAGCACGCTGCGGGCGACGCGGCGGCCCGCCTGCCCGACCCCTCGCGGGAGCGGGCGGCCGTGGAGCTGAAGCCGTCCATGACGTACGAGGTGAAGTTCGCCTGGGTACCGAAGGACACCTGCCCGGCCGTCGGCGGTTCGCCGAGCCCGACGCCCACGGAGGGAGCGGGCGGTGCCGGGGGCGTGGGTGGTTCCGCCGCCGGAGGTGGTGCCGGCTCGGGTTCCGGCGACGGTGCCGCGGAGACGGCTGCGCAGTTCGGCAGCGACGGGGGCGGCGGGATGCTCGACGGCAGCATCGCCGTGACGCATACGCCGCAGGCGGGCGCGCCGGTCGCGGAGGCGAAGATCGCCAACGCCTGCGCGGGCACGATCTACCGGACCGGGGTGCTGGCCCCCACTCCGTGAGGCAGGGGCAGAGGCAGGGCACGCAAGTGCGTCTGCGGGGCACATGCCGACGTCGGCGCATCTTCGCGCGCATACCTGTTTGGACACCCGTCCGGGCAGCGGGCGTGTGTCGTCCGGGCGCGCGTCGTCCGCGGGCGGGCGCTTGTGAGGAGCCGGTCCGGAGTGCCGGAGGGCTCAGACGGCGCCGGTCCTCACATCGGGGCCGGACCGGACGCCGGGATCGGCGGGGTCGGCCTTCGCACCGGCGTCCGTCCCGGTGCCTGTCCCGGCGTCCGTATCCGCGTCGGTACTCGCGTCGGCTTTCGCGGACGTACCCGCGTCGGTGACCGTGCCCGTCTCCGGGACGAGGCCGAGTTCGAGGTCGCGCGCCGCTTCGGCCTCGCGACGGACCAGCCGGAACCACATGAAGAGCACGAATCCGGCGAAGACGAACCACTCGCCGGTGTAGCCGAGGTTCTGGAATGCCTTGAGGTCCAGACCGGTGCCCTGTGCCGCTGCGGCCGGTACCGGCCGCAGCCCGCCCACCCCCGTGTCCTGGAGCGTCACCCATGCGTCGTAGACGTCGTACGGGACGAGGTTGACCAGGGTCGCGGCGCTGATCATGCCGACCTGGCCGGTCGGAAGGCCGCCCGCGGTGTGGGCCCCCGCGGTGCCGGCGTTCTCCGATGCCTGGAGGTCGCCGGTGACCGTGACCGTGCCGGTCGGAGCGGTGGGCACCGCGGTGCGGCCGGGCTCGCCGGGCAGCCAGCCACGTACCACCGGCAGGGCCTTGCCACCGTCCGTACGGAGCATGTTCAGGACATAGAAGCCGTTCTTGTCGTCCAACTCCCGGCCGGGCACCAGGAACTGGTCCGCGTACCGGCCGGTGGCGGTGGCGGGACGGCCGGAGGTCTCCGTATCGACGGGCAGCAGCTCGTCGATCGGCTCGGCGGCCCTCGTGCCCGGCGCCGGCTGCTTCTCGGCGGCGTTGTGCGTCTGCACGCGGTCCTCGAAGCGGCCGAGCTGCCAGGTGCCCATGAGCACGCAGAAAGGGATGGCCAGCACGACGAACAGGTTGATCCCCCACCACCGCGGGGTCAGCAGGAACCGGTACACCCCTCCACGGTACGGTCCCCGCTTCCGTTCCCCCGGCGCGGGGTGCCGACCGACGCGCCCGCCCCACCGCGTTCCGTCACCTCGTCGGCCCTCCCCGACGGCCGCCCTCCTGCCGCCGCTCCCGTTCAGCCGCCGGACACGGGGCCGGGGGTCTCGGAGACCGGGCCCAGGTGTCGGCGGGCGAAGTCGAGCTCCAGCCGGAACTGCTTGATCCGCTCCTCCACGACGAGCGAACCGTGCCCCGCGTCGTAGCGGTAGACCTCGTGTGCCGCATCGCGTCCCTTCAGCCGGTCCACGTAGTTCTCGATCTGACGGATCGGACAGCGCGGGTCGTTGACGCCCGCCGAGATGTAGACCGGCGCCCGGACGGCGTCGACGTACGTCAGCGGGGACGACGCCTCGAAACGCTCGGGGACCTCCTCCGGTGTGCCGCCCAGCAGGGTGCGGTCCAGTGCCTTCAGGTCCTCCATCTCGTCGTGGTAAGCCGTGACGTAGTCGGCGACCGGGACGGCCGCCAGGCCCAGGGCCCATGCGTCGGGCTGGGTGCCGAGCCCCAGCAGTGTCAGATAGCCGCCCCAGGAGCCCCCGGCGAGCACCAGCCTCGCCGGGTCGGCGAGCCCCGACGCCACCGCCCACTCCCGCACCGCGGCGATGTCCTCCAGCTCGATCAGGCCCACGCGGTGCTTGAGCGCATCCGTCCAGGCGCGGCCGTACCCGGTGGAACCGCGGTAGTTGACCCGGACGACCGCGTAGCCGTGGTCCACCCAGGCGGCGGGGCCGGACGCGAAGGCGTCGCTGTCGTGCCAGGTCGGGCCGCCGTGGATCTCGAACACGGTGGGGAACGGCCCCTCGGCCGGGGCGGCGGGCCGCTGCACCAGCGCGTGGACGCGCCCGCCGGGCCCGTCCACCCACACGTCCTCCACCGGCACCGACGCCGGGGCCTTCGCACCGGGCGGGTCGAGCACCACCGCACCCGAGGTGGACCGGATGACGGGCGGCTGCGCGGCCGACGACCACAGGTACTCCACTGTGCCGTCCGGCCGCGCCGTGGCACCCGACACCGAGCCCGCCGGCGTCTCCACCCGGACGGGAGCCCCGCCCGCCCCCGGCTCGTAACGCCAGAGGTCGCTGCGGGCCTCGAAGCCGTGCACGATCAGCAGGGCGGAGGCGTCCGGATACCACTCGGCGGCCACATCACCGGGCAGATTGAGCGCGAGATCGGTCTCCGTGCCCGTCACCGGATCCCAGATCATCGGCTCCCAGCGGCCCCGGCGCTGGTGCCCGACCAGCAGCCGGGTGTCACCGGCGACGGGGGCGAAGCCCAGCACCGACAGGCCCAGTTCCTTCGTCCCGCCCTCGGTGTCGTCCAGTTCCGCGACCGTGGATCCGTCCGGCCGCACCACACGCAGTGCGGAATGCATCGCATCGCCGTGCTCGGTGTGCTCCAGGGCGATCAGCGTTCCGTCATGGCTGAGATCGCCGACCCCCGCCGACTCGCGGTGGCGGTAGATCTCGATGGGAGCGGCGCCGGGCCGCACGACATGGACCGTCGTCCCGTCCTCGTCGGTCGAGCGGCCGATCACCGCCGTCCCGTCCCGGCCGATCGCGAGCCCGGCCGGGTACGAGGCGGTGAGACCCGGAGCCGCCGGTTCGTCCACGGGCTCCTCGCCCTCGGCACGGTGGAACGGCTGACGCATCCACACTCCGAACTCGTCGCCGTCGGTGTCGCTGAACCACCAGATCGACTCGCCGTCCGGTGTCAGGACGCCGTCCGTCGTCCCGTTCGGCCGGTCGGTCACCTGGCGCTGCTCGCCGGTGACGCGGTCCCACGCGTACAGCTCGTACGTCCCTGTCGCGTTGGAGACGAACAGCGCGCGGTGCGGCGCGTCCTCCGCCCAGTCGGGCAACGACACCCTGGGTGCCCTGAACCGCTGCTCCCACGCCGGTACGGACGCGTCCGCCGACCCGGATCCGGTGGTGGACGTGGGCCCGGATCCGGTGGTGGACGCCGGGCGGGACCCGGTCGCGGGAGCGTCGGCCTGTGTGGTGGGGGGCGTGGATCCGGTGATCTCAGTCATGCCCCCATTCTGCGTCGGGGCGCGGACAATTGGTTCGCGCCGTCCGCAGCCTGTGGATAACCTCCCGGGCATGCATGCAGAGCCCCCCGCCGACTGGCGCCAGGCCAATCGAGCACTCTGGGACGAGCGGGTCCCCATCCACGTCACGAGCGACTACTACGACCTCGAATCCTTCCGCGCCGGCAAGGACGCCCTGCGCGCTTTCGAAGTCGCCGAGGTCGGGGACGTGATGGGCAAGTCACTGCTCCACCTCCAGTGCCACATCGGCGTCGACACCCTTTCCTGGGTCCGTCACGGCGCGGCGCGCGTCGTCGGGCTGGACTTCTCGGAACCGGCCGTCGAGACCGCGCGCGACCTGGCCCGCGAGATGGGGCTAGGACAGGACCGGGCGGCCTTCGTCACCGCCGACGTCCACGAAGCGGCCCAGGCAGTCCCCGACGCGTCGTACGACATCGTCTACACGGGAGTCGGGGCGCTGAACTGGCTTCCCGACACCCGGCGCTGGGCCGAGGTCGCCGCGTCGCTCGTCGCGCCGGGAGGGTTTCTCTACCTCGCGGAGTTCCACCCGATCACGGACTGCCTCGACGACACGAACGGCAGGGAGATCGTCCACGACTACTTCAGCCGCGACGCATGGGTGGACGAAACCCCGGGCACGTACGCGGACTCCGACGCGCCGACCGTCCACAACCGCAGCGTCGAATGGCAGCATCCGATCGGCGACGTGGTCTCGGAACTCGCTGCCGCGGGCCTGCGGATCGAGTTCCTGCACGAGCATGACGCCTCGCTCTTCCCCCGCTTCTCGGCACTGGAGCGGCAGGCGGACGGCTTCTACCGTTTTCCCGCCGACCGCCCCCGCATCCCGCTGATGTACTCGATCAGGGCCTCGCGGCCGGCCGCCGGTTCCTGATCGCGGAACGTGTCCGGGGCCCGTTGTCAGTGGTGGGCCTCAGACTCGGACCATGACCACGACTGCTGATCTGCGTGCCGCGGTGGAGACGTACTGGGCCGCGGCCGGTAACCGAGACTGGGACGCATTCGCCGCGACGCTCGCCGACGAGGTGCTGTTCGACCTGCCGCACGTCCGCGAACGCATCCGGGGGAAGGAAAGGTACGTGCGGTTCAACCGGGAGCACCCGGCGGGCCGGGACGTGCGCGTCGAGCGCATCACGGTCGACCGGGAGGGGCAACAGGCCGCCACCCGGTCCCTTTTCACGGTCGGCCCGCAGGAGTTGCACGCCATCCATTTCTTCACGTTCGATGCGGAGGGGCGGATAAGCGCAATCACCGACTTCCGGCCCGAGCAGTACGAGCCCCCGGTGGGCCGGGAACACCTCGTCGAGCGCTACTGAGACTCGGCGGCACTCCTGCCCGTCCGCCGCTCCCGCCCCCGGGTATGCGGGCGGCGGCGAGTGGTCCGGGCGAATACTCCGGCGAGGACGTGTGCCGGGCCGCCGTGGGCTCCAGTTGCCCCGGCGGCCCGGCCGGGCCCCGGTACGGACGGCCGAAGGGGCACGTTCCTCGTGTTCCCCTCGGCCGTGTCCTACGCGGCCGAGCGGAACGCCGGGAGGTAGCCGCCCGACTGTCCGGCCGCCTTGGGGTGGTACGAGTTGTAGACGGGGATGGAGACGCTGTTGAGCCATGCGTCACCGGAGCACAGCTCGTGGCCGGTGAATTCGTCCACCACGCTGGAGAACGTGAACCCGGCATTGGCCGCCTGCTTGGCGATGACATCGTTCAGGACGTCGGACGCGTTGTTGATGGCCTCCCGCTTCTTCTCGGAGAGGCCGGCGATGCAGCTGCCGCTCAGCTTGTAGAAGCGCGGGTATCCCAGCACCACCACATGCGCCTGCGGGGCACGGGACTTGATGGAGCCGTAGAGCGAGCTCAGACTGGACGGAAGGGAGGTCTGCACCTGCGTCACGGCCGAGTTCACGCTGCTCAGGCAGCTGGCCTCGCTGGACAGCACGCAGTCCTGCATGACGGTGGCAAAGCCCACGTCGTTGCCGCCCGCGGTGACGCTGACCAGGCCGGTGGACGAGTTCAGCGCGCCCAGCTGGGTGCTCGCGACCGAGCTCGTCGTCGCGCCGGAACAGGCGACGAAGGAGAAGGACGAGGGCGAGTTCGCAGCGGCCCAGAGGTAGGGGTAGGCATTGGTGCTGCGGCGGCAGTCGCCACTGTCGGAGAGGTAGCTGCCGGCGCCGACGCCGGACGAGTACGAGTCGCCGAGCGCGACGTAACCGCCCGCTGCGGCTGCGGAATTCGCCCAGGCCGGCTGGGCGACGCCCAGGGCGGCTGCGGCGGCGAGGACCAGAGTGGATGCGGACGCCCAGAATCTCCGTACTGACATGGCGGTCAGCCCTCCGAAGTGTGGGGGGTGGGTGGGGGGATGATGGAGCGCCATGTTTCTAGCAGCTGTTGGTACTCGCCGGTAATGGCTGAACAAGAACTGGTCTGATATGCCCGAATGATCGCCGGGTGTGCGAGCTCCGCGCGTAGACCGGCACCGGCCGAGCCCGCGTCGGGGCAGGGTTGGGAGGGCGGCGGGAAGGCAGCGGGGAAGCGGCGGGGAAGCGGCGGGGAGGCCGCGAAGGGGTGGGGGGAAGGGCGTGGGGGGAAGGGGCTGGGGCGGTCCGCGAGGGGGTGGGAAGGGGTGGTGCGGGCACGAAAAAACGCCCCCTGCGGTGGCACCCCGGTGAGGGGAGCCGCCGCAGGGGGCGGTGAGTCTGGTATCTACGGGATCAGTTGTCGTGGCCTCCGTCGGTCATTCGCGGGGCGTCGTGGAGATCAGTTGTGGCCGAACCTCCGCTGTTTCCGGTGGGAGACCTGCTCTGAGATCGAGCGCACCGGATCCTGGGTGGACGGTTGCTGCGTCTTCTCCGTCTTCTCCGTCGTCTCCGGAGGGGCGCTCCGTTCGTGACCGCCGGTGCGGGCGCCGCGATTCTGGCGACTCTGCTTCTTGCCCACGATCGTGCCTCCTGTAGCGGATCTCGGACGATGGGCCACCACCAGACTCGCATGTGCGAATGAAAGGTGCATATCGGATGCTCGCTGCCATGTGCGTATCCGGCAGAACGGTGGGACGGCGGGATGACCGTTTGGCGGAATGGCGGAATGGCGGAATGGCTGAAGCGTGCGCGCGGATCTTCTTGATCTCCTCCGCATCGGCCGATGCGGTCTCCTCCGTCGCACCGGCCCCGTCGTGATCTTCCGTACCGGCTGCCTTGGCCATGCACCGGCTGCCTTGGCCATGCACCGGCTGCCTTGGCCATGCACCGGCTGCCGCGAACCCGCATCGCCCGACTCCCGCATCCGATGCGTATCGTCACCGTCCGCATTGGTCACCACTGCATTGGTAACCGTCCGCATCGGCCTTCGCGTGCATCGGTTCTGCCCTCTCCGCGACAGGGCCCTGTTCGCGACATCGCGCGCGAACTGCCGGGCGGGAGTCTTGGTGCGGGAGCCGCTTATATTCGGATGCGGGCCTTTCGTGAGCCGTTCTAAAGTCGATATTTGTGGAACCGCTCACTGAGAAACAGATCCGTTCATCCTTTGTGAACTGCACCAGGGGCGAGGCCGCGCGGCTCCGCTTGCCGCTCGATTTCGCCGAACTCCCCTGGAGTGACCTGGACTTCCTGGGGTGGGTGGACCCGGGGGCGCCCCTGAGGGCTCATATCGTGCTGCCCGGGGCGCAGGGGCCACTGGGGATCTCGCTCCGAGTGCCCTCCGTGCGGCGTACCAGCGCCGTGAAATCCAGCCTCTGCCGGATATGCCTGACGGGCCATGCCTCCTCCGGTGTCACCCTGCTCGCCGCCCCGCTGGCGGGCGCCCGGGGCCGCGAAGGCAACTCCGTCGGCATCTACGTCTGCGCGGACCTCGCCTGCCCGCTCTACGTGCGCGGCAAGCGGCAGCCGAAGCTGCGCGCCGGTCGGCACGAGGAGAGCCTGGACGTGGACGGGCGCCTTGAGCGAATGAGGGACAACCTGAACGCCTTCGTGGCCAAGGTCACCGAGTCGTGAACGTGCGGTGAGCGCACCGGGACGGCCGGGGACGGTGACACCCGGCCCCGTCTCCGACCGCCTCCGTCTCCGGCCCGGCCCCCGGCCGCCGCGTCGTATGCCCGAACCCCGGCCACTGCGTCGCCGCGCCGCGCCGCGGCCCGGCCGACCGGCCGGGGGCCGGGGCCGGGGATGAGCGCCAAATGAGCTTCCTGCAAAGGGAAATGACGCAGTGAATCCTCTGCTGATCCGACCCGTTCGTGGCTATAGTGACGAGGGATTCAGCAAGGGGGGTGTTCGGGTGTCGCAGGAGGAGTCCCGGGCCGAGGCGGCGAAGGTCGCCTGGCAGATCCACGCCTCGCTCCACGAGACGACCCGTACGGTGGACGCCAAGGCGTCCTTCGCCCTGGCCATGGAGTCCGCCGCGCTGGCCGGAATCGCCGCGCTGTCCGGCACCGGCCACTCCCTCCACCACGTGTCCGGGTTCGCCGGAGCGGTCCTCTGGGTGGGAGTGGCGCTCATCGGGATCGCCGCGGTGCTCGCGGTTCTCGTCGTCATCCCCCGCCACAACGGTCAGGGCCGTTCGCCCCAACCCGGTCAGGACGAGTTCCTCTTCTACGGCCACCTGCGCCACTGGGCCCCCGACGACCTCGCCCAGCGGCTCGCCGGTGCCGATCCGCTGCCCACGCTCAGCAGCCAGATCGTCGTCATGAGCGCGATCGCGTGGACGAAGCACAAGCGTGTCCAGCAGTCGTTGGTGCTGGCCGTCACCGGCAGTGTCCTGGTCGCCGTCGTCGTCGCCTTCGCCTGAAGCGGCCCCGGTGGACAGCGCCCCCCGCCCCCCTCTGCGCCGGATGCCCTTCTGGTCGCTGCTCGACGACGCGGCAAGGGCCCATTTGCGCGCCGTCGGCGACATGGTGGTCTTTCCGCCCAAGGACACCCTGCTGCGGCAGGACGACCTCACCGACCACCTGCTCGTCATCCGGCGCGGCTGCGCCAAGGTCGCCGCGGACTCCGCCGCGGGCTACCAGGCGGTGCTGGCCATCCGCAAGGCCGGGGACCTGCTGGGCGAACAGGCCGCACTGGACGGCGGACCGCGCTCCGCCACACTCACCTCGCTCACCCCGGTCGAGGCGTTGATGATCTCCTCGTCCCTGTTCCGTGCCGCGGCTCAGTCCATGCCCGTCATCGCGCTCGCGCTCCAGCAAGTGCTCTCCGAGCGCCTGCGCGAGGCGGACGGCCACCGCGCCGCCGCCGGTGCCGAGGCCGTCCAGGCCAGGCTTGCCGCACTGCTGCTGGAGCTCGGCGCGGAGTACGGACGCCCGGACGGCAGTGGAGCCGTCCTCATCGCCCTGCCGCTGTCGCAGGACGAGTTCGCCGGACTCGTCCTCAGTTCGCGGCGGACGGTCAGCCGGGTCCTCGAACAGTGGCGCGGGCGGGGCTGGGTGACGACCGGACGCAACAAGGTGACCATCGACCGGCCGGACGAACTGAAACGGCTGTGCGGCACCGGGTATTGAGGAGCACCGGCGGGCGCCGGCCCGGTGGCCGGCAGCCTCCGGGCCGGACGCCCCGTGGTCACAGCTCGTCCCAGGACACCGTGTCCAGCCCGTGTTCTTGGGCCAGGTCGTTCCAGGCGGAGGCGAAGTCCTTCTTCGCGCCGGTGGCCCGGGTGTTGGCGCGGGACGCCTCCTCCCACTGGGACGAGGACGTCACGTCCTCGGGCGTGCAGTCGTACTGCACCTCGTCGGAGAGGCTCGCGTAGGCACGATCGGCGTCGGCCGATGCCCGCCAGCCCGTTTCCAGGCTGTCCACCATGGAACCGGGCAGCAGATCGCGGTCGAGCGCCGCCAGGTCCCGCAAGAGCTCGTCCCGTTCGGTCGCGGCCTTCTCGAACACCGCCTTGGCGTCACGGAGTCCGGAGCTGCCGGGACACGTGGTCATCTGCCGGACGGCCTCGCCGACGCCGCCACGGTTTCCCTTGTTCCGGTCCAGCAGATCGCCGAGGCCGCGTGCCTGGTCCAGTTCGGTGCTCCGATCGGACGTGTCGGTTCCGTCGGTTCCGTCGGTTCCGGTGTCCTGGCCCGGTCGGCCGGACTGGCTCGACCGGCCCGACTGGCCGGAACCGTCGGATCCGAGCCCCTTCTCGGCCTTCTCCAGAAGACCGGGGCCGAAGAGGAGCGCCAGGATGATGAGCACGACCACGAGGAACCACCGGCCGGCCCCGGGCTTGGCTCCCGTCGGCGGCCCTGCCGTGCGGGGCGTCCGCGGCGGAGTGTTGGGCACGGCCTGCTGCGGTGGCGGCGTTCCCGCCGGAGCCGGTCCGGGACGCGTCCCGTTCGGGGGCGCGGGCGTCTGCGGCGGTGCGGCCCGCGGAAGCGTGGTGGGCGCCGTGACGGCTGCTGTGGCAAGGGCGCCCTGCCAGTCCTCCGCGGACGGCCGACCGGCGGGATCGGCGGACAGGCTCCGCTCGGCGAGTTGCCCCACCGCCGGGTTCGCGGCACGCAGATTCGTCAGGTCCTTGCCGTCCTGTTGGCCCGCGAAGAGACGCGCGGCGAGCAGCCCGAGTTTGTACACGTCCCCCGTCGTGCTGCCCAGTCGTTCGCCCGACGGCAGATTCCATTCGGGCGTCTCCAGGGTCGGCAGGGCCGATCTGCCGTTCAGCACCATCGCGTCGCAGTCGATGAGGAAACAACTCGGTGTCCCCTCCAGGGAGAAGAGCACGTTGTTCGGCGACACATCGCCCACGACGACGCCGAGGGAGTGCAGCCGGGCCAGAGTCCGGGCCAGGTCCAGGAGCAGCTCGAACCGCTGGCGGACGGTGATGTCGATGCCCGCCGTCCGGAAGTAGTGCGGCGGGTTCAACAGGTACTGGAAGCCCGCGGCATGGAGTTCGTCCGGTGCGAAGTCGAGCCGCCGGAAATACTGATCCGGGATCTGCCGCATCAGGAATCCGCTGAGTCCCTCGGAGTCCTTCACCAGTACGGCGGGCCAGGCGGTGCACTCGGCGAGCCACTGCCCGGTGGCGTACGGCAGGGACGGGATGAAGGCCACCATCGCGGCAAGGACATCCGGCTTGAGCTCACGGCGGATAACGCTGTGGTACTCCTTGTACGCCACTCGCCAGGATCCGTTCATGACCCGGCCCTCGACCGCCCACACGGCGCCCTGACCACCGGAGTTGAACTTCTTCCCCTTCGCCACCCGGCTGACGTCGAGGGCGTCCGCGTGCACGCCGTTCATCCCGGCGCCCCGCCGGTCCGGGGCGTCATGGCACGGGGACCGCCGCTCTCGTCGAGCAGCCGACGCGGCCAGACCGCGAGCAGGGTCCGGTCGTCGTCGAAGGTCTCGCGCGAGAAGTCGAGCAACTGCGCCAGCGCCTGCGGCTCGCGGGGCGGGCGGCCCAACTCGTAGGCGATCACCGACCCGATGCGGCCGGTGCCGTCGCCCAGCGGATCGCCGAAGCCGTCCGTCCCGATCAGCAGCACCCCGTCGTCCGGGACGGTGTACCAGGTGCCCTCGACGTGCGGCGGTACCCAGGGCAACGCCCGTACCGCGGAGGAGAAGACCCCGTCGGCCCGTTCCTCCTTGCCGCCCAGCAGGGGGTGGAACCCGTTCCCGCGGAGCACCCAGGCGCCGCTGTCCCCGACATGCACCAGATTGGCCGTCAGCTGATCCCCGGCGAGCCGCACGAGGCCCGTCACCAGGGTGGTGGCCAGCTGGGACTGGGCCTCCTGCTTCTGCTCACGGGTCGGTTCCGCGCCACGGCTCATCCGCATGACCAGCTGATACGCCGCCGCGTTGACGGTCCGGTTCCAGTCGACCTGCCGCCGCTCCTCGTCCAGTTGCCTGAGTACGTCGGCGACGGCGGTACGGCAGGCCAGCGCGGCACCCACATGCGACTGGGGTGCCGCCGAGACGCCGTCCGCCACCGCGAACACGACGGTGTCGGTCGGCTCGTGCACCGACACCACGATGTCGTCCTGGCGCGGCTGCCCGCCGAAGCGGTGCGCGTCGCCGCGCACGGATGCCAGCCGGACGGTGAGGCCGGGTGTGGACCAGCCGTCGAAGAGGGTGTCGGGGCGGTAGGGATCGGAGGGGGGCGGCCTCGGTTCGAAGCGGGGGCTCGGCACGCCGAACACGAAACGCGACCAGGCCGGTACCTGGGCCCCCGGCAGCCGGGGTTCCCGCGTCGACTGCACAGGCATCGGGCAGCCGTGGTTCGGTCGCCGGTGCGGCGGCGACGGCCGTGCCGGTGGCAGCGCTGGCGCCGGCGCCGCCGTCGGCGGACGGGGGCCGGCGGGCGGGCCCTGGCCGGCAGGCGTGGCCCGCCCGGGAGGGAGCGCGTGCCGTACCGGGTACCCGGGGCCGCGCCCCGGAAAGTCGGGCCCGCTTCCCGAGAAGTCGGGCCCGCGCTCCGGAACGCCGGGCAGGGTCGGGCTCACGGTGGGCGGGCTCATGGTGGGCGGCCCGTCGGCCGGGAACGGAGCGGGAGGCCGCCCGTCCCCGGGCACGACCCGGTCCTGGTCCCGGTCCCGGTCCCGGTGCTGTCCCCGGTCGCGGTCCCGGTCCCAGCGCTCCGGCATCCGGTCCCATCCCCGGTCCTCCGGCATCCGGCCCGGGTCCCGGTTCCGGTCCTGGCCTCGGCCCCGTTCCCGGTCCTCCGGCGTCCGGCCCCCGGCCGGGGGCCCGTCGGCGCCGAAGTACTCGTCGGGGCCGTCATCGTCCTCGTTGTTCCGCCGCCCGAACAGAGGCGTCACCGTCACACCTCGTCAATCGCGAGCCGGAAGCCTTCCGGTCGTTCCACGTGCAGCTCCGCCTGGCCGGAGGCCATCGCGTTGCCCGACTCCACCACGCTCTTGGTGAGCGCGGTGAAGAACCGGGCGATGGACTCGCCGAGCTGGGCGCCGGGCACCGAGATGAAGGCGAACTGGGACTGCGTGGCGACGCCGAGGATCGTCTCGGCTTCCGCCTCGCCGATGCCGCAGGCGATGATGTTGGGCGCCGCCTTGGTCACCGAACGGTCGGTGAGCTCCCGGTGCCTCTCCTGCCAGGAATCCCCGAGGTTCGGCTGTCCGTCGCTGAGGAAGAACACCGCCGGCCGGTGCACCCGGTAGCCCTGGCTCTTGAGCGTGTCCACATCCTGCGGAATCCGCCGGAGCAGGGCGGAGAACGCGGCCTCGTAGCTCGTGCCGCCGCTCGCCGAGAGCCGCGGCAACTCGTTCTCGGCCCGCAGGTCGGCGAGCAGCAGTCGTTCGGTCACACTGTTGGCGAACCCCAGTACCGAGAAGCGGACCTTCGCCGCCGCCATCGGCTGGCCGAGCATGGCCCGGTGGAGCGAGGCGAGTCCGGCATTGAGGTCGCCGACATAGGGGTGCATGGAACCGGACTCGTCCGCCAGCACGTACACGGGCAGCAACTGCCCGAGAGTTTCCGCCATTTCCTTCGAATCTCTCTACTCGACGTCTTCGATGGGACTCAGCCCCTGCGGGCGGTCCAGCCTCAGCTCGGAGGAGCCGGCGACTGCACTCCGCCCCAGATGGAGCACGGTGTTCTGAAGCAGCATGGAGAACTGGACCGCCGATGCCGCGAGGTCCGCGTGGGGGTGCGCCGCGACGGCGAACCCGGAGTGGTCGGCGATCCGGACCACCGTCCGCCGGTCCGCCGCGCCGATGCCGCAGGCGACGACGTTCGGCCGGTACTGGTGTCGCATCAGCTGCTGGTGCACGGCCGGCCACCGACCGCCGTCCTCCGGGGTCCCCGCGGCGAGGAAGAAGACGGTGGGGCGGCTCACGCGTGCCGCCTGTTGCTTGAGCCGTTCCGTCTCCAGGGGGATGAGCTCCAGCAGCCGGCCGAAGACGGGTTCGTACCGGCAGCCGCTCCCCGCCCGGAGGTCGGGCACGCCGGTCTGCCACGACACCTGCGTGAGCGGCATGCGGACGTCGGCCGTGTCGGAGAAGGTCAGCACCGACAGCCGAACGGCCGACGCCACGTCCGGGCTGTTGGCGAGCAGGGTCTGCAACGACCGGAGCGAGTCCCGGAGTTCGGTGACACAACCGGCCGCGGACGGCGAGGTGTCCAGGACGACGTAGACCGGGGCGAGACCGACCGCCGCCGCGGTCCCACCGGCCGGGAACCCGGAGACGGGCCCACCGGCCGACGAGCCGGGGACGGAGTCGGCGGGCTGATGCCCGGCACCGGCCGGAGCCCCGGAGTCGGGATCGGCGGACCGGCTCCCGGCAACGGCCGCGGAACCGGAGGGCGGCTGGCCCGAGTCGGCCCGGGTGCCGCCCCACGGCGGAGACGCCGGCGGTCGGGGATCGGACGGAGCGGCCGGGGGCACCGGCGGCAGCACCTGCGCGGCCACCGGAGGCGTCGGTCCCGGCGTCGAGGCGCCCGACGGCAGCATCCCGCCGAAGACACTGGTCGACGGGCCGAGCACACCCTCGCGCAGGCCGGGCAGGTCCACTTCCCGCACGATGCCCTTGTCGATCATGTACCGGACCATCTCGACCTGCCGCTGCTCCTGGTCCAGGGCTCGCGTCTGCCGTGCCTCCTCCCAGGCCAGCAGCACACCCATCGCCTTCTCGGTGTCGTCCGGGTGCTTCACCAGGTGTTCGAGGACGAGATCGCGGAAGTCGAGCCGCACGGAGGCGAGGGCGGCGCGTTCCCGCCGCTCCCGCTCGATCCGGGCCTGCTGCTCGATGTCCTTGATCACCGCTTCGTGACGGGTGTTCCCCACGGCGGCGCTGTGGTGGAGACGGCCCAGCTCCGAATCGCGGCCCGCCCTGGTGCGGCCCCGGGTGAACTCCCGCGCCGCCTCGTCGATTTCGAGCTGCACCTGGCAGTAGTAGAGCGTCACGCCCTCGGGCAGCGGGAGGGGCAGTACCAGTGATCCGTTGATCCTGGTCTGGGCCTCGAACGCCTCCTCGATCGCGAACTGCGCCGCGATCGGACGGAACTTGCTGATCAGCTGCGGATAGACGGCGCTGAGCACGTCGGGGAGATTGCTCCGCACCACCGCCACCGGATCGTGCACCCGGAACCCGACATCGATCGTCGCCTCGAACCGGTGCGCCTGATCCTTGCAGGTCAACCGGGTCCTGGTGAGCTTGGCGGTGCGCCGGTGATCGCCCAGGTCCACGACGTAGCAGAGCTTGTTCCTGCCCAGCAGCCGCTGGGTCATCGTCCGGTGCTTGGGCGTCTCGACCTCCCAGCCGCCGCCTTCGAGGGAGTAGACGACGGCGAAGTTCGGCGGGAGGTTGGGCAGCGAGTCGAGTTCCCCGCGCGTGATCGGACGGTTGTTGAGGATGAGTGGGACGGTCACGTCACACCCCTTCCAGATCGAGCTGGGCATGGACGACGGCGGCGGTCAGGGGCAGCGGTGCCAGCTCCTCCGGATCGATCCAGTCGGACGCGCACCTCCTGAGAATCCGGCCGGTCCTCGGGTCCCCGTACGCGATGGCTCCCACCATCAGCTGGAGCATGGAGCGCAGGGCCGGATCGCGTTCGGCGGCGGCCGCCCAATTGCGCAGCACCTGCTGCGCCTCCTCGGCGAACTCCGCCTGGTTGAGCGACTCCCGCCACAGCGCGATGAACGGAGCACGCAATTCCTCGCGCCGGTGGGCCAGATGGAGCAGGGCCGGCCACTGCTCCATGGTGCTGTCGGCCTCCGGGCCGTCCCTGCCCACGACCACTTGGGCGGCGATGATCAGGAACGAGATCAGTGCCGTCGGCCGCCTCCGGTGATCGGCGGACCGCTCGTGCAGGGTGTGGAGCACGAGCCCCGTCGAGTCGGTGTCCTGCGCGAGCAGATCGGTGAGGCTGCGGCCGACGGCCACGGCGACGGCCGCCCGGTCGACGACCGCGAGCCGGGCCAGGGCGGCGACGGCGGACTCGGTGTCCTGGCCCATGCCGTGCACCCGCGCCGCCGTGGCCTGGACGAAGGGCCGGGTGCGATCGGCGAACCAGCCCTCCACCAGCATGTCCGCCCGCTCCTTGATCCAGGGGTCCTGCGAGGCGATGTGCAGGGCGTAGGCGACGGCGTCGCGCCGCAGCGGGCTCTGGCTCTGCGCCCACGGGTGGAAGACCTGGTCGCAGAGGTAGGTGTACGACTCCGCGCCGATGACCCCGAGGGCCGCTGCCGCGTACACGCGGACCTCCTCCGCCGGATTCACGACGAGGTCCGACAGCCAGTCGAGCAATTCGCTCTGGATCTCGTACTGGACCCAGGCGTGCCGGACGATCCGACGCGGGTAGGACGAATCCTTGTACTCCAGGGCACGGCCCGGCTCACCGTCCTCCTTGCCGATGTCGCGGGCACGCAGCCGGGTCAGCTGGGTGCGGCGCGGCACGCCGAACGGATCCTTGGCCCGGGGCGGTTCACCGTCCGGTCCGGGCATCAGCACATGCGGGCGGTCGTCGTCCTCCAGCCGTTCGCGAAGAGCGCGGGCGGCCGTGGCGATGTACTCCTGCGGCAGGCCGTTGAGCACGGCGAGCGCGATCGCGAGACTCCGGACGGCGGGCTCCCGCAGGCTCTCGACCCAGATGTCGAAGTCCTCGTCGGCCTGACGGGCACGACGCTTCTTGATGCCCTCGGAGTCGAGCCTGCCGGATTCCCACTCCTCGACGATCGCCGCCGCGAGATCGGCCGCCTGCTTGCAGGCGGGGTCGCCGTCGAGCAGTTCGTCCAGCAGGCTCGCGATGTCGTCGTCGGCGAGCAGCCGGTCGCGGACGGCGTCGCCCAGCCGCCAGCGCAGGTGCGAGGAGACGATGCCGTGCTGGTCGGGAGCCTCGGTGACATCGACGACCGCGGTCAGGAGTTCGCTGTCGGTGATCTCCGTGCTGGAGACGGTCATCACCAGCCACGCTCCGGCGAGGGCGAGTGCCCCCTGCACCTTCTCGTAGACCTCGCCCCGCAGTCCGCCGATCGCGGACGGCTGGTCGAGCAGGAACGCCGCACCGCGCTCGATGGAGTCCCCGCCGCGTTCCAGCAGGTCGACGAGGGAGGCGAAGTCGACATCGCTGTCCAGGTGGTACTTGGCGGTGGTGTCCATGCCCTGGAGCAGGCGGACGGCCATGGCCGTCTTCCCGTGGCCGGGGGCCCCGCGCAGAATCAGCAGATGCCGGTCCGCCAGCGCCTCCCGGGCGGCGGGCATACCGGGATGCTCCTGGTACGCGTAGCGCACCCGTTCGTCCAGCAGCGGGGAGATGGCCCGCAGGCGTCGCTGGGCACCCCCCAGGAGCAGGACGTACTTGTCGCCGCCGACGACATCGCCCTCGACGTTGGCGAAGGCATTGCGCACCCGGTCGTGGCGCAGGGACCCCTGCCCCATCCGGCTGGTGGCCTCGAAGGACTCGGCTCCGGGTCCCGAACGCGGCGGCTCCCCCCGGCTGCCGGCGTCCCCGCCGTCCTGCGCACCCGGCGCACCGTCCGCGGGCTGCTCGCCGGCGCCCTGCGCCGGGCCGGGCGGGGCGGTGCCACCCGCGTCCCCGCCCGGCCCGCCCCCCGTACCGGCCGCGGCCGGCGCTGCTCCCGCAGCGGCACCCGCAGCCGGCGCTCCCCCCGTCGGTGTGGTCATGGCCTGATCGGACCGTTCGTATGAACGTTGACGGTCTTGTCGCCCTGGAACACGTCTCCGTTGACGGTCCCGACACTGATGCCGGAACCGTTCGGCGGCGGCCGGTTGCCCGGATCGCCCGCGGCCGCACCTCGCCCGTCCGGGGCCGCCGCCGGGGAAGCACCGGCCCCGGGCCCGTCGTTCCGAGCGGGACCGGCCTCTTCCGGGCCGTCCGGTGCCACCGCGGGCAGACCGAGCGGGGCCGGCGATCCGGGCACGGTCACCCAGCTCTCGATGAGCTCACCATGCTTGGTGCGGAACGGCATGGGCAGATACGCGGCCGGGTCGATGGAACGGTGCCCGTGCCGGACGACCGCCCGATGGATCTCGCCGGACACGACGAACACCATGCGCGACGAAGCCGCCGCGGCCAGAACCTCGCGCAACGGCCCTGCGTCGACCAGCCGGCACGCGGTGTTGACGGCGTCCCCGGACCAGCCCTCGCCGTCCCGTGCGGCGAGGCCCTGGTGCAGGGCGACCCGGAACCGCATCGCGTGGGCCGGGCCGTAGACCATCGCCTTCTGCTTCAGTTCGTCGTCGAGGGCGTGTACGAAGGATCCGGCCAGCACGATCGGCGACACCGTCGCGGGGACGATCATGAGCACCCCGTCGCCGCGGTCCTCGGTCACGATGTCGTCGACCGGAAGCCCGGCCCGTACCAGCGCTTCCCGAAGCACTTCGTACATCCCGCTGCGCAGCGATCGCTGGATCGGATCGGGCCGTGAGCTGAAGTTCTCGATGTCCAGCACCACGATCCAGCAGTGCGCGGAGTCACCGGACATGGCGTTCTCCCCAAGAAATGTGGGCGTCAACTACTCGATGAAGGGCTCCAGTTGTATGACATCGAGGTCGCTCGGGTCTACGCCAATTGACCCACAGCGGGAAATCTGCTGCCCCGTACGGGACTCGCTCGGCTTTCGCGCTCCGCCCCCGGGAGCCCGGAGAATCCGCAGGCCGGGCAGAACCCCGGTTCGATACGATGACGTCGGCTCGCAGACCCGTTTCGTCACCTCGTGTGACGCCCATGTGCGGTCCGGGTGACCGCATCGGCTGCAGCTTCCCGACCTGGGCCCGCCGTGGCACCGCCCCCGGCGCCGTACGTACGAAATGGAGCATCCGAGGATGGCTCGACACCTGATCACCAGCGCGCTTCCCTACATCAACGGGATCAAGCACCTGGGCAACATGGTCGGGTCGATGCTTCCGGCGGATGTGTACTCCCGGTACCTCCGCCTGCGCGGTCACGACGTCCTCTACATCTGTGCCACGGACGAGCACGGGACGCCGGCCGAGCTGGCCGCCAAGGAGGCCGGGCTCTCCGTCGCCGCGTTCTGCACGCGGGCCCACGACGCCCAGAAGGCCGTGTACGACGGCTACGGGCTGGCCTTCGACTACTTCGGCCGGAGTTCCTCGCAGCAGAACGTCGAGATCACCCAGCACTTCGCGCGCAAGCTGAACGAGAACGGCTTCATCGAGGAGCGCGCGATCCGCCAGGTCTACTCGCCGGTCGACGGCCGCTTCCTGCCGGACCGGTACGTCGAGGGCACCTGCCCGCACTGCGGCTACGACAAGGCCCGCGGCGACCAGTGCGAGAACTGCACCCGCGTCCTCGACCCGACCGACCTGATCGACCCGCGCTCGGCGATCAGCGGTTCCACGGACCTGGAGGTCCGCGAGACGAAGCACCTCTTCCTGTTGCAGACCAAGCTCCAGCAGGAGGTCGAGGAGTGGATCGCCACCGTCGGCGCGAAGTGGCCGCACCTGTCCTCGTCCATCGCCCGCAAGTGGCTGACCGAGGGCCTGAACGACCGAGCCATCACCCGCGACCTGGACTGGGGTGTGCCCGTCCCGGCCGACACCTGGCCGGAGCTGGCGGCCGAGGGCAAGGTCTTCTACGTCTGGTTCGACGCCCCCATCGCGTACATCGGCGCGACGAAGGAGTGGGCGGACGCCGCCGCCGACGGCGAGACCCGTGACTGGAAGTCGTGGTGGTACGCCGCCGACGACGTCACCTACACCGAGTTCATGGCCAAGGACAACGTCCCCTTCCACACCGTGATGTTCCCGGCCACCGAACTCGGTGTCCGCGAACCGTGGAAGATGGTCGACTTCGTCAAGGGCTTCAACTGGCTGACGTACTACGGCGGCAAGTTCTCCACCTCCCAGAAGCGCGGCGTCTTCACGGACGCGGCCCTGGAGATCCTTCCCGCCGACTACTGGCGCTACTTCCTGATCGCCAACGCCCCCGAGTCGGACGACTCGTCGTTCACCTGGGAGCACTTCACCGCCACGGTCAACAAGGACCTCGCCGACACCCTCGGCAACTTCGTCAACCGCGTGCTGTCCTTCTCCCGCAAGCGCTTCGGCGACGAGGTCCCGGCCGGCCGCACCGCCGGCGAGGCGGAGGCGAAGCTGGGCGCGGAGATCGCGCGCCTGCTGGCCGAGTACGAGGAGCACATGGAGGCGCTCCAGTTCCGCAAGGCCGCCGCCGCACTGCGCGCCCTGTGGTCCGCGGGCAACTCCTACCTGGAGGAGAAGGCCCCCTGGCTGGAGATCAAGACCGAACCGGACGGCGCCGCCCTGACCCTGCGCACGGCGATGAACCTGATCCACCTGTACGCGGTCGTCTCCGAACCCTTCATCCCGGCCTCGGCCGCCGCCATGCGCGGGGCCTTCGCCCTGGAGAACGACACCGCGACCTGGATCGGCGCCGAGCAGGCCAGGGCCCTGGACACCATCCCGGCCGGTACCCCGTTCACCGTGCCGCCGGTGCTCTTCGCGAAGATCACGGAGGAAGACCTGGAGTCCTACCGCGAGCGCTTCGGCGGCGCCCCGGACGCCTGACCACGGTCCCCGCCCCCGTGCCATCCCTGGTCTTCCCGGCGTCGGGCTGTCGTGGTCTCGGGTGGTCCCGAAGGGGCACGGGGAGCGAGTTGGCTCCCAGAAGGCTCCCGGGGATCGGCAGCGCGAGCGGGACCGAGCCAGGTCGGGCACTCCGTCTCCCCCTACGGGGGATCCGACAGATCGTCCACCAGCAGGTCAAGCGTCGCCTCCTCATGGAGCGCCACCCCGAGCGCAGCCATGGCAGGGGCGAGACCCGCGTCCCACTCCGCGCTGACGGGCTGACCGACCAGCGGCAGCTGAGGGATTCCTTCGGCCTGGCTGCGAGTGGCCAGGTGCTCGTAATCCTCTGCACCCATGCGCCATGGCTGGGCTCCGTAACGGCGCATGACCCGGTTCGCCAGAGCGATGCCCGGCCAGTCGAAGTCGCCGTGGTAAGCGAAGTGGCAGCCGGTGGAGGCGAGGGCGTCGAGAAGGGTGAGGACCACCGTCGCGGCGCTGCCGGATGTGCAGACAAGGGTTTGGGAACAGCCCGCCTCCGCTGCGGCCTCCACCACACGTGGGTTCTCGCAGATGTGGACGACGGTTCCGGCGCGCAGGTGAAGCCGCACGTCGAGCAGGTCCCGGGATGTCAGGTGGGTCTCAGCATGGTGATCGGCCCGCTCCCGCAGTGACCTCGCACGCCAGTCCTCGCCGAGGGGCCGTAGGCCGTAGGTCAGCACAGTGCTGGAGACCTCGTCCGGTGTGACCGAGACCAGCCGCCACAGAGCCCGTCGGCCGGCCGCGTCGTCGGGAAGGTGCGTGCCGTGGGCCAGGGCGATGCCGCGCTGGACGAGGCGGGCGAGCCAGGTGCCGTCGTCCAGCCCGTGCGCCGAACCCGTTGCCGACGCGGCAAGTTCGCCGCGGCCCCGGGTGCCGGTGCGTTTCGGGTCGAGCAGCACGCTGAGTACCTGGACCGCCTGCTGAAGCGTCCGTACCGCTGCTTCCGGTGTCACGCCTTTCGGGACGCCGGTACGGCGCAGCACGTCCGACCACTGCCTCGTCCACTCCAGCCCGGCGAGCGGGGACGCGTCGAGGGATGCGGCGAGCGATGCCCGGACATGCTGCCGCTCTGCCGCGTTCTCCTCGCGGGCCGCACGACGGTTGACGAGCGGAGGACCGAGTTCCTCCAGGATCTGCCCGAGTCCGAGCCCTGCTGCCGAGGACCGCAGGCGTTCGTCGAGCGCGTCGAGCCTCACCGACACAGTCGTACCCGTGAGGGGCTTGCCCAGCAGGAGTGACAGGTCGGTCCGTTCCTGGGCGCTCACCCCTGTCAGCCGGAGGGAGCCGGTGGACTGCACGCCGTTGCTCTCCAGCCGTTTGCGTGCCGCACTCCAGAGCCGGACAAGACCGGGGCCCGCCAGCCAGTCGCGCGTGGCGGGTGGAAGGGTGCTCATACCGACGCCAGCCGCCGGTGGCGACCGTTCCATGTGTAGTGCAACGTGGCCACTCCGCGTACATGAGGGTCGCGCAGGCACTCGTAGATGTGCAGGGACGGGACCTCGGCCCAATTGCCCATCAGGCGCTCGCTCGTGAGGACGAAGTCGAGATCCAGATCGACCAGGATGCGGCCCAGGCGCCCGTGCGTGGGTTCGTCGACCTTGGCGAAGGCGTCGTCCAGGAGGATCAGCCGGGGCGCGTGCGGGGCCGAGTCGGCGAGGCTGGTGAAGTGGGCGGCAGCGGCGGCGAAGAGCACGAGGTACGACAGCACGCGCTGCTCTCCCTGGCTCAGGCCGGTGCGGCCGGTCAGCTTCCTTCTGCGCCCGGGGGCGGAGTCCTCGACCACGAAGGTGTGGAAGGTGAACCAGGAGCGGTAGTCCAGCGCGGTGCGAAGGTGGGCGGTGTAGCCGGCCGACGGGTCGGCGCGACGGGCGTCCTCGATACGGCGTTGCAGTACGTCGCGGAGTTGTTCGGTCTGCTCGCGCGTCCGGAGGCTCGACGGGCTGCGCAGCAGTTCGATGGCCACCCGCACGTCGGCGTCGATGTCGTCGCTGAGTTTCCAGAGGAGTTCCACGCCGAGGCCGTGCGAGGTGCGTACGGTTCTCAGCGTGTCGTTGAGTTCGGCGACCAGGTTGGCCGCCGTGATGACCTGCGCGGAGAGGTGGTCGCCGAGCTCGCCGGTCAGGAAGCGCTGGAACACGTCGCTCTCGCGCTCGGTAAGCCTTCCTCGCGCCTCCGCGGCCTCCACAGCGATCCGCTCGCCCACGACCGCGACGTCGTGCGAACCGTGGTCGTCGAGCAGGCGGCACACCTTGATGCCGTCGCGTTCGTCGAGCTGTGCGTCGTAGCCGCCCGCCAGTTGGTCGCGCAGCGTTGTGTGCCGTCTGAGGAGGAGGCCGTCCGATACCTCCTCCCGGTCACGGCCGAGACTCTGATCCACCGCCTCCGCCAGTGCCCGCAGTGCGCGCAGGCGATCGCGTGCGTTGGAACCCGGGTCGTCCGGCACCCGGCCCGGGAGGGACGAACGGTCCAGCCCCGCTCCGTTGACGACTTCCGTACGGCTGAGAGCACCGCGCAGAGCACGGCCGGTCTCGATCACGGCTGCTTCCTGGTCCGCCAGTTCCTCGCGGAGGCGTTCCTCCTTCTCCTCCGCTCGCACACGTTGGTCGCGCAGTCCGTTGTGGGCACGCTCTCTCGCCGGGATGGCTCCCACGGCCGTCGCGATACGGTCCTTGGCCGCCTGCTCGTCGGCGAGGATCTTCTCCTCGGATGATCCGACGGCGGTCTCCCGGGTCCGAAGATCCTGCCGCGCGGTGAGCAGTTGTCGGTGGTGCAGCCGGTAGGTCTCTTCGGCCTCCGTGCGTTTCTCGCGGGCTTGCGCGTATCGCCGGTCGTCCGCCTGGCTTCCGCCGAGCCGAGCCGCCGTGCTGTTGACAGCTCTGCGCAGGTGGCCGACGCCGGTGAGCAGGGAGGCCAGCGCGGTTCGTACGCGGTCCAGGGCGACGGCGTCGGCCGGCAGGTCATGGGCGGTCGCGGTGGCGTCCGCCTCTGAGCGCGCAGAGACGGCCAGAGCGCGGGCCTCCTCGGCCCGGCGTGCCGCATCCGCCGCCTTGGCGGCGAGTGTTCGCGCCGTCTCCTCCGCCGAAGCGTGCCTGTTCCAGGCGGCTGAGAGCCGCTGTGCCCGAGGGAAGTCGCGTTCAGCGAGCGTGAGGGCCCGTCGCCGGGAATCGGCTGCGGCGAGTTCGGTACGGGCCCCGGCCAGCCGCCGTTCCGTCTGGCCGAGCCGGTCTTCCAGCTCGGCCAGTGCGCGCCGCCGGGTCTCGGCCCGCACCGCTGCGCCCACATACTCGGCGACGCTCTTGTGGTGCCGGCCACGCAGGGCTCCCAGCCGCCAGCTGCCGTCGAAGTGGACCGCGCTCGCGGCCGTGGTCCCCGAGGCCGGTGCGAGCGTGATCGCTGACAGCAGGCGCTCCACCTGCTCGGATGTGATGCCGCTCTCCGTCTGCGCGACCGGACGGAGGGCTGAGGCGAGGGTCTGCGGCACTGGCAGCGGTTCGTGGGCCGGGGCCCCGTGGAGGAGGGTGTCCCCGGTGAGCGGGTCGAGAAGGGCGCCGCCCGTGCTGACCCACGCGTCGAGGATTCCACTCGCCTCCAGTGCCGCCTCCAGACCGGCTCGTTCGGCGGAGGCCAGGTGCTCGGCGAAGTCCACCAACCGGTAGAAGGGTGTGCCGTCGGCCGGGTTCCTTGCCGCGCTGCGGTGGTGCGGAGCCGGAGGCTCGGGGTCCGTACGGCGCTCCCGGGCCCGCCTCTCCTCGGTCAGGCGGCCGATCTCCTCACCGAGTCTGCCGACGCCGAGCGCCAGGGTGTCGCGGTGCCGGGTGAGGGCGTCCGCGTACGGCTCCAGGGCCGCGTGTGCCGTCTGCCGCGCGTGGGTGTCGGCGCCGACCGGGAGGGTGCGGTCGGAGAACGGCGCGTCGGGGTCGGCCGTGCAGGCTACTTCCGCGAGGACGGCATCCAGCGGCGGGCACTCGGGGCCTGCTGCGGTCCGCGTCTCCCGCACCCATACGGCGACCTCGTCGGCGTACCCCCGGCTCTCCTCAGCGACCTTCTGGCGGCTGCCTTCGAGACGGTCAGCGGCTTCCTCCGCTTCGCCCTCCAGCCGTTCCCGCTCCCCGTCGGCCCGCACCGCGCCGCTCCGTGCCTCGTCGGCCCGCACGGAGAGCCGGGCCACCTCCTGGACCATCCGCTGCCGGTTCCGTACGACGATCTCGGCGGCTCCCAGCTGTCCCTGCCAGGACCGCAGTCCAGCCTCCGTCGTCGCCGTGTCCACGCGCACCACCGGTCGGTGCCGTACGGTCTGCGGCTCTCCGTCCGGGCCGGCCAGCTCTGTCTGTGTCGACGGGGAGTGGGCCGTACGTGGAAGGGCGACCGCGTCGCCGAGATGCCCGGTGGAAAGCCTCGCCCTCTCCGCCTGGACCAGCAGTTCCCGGTGCTCGGTGGCCAGTTCGGTGAGGCGGGCGCCCACGTCCTCGACGCCTTCCTCCAGCCGTTCGGCCGCGCTCTCCTCGGCTTCGTGCGCGCCGCGCAACGCGCCGAAGGCGGTCATGGCCGTGGTGTGCAGGGCCTCCACTGTGCTGCGGCGCTCCGAAAGCTCGCGCAGGCTGCGGTAGGCGTGGCTGTCGTGCAGGGCGGCAAGGTCCGTCCGGGCGGACTCCTCCTCCTCGCGGAGTGCCCTCAGCCCCTCCTCCGACTCCTTCTCCTGTTCCTTCAGGGCGCTCGTGTGCTGCGCGGCGTCCCCGGCGTTCCGGCGGCGCTCGGAGAGTGCGTCCACTTCCCGGTTCACGTCTCGGGCCGAGGAGCGCAGGACCCCGGCGAGGTAGCGGCGGTAGTCGGCGAGGAACGTGCGCAGGGCCGCGTCGGTGCGCTCCAGGCGACCAAGTTCGGCTCGCACGGTGTCCAGGTCGTGGAGGTTGCGCGCCACCTTCTCGACCACGTCCTCGTCGAGCCCCGGCAGGGTCTCGCCCAGCAGGACGGCCAGACCGCCGTGCTCGATGCGGTCCCCGACCGTGGGTCGCCGCAGCCGGTGCAGGAGCTGGGTGAGGTTGCGGTAGCGCGTTGCGTCCGTGATCCCGAAGAGGTCCCGCGCCACGCGGGCACGGTGCTCGACCGCTCGGTCCGTCGTGTTGCCGGAGCCGACGATCTCCTTGAGCCGCTCGACGGCAAGGGGCTTGCCCGCCTCGACCAGGTGCAGGTCCTCGCCGACGCGCAGCGGGGTGACGAAGAAGGTCGGCACCGCCTTCTGGGTCGACTTCGAGGCACGGACCGCGGCGCCGAGCGTGAGACAGCGGTGAACGCCGGCCTCGTCCATCCCCCGGAATTCCACCCACAGATAGCCGAGCCGGTTGGTCTGCTCGAAGCCGTCCAGCATCAGCCAGGCGAGCGTCGTCCGTCCGGTGCCGGTGGCATCGAGCGCCCGGGAGTCGCCGTCCAGGAGGTACGGGAGCAGCATCTCCAGAGCCTTGGACTTGCCCGCTCCGTTCTTGCCGCGCAGCAGCAGCCGCCCGTCGCCGAAGGCGAACTCCTGCTCGTCGTACTGCCACACGTTCCGGATGCCCGCGCGATGCAGCCGGAAGCGGGTGCTCGCCGTCGGCGTGCGACCTGAACGCGGAAGGGGAACGAGCCCCCGGGCATCGGTGGTCATAGCGGCAACTCCTGCTGAACATCGGTGGAATCGTGTCGTGCGCTGTTCGTCCGCACGGTGACCCGGGTGGCGTATCGGGCCGCTGAGGCGAGCAGCACCCAGCCCTCGCCGTCGCTGGGCCGGGCCGCCCGGACGTCGGTGACCTGGCGTCCCTCCGGCAACTCGTCGGCGTACTCCTCCGGCAACCCCGCTCCCTCGGATCGCAGCGGGCCGGCCGGAGCGATCAAGCGCATGCGGGACAGCAGGTCCAGCACAGCTTCACGCAGGGCGTTCAGGTCTTCGAGGTAACCGCGCTGCCAGTTGCTGCGCCGGCCGTACTCGGCGACCAGTTCGGCCAGCAGCTCATCCACCGCGCCGTCCGGAACGGCGACCCCGACGACGAGTACGCCGCCGGTCGCCGGATGTCCGGGCTCCGGCGGGCGGAGCCGTTCCACCAGCCGTTCCACCAGCAACAACGCGGCCTGGGCGACGGTCCCCGTGCCGGGAAGGTGGAGATCGGTGAGCTCCTCCTCGGGGTCGACCAGGGCCACTCCCTCGGCGCGGATCTCCGTCTCCAGGCCCAGGAGTTCGAGAAACGCCTGGGCCTCCCGGCGCTGGCGGGTGCGGAGCCAGTCGCGTTCGGTGTCGGTCAGCTCGTCGAGGTGGACGACGGGGGTCTCGACGAGCATCCGGCGTACGTAGGTACGTGGCCCTCCGAACCCCGGGTCCGCCGCCCGCCGGACCAGGTCGCCGCCGTTCCGCGACTGGGCGAGCGGTCCGGCAACGACGACGCGGGCGAGCTCCCGGTCGACCGTGATCAGCGCCTCTCCGTCGGCCTCCTGGGCGATGACGCCCACGTGGCCGTGGGTCTCGATCAGGACGCCCCACTCCACGAGCTGCCGCAGAGCCGCGACCAGCGTCCGCTTCCCGGCGGCCCGGCCGGTCTCCTCCAGCTCGACGTCTGCGTCGGCCGCCGCGGCCCGGATGTCGGCGACGAGCTGCGACAACAGCAACTGCTCCGGCGCGGTGACCAGCACCGAAAGAGCCAGCGCCAGACAGGCGTAGGTGTGCGGGGTGAAGGGCGTGCCGGTGGACCGTACGAGCCGGTGCCCAGTCCGGGCTCCGAGCCCGGCCTTGAACAGCCGGGCGTAGGAGCTGTCGACCAGGAGGCGGTAGCCGAGCACTTGCTGGAACCGGCCGCCCAGCCAGTCGGCGTGCCTGCGGACCAGCGGAAAAAGGTCGGCGTGCGGGCCGTCCGACGTGATCAACGGGTGGGCGAGCAACAGCCGTGCCGCGGTGCGGCGTTCGGTTGCCAGAGCCACGTCATGGGCGGAGGGAAGCGTCACGACGCGCTCATCTCGGCCCCGTCGGCGTGCTCGCCGCGCGAACGCGGGAGAGGCGCTTCGCTCCCCGTCGGCTCCGCTTCAACCGCCCGACCGTCCGCCGTGACAGCCGTCCTGTGGACGACCAGTTCCAGGTCGTCCAACAGCAGGTCCCCGTCGGCCGAGCGGAGAAGCGTGCGCGCTCCCGCCGTACGGTGCACGGTGAGCCGGACGCCCAGATCAGCGTCCTCGCTCCACGCCGCGTCCAGCCCGAAGCCCCGCTCCTCCTGCCCGTCCGCCTCGGCGCGTCGCCCGAGCTGCGCGTTCCCGAGCGCCGTGGCCAGTAGTTCCAGGAGCAGACTGAGCGCCGCCGAAGTGAGCCGTACGCCGTCGAAACGGCCGGAGGCGCTGCACAGCTCGTCCGTCGCAGCGCTTCTGTCCGCGGCGTGTTGACGCGCCGCCTCCCGCAGCCGTTCCTTCTGCGCGGAATGGTCCTCCACAGATGCCGTCCGGCCTCGCTGGGCGCGGCTGCCCCTCTCGCGCAACGCGACCGGCACCTCGACCACCGGGCCGGTCCACCAGCTGGTGTAGGCGGGCACCACCTCGTCTGCTGCGGGCGCTATGCCCAGATGGCGGGCGCCGTACAGCCCGAAGGCGGCGACGGCGATGTCGTGCGCGTCCTGCGGAGCGGCCTCGTCGAACCACCGGGCCAGCCGCAACAGGTCCCGGCGCCGCGACATCTCGCCGGTGGCCGAGCGCAGCATCCGCTTGGCGTTGGCCAGCAGCGACTGAAGGGCCCGCAGGGTGGCGTCGCGCAACTGGTCGACCTGGCTGCCCTGCCCGTCGGTGTCCCGGAACCAACCCCGCAGCCCCTCCCAGTCCGCGAGTTCGCGACCCCGGCTGCGCTGCACGCGGGTCTCCGTGCGGCCCTCGCTCTGCGCCGGCAGCCCGGCGAGCCCCTGCGCGTGGGCGTCCAGCTGCTCCAGCAGGCCCGGGAGGCGGGGCCAGAGCGCGTCCAAGGCTGCCGAGATGCGGGGGGCGCGGAAGGACACGTCCTCCGTGATCGCCTCGACGTAGTCCAGGAGGAGTTCCTTGAAGCCCTGGTACTCGCCGCTGTCCAGGTCGTACCGGGCGAGCACCTGGCCGAGATGGGCGTAGAAGTCCCGGACGGAGTCCGCGAACCCGGTGAACTGCACGAACAGGGTGCTGACCCGCTCCAGCCCGTCCTGCGGGGAGATGCCGCCCGGTTCGGCGACCAGTTCGGCCAGCTCCCGCAGCCCCCGCTCGACGAGGGCGAGCAGTTCGTTGCTCACCTCACGGGCGGCGTCGGCCTCGGCCAGCACCCCGTCGGCGTCCCGCTGGACGCGCTCGCCCAGCCGCGACAGCTGGTAGCGGGCGCGGGAACGCTGGTACTCGGTGATGCTGGACGCCTTCACGGTGTGGCTGCCGCGCAGCAGGTTTCCCCACTTCACCAACTGCTCCAGCCGCGCCGTGAGGGGGTCGGCGTCGAGCCCGGCGGCCGTCCCGCCCCCCTCGCGCAGCTTCGCAATGACGTCCGGGACGGCCAGGTCGGCCAGGAGCGTGCCACAGAAGACCCGCATGATCGCGAGGTACTCCAGCCGCTCCGGCGCGCTGAGGTACGCGTAGGCGTCGAGGCGGCGGCGCGTCTCGTCGGCGTCGGGTGCCGAAGGCGCGTCGTCGGAGCGCGGCCGGGTGGCGAGTGCGGGTTCCTCCATGTCCGCGAGGCTACGTGGAGGGGCTGACAGGCGATGCCGGGTGGCCGGAACTGGTAACCAGCTGATCAACTCCGGACACGTGGCGTCAGGCGTACGGACTGGGAGTGTCCTGCCTGGCCAGTGGCCGGGGCCAGAGGTCACCCTCGCCGCTCGTCGGTGTCGTACAGCCGCCAGGCCGGCCAACGCGCCGCTTCGACCTCGCCGTCACCGCTGCCCAGCAGGTTCCGGCGGTGCAGCATGAGCCGGAGGTGGCGTGCCGCGTCGCCGTCCTCATCCATGCCCCGGTCGAGAAGCACGGCTTGGGGGGCTGCCCCGCCGACGCCACGCACCATGGCGTCCGCGGCATGCCCGTGGACGGTCTCGCCCAGCGCGACAGTGGCTTCCTCCGAGCGGGAGAGGTTCTGGTACAGGCGTTTGAGCAGCACGTCCTCGTCTCTGTCACTCGGGGGCACGCCGTCCCGCTCCGCAGCCTCCAGCAGTGCGGCGCCCACGCCTCCCCGCTTTCGCCAGAACTCCTTGTCCCCCACCACGATGAGGTGACCGCGTGCCCGGGTGATGGCGACGTTCCACAGGTTCAGCTGTCCACCGACCCACTCGGCGGCGCCCGGATGAATGCCTTCGCCGGCGACGAGGGAGAGCACCATGACGTCGCGTTCGCCGCCCTGGAATGTGTGCACCGTACCGATGCGCAGGCGCTCCTCGTCGTACGGTCGCAGCCGCCTGCGCAGCGCTTCGGCCTGCCCCGTGAAGGGAGTGACCACGCCGACGGTGGCATCGGGCGGCAACTGCTCCAACAGGTACGTGACGCTGGCGAGCACTTTGCGGATCTCGTCCTCGTTGACCCAGGAGCCACCGAACGGAGGGCGGGCGGCCCGTCCGGTCACATTCGTCCAGATGACAGCGGGGCGGCGCGCCAGAGCAGGACGGCCACGGGTGTCGGTGAGAACGGTCAGCCCACCGTCGTAGAAGAACTCGTTGGAGATCCCGGCGATGTGCGGATGACAGCGGAAGTGCTCGTCGAGAAGCAATGTGCCGCCCGCCGACTGTTCGGCAGCGTGGAAGGCGGAGTGGCGCCGGTAGGCGAGGTGGTGCTTCTCCAGCCAGTCGGACCGCAGCCCGTTCCCGCGCCGGATGAGAGCCTCGCGGTGCGGGCTGGTCTGCGTGATGTGCGTGAGCTGCATGGGGTCGCCGATGACCAGGGCGCGCCGCGCGCGGAACAGCAGCGGGAGGACGTGGGGGATGGCGCACTGGCTGGCTTCGTCGACGACGACGAGATCGAACAGGGCCGGGCCCGGCGGGAACCGCCGGGCGGAAAGGCTGGTGACAGCCCATCCGGCCACCGCGGGCGCGTCCGTGGAGCCGTCCGAGCGACCCAGAACCCTCCGCATCTGGGGCCAGTCGCTGCGTTTGCCGTCCCGAGCCGCCAACAGGTCCAGAATGCGGCGGCGTCCGGCCCGGGCGGCGGCTTGGACCGTGGTGGCGAGGAGCGTGCGTGAAGCGTCCTGCGCGGCGCTCTCCGCATCGCGCAGGACGCGCGTGAGCGCTGTGTCGTCCACCGACGCAGCGTGCCCGCGCCTGTCACGCCACTCCGCCTCGGCCGCGGCGAAGCCGGCGAGCGCGAGGCAGCCCGCGGCGGGATCACCGGTGCACCCCTCCAGACCTGCCTTGCGCAGGAAACGGGTTCGGCGCCACGATCCGAGGAAGCGCGCGCGGGAGAGGCGGTGCGCTTTGTCCTCCAGCTCCTTCGGCCTGGGCGCGCCACCGAGCAGGTCCTGGAGTTCGGTGACGCTGATCCCGAACTGTTCCACGTGGTGGGCGCGGGCTTCGCCTGCTCGGCGAAGCCGCAGTTCGGTCTTCGCGATGTGGGCCAGACCCTGCCGTACTTCTGCCAGGCGGTCGGTAGCCAGCGTGGTGGCCATGGACGCCGTGGGCACAGTGGTGGACGGCTCCGGACCGGTGCGCAGCGCGTGCAGCGCGGCGGCCTCGTGCTCCGCGTTGCTCTTGCCGTTCTTCCGCGCCGAGCCGGTGCGCACGACGCTGCCGGGCACCAACTCGTCGCAGCGGCGCCAGACCTCGTCCACGGCATCGTTGTTGGTGGACGCGACCAGCACGGTCTGGCCCGCCGCGATCGCCGTGGCCACAAGATTGGCGACCAACTGGCTCTTGCCGGTGCCGGGCGGGCCCGTGGCCACGGTGAGGCGGCGGGTCATGGCGGACCGGAGAACCGCGGTCTGCGCTTCGTTGCAGGGCAGCGGCGTCACGAGGCGCGTCGGTTCGGGGTCCGTGTGGGCGAGGGATCGGGCCCGCTGCGAGGCGTCGGGCGCGAGGACACCGAGGGCGGTCTTCCCGATCTGGTCCGTCTGTCCGGCGATGTCGGCGAAGTCGTTGAGAAGACCCTTCGTGAAGCCTGTCTGGGGGCGTGCCGCGAACAGGACCGCGGTGTTGCGGGCCCCGTGGCCGGGCGTGCGGACGTCGATGCGGTCGGCGAGCTGGTCGGGGCGGAGCTCCTGCACGCACGGCAGCTCGAACTCCTGCGTGAGGAGGTTGCGCACCTCCACCGCCATACGATCGTGCTGTCCTCGATGCCAGGACGGCTGAAACGTGTCGATGAGCTGGTTGGCCTCGTCCTCGCCCAGCCAGTCGAGCGCCAGCTGAGGATGCGGCTGGACCGGGCCGTACGGCCTCAGCCGCACTTCGCCCTCGTCCTGAACGATCTCGACCCGGCGTACCAGCAGGGGCGCGAACTTCGGCTGCCGCCAGGGGCGCCCGGTGCGAGGCCCGGTGAGGACCACGGCCGGGTAACCCGCCCAGAGCTCGGCATCCTCCTCGGCCGCCGAATCCACCAGCGGGGCCGCTTCCTCGGGGAGCGCGACGCAGCCGTCGTCATCGACGTCGCCGGAGATGAACTTCTCCGCACCGCCCAGGCACACGTACGACGTGTCCTGATGGCTCACTTCCATCAGAGGTGTCTCGGCGCTCTCGGCCAGGACGCACTCGCGGTAGTAGTCCAGCACATTGGCCCAGGCGGGCTGTGCATGAGCGGACTTCGTGGCACGCGGTTGTGCCGGCTCTCCCGCGCCGGGTCGGGGCCGAGGGCTCAGAGGATCGAGGACGGGGGCCCGGCCGAAGGGGCTGTCCGCGATGACGATGCGGTCGTCGACGCCGTGTGTGGACTGCACCGGCACCTGACGCCCGCCGTCCTGGGCACGCATGCGTCGGTTGACGTAGTGGAACAGGTCGCTGACCGTTACCGCGCTGCCGCCGTCCTTGCTGACCTTCCCCGTGCGCAGCGCCTCGATGACCTCGCCGGTGAATGCCGACGGCTTCACGTCATCGCCGCCGCCCGCGTCCGCGTACGAGTCCTCCCCGGCCCGTGAGGACGACAGGACGTACACACCCCTGCTGGTCAGCGGGGGCTGCTCGCCGGACTTGGACACGGAGCTCTCGGCCCGCCGGTCCGACGTGCGCAGACCCATGGCGAACCCGCCGCTGCGGCAGCAGTCGATCATCACGATCTTCTGCGGGGCGACGCACTCCTCCAGTGCGTCGTTGAGGAACCCGGCGCTGACGCCGGTCGCGGCCACCCGGTCGGAGTCGGTGTCCTTGGTGACGAAGTGGAACTCGCCGCCGTCACGCACCGTGCGTACACCATGCCCGGAGACGTACACGAGGGCGAGTTCGTCCTCGTCGCGCTCCTGGAGGAACTCGCCGATGACCGCTCGCATGTCGTCGGCGGTGAGATCGGATTCGGTCTGGACGGAGGCGAAGTTGCCGATGTTGCGGTGCTTCAGGACCTGGGCGAGCCCCCATACGTCCGCCCGTACGGAAGCCAGCGGCGAGAAGTGGCCGTCGTCGTAGTGCTCGTTGCCGATCAGGAGAGCCCGGCGCTTGTGGAGGCGGGTCATGCCGCGCCGTCATCCGGTTCGGGACCGTCGTCGCCGACGACCCGGTCCTGGAACGCGCGGACCATGCGCTCCTGCGCGGCGTCCGGACGCCCGGTGATCTCGACGGAGTCGTCCCCGATGGTGACCACGACCTTGCGGTGCCGCTCCTTGGCGCACCACTCCTTGATCAGGGCGATCAGGACCTGGGACGCCGGGCGGGCGACGGCGGCGGTGGCAGCCCAGAGAGCCAGCTCGCCCACGCCGGTGCCCTTACGGCCCGGTTCGGTGGGCCCGTCGGCGTCATGGAAGCCGACGACGAGACCGTCCGCCCTGTGCAGGGTGTCGTGCAAATCCCGGGTGAGACGCTCCTGCCGGAGTGTGTCGCCGCCTGTGGGCACGGTGAGTGTCCACGGCGATCCCCCGTCGCGCATGTGCTGCTCCTTGCTTTCGCGTATGTGCTTGCTCGGTCCGTCCGGCGACTTTGGCACGCGGGCCTCCGTAAGAGACAGCCGAGGCCGAACGGGAGGGACGGCATCCGGCCACCTCCGAACTGCTGAGGAGCAGTGTCGGACCAGCCGGCCGGCTGGCTCCCGGCCTGCCCCGAGCCGGTGCGGAGCGTGACGAGCCCGGTCCTCTCCGCCGGGAAACGCGCCGCGTGGCCGGTGCGGTGGCGCGAAGGATTGCGGCCGAGCGGAGACCTCTTCCACGAGAGGGCGGGCGACTTCCACGAGAGGGCGGGCGACGCCTTGCCTCCGGGAATCAGGGTCCGAGCTCGGATGAATGAGGCAGAGCTGCTGCGAAGGGCCTCACACCGTACGGCCTGCGCCAGCTCCACCGCACGAAGACGGAGGACCTCGGTCATGGTCCAGAGCTTGGGCCGGCGCCCCGGGGACTGCGCGTTCACGCTTCTCGACCCACCCGCCGAGGGATCCGCCTCGGCGCAGCTCGCTGCTTGAGCAGCGGGAGATCCGGGAGCCGGATCCGGGGATCGGCTCCCCAATGGCTCCCAAAACGGTTGCGGAAACCATTCAGGGCCACCGACTCGCGTGAGTCGATGGCCCTGACCTGGTGTTTCAGCTGTCGGGGTGGCGGGATTTGAACCCACGACCTCTTCGTCCCGAATGAGGTTCGGGCGAGATCCTGAACAGCCATGATGGGTATCAGTGCTGGTCAGGGGCTTGGTCCCGAATGCTTTCGCGTGGTCTCGGCGGGCTTCCAGATGAAGATCATCTCCCAGATTTCTCCCACGCTGGGCGGCGATGGCGTCTGGGCCGCGATCGTGCGCAACGTTGCGTGAGCAAGTTTGCGCCAGGTGCGGTGATCCTTGACGTGCTGCAACAGTGCGGTTGCCCTCCGGAGAAGACGGTCGACTTGCATCCAGCAGTGATCACGGGGCGTGGGAGGAACCGGGCAAAGCCCAGAGTTGATGGAGCGGCCGGTGGAGGCTACCAGTTTGATCGCGTCCTGCTTGAACTCTTCCGAATACCGGGCTGTACCCACCACGACACCTCCATGCCAGATCCCACGATCTGACCCTCAAGAGATGTCCACAAACGCGGGCAAACCCCATCGCTCAACTACACCTGCGTCCTCTTCAGCCCGGGAGAGCCGCAGTAGCCATCGCGACGGTACGGAACGTGACCAGCCGCCATCCAATTTCGTGTGCCGCGTCGAGCACGGACTTATCTGTCATTTCGAACTCCGTGAGGAGTGCCTCGGTCTCGGTACGGTCACTGCGATATAGAGCATCGAGGAGGCGGAGAACCAGCAGCTTCAATGGTCCGTCAGCCGCTCTGTCCAGGTGCTCCTCGTCGACATGGGCGATGATCTCCGTCAGCCTGTATAGCGAAGGGAGAGCATGGGTCTCGTTCTGGACGAGGGCCATGCCGACCTGCAGACCGACGTTGTGCACAGCAGTTGCGATTGACTGAGGGTTCAGCTTCGATGTGGTCGCGTAGCCGTCGAGTGTTGCGAGCTCGATGGCGACCTCGGTCCAGCGGCCCTGGAATGCTAGGGATTCCGCAAAAAGGGCAACAACGTTGATCCGCTGGACAATGGGCAATTGCGCATTGTCCAACAGCGCCCGACACCGAGTCTCGATCTCGGTGTCATCAACACTTCTATCGCTCAATGCCTGCGTGATATATCCGATTTCAGTAAGGATCTCGGAGACGTTTGTATCCGGCAGTCGTGCGCCAAGTGCTTGCAGGTCGGCGATAAGGCGGACGACCGCTTCACCTGGAACCTCACGATGCGTTGCTGTACGGAGTGTTGTCAGGACGTTGGCGACCGCGTTGGCTGCATCGGTTGGACGGGAGCCAGCGAGTTGTAGAGCTAGCCCGTAGATGCGCTTCAGATGTGGGAACAAGTGGTCCAGCGGCGCGCCCTGCTCCCGCATCACGGCAACGAGCGGAAACAGCGTCTTGATCTCAAGTGCGGGTGCCGGAGCGGTGCGGGCCCTGATGACATTGAGCTCTGATTCGAAGCACGATCGTGCTGCTGCCAGACTCCCGATGCGGAAGTAGGCGCCGCCGAGGTTGCCGTAAAGGACTGCAAGGTCGTCGGAGCTGATCCCGAGCCGCAGGGCATGGCCGGCGATGCTCTGTGCGTGTGGAACCAGCCGATGCATGCGGTGCTCATCCTCATCATCGATGAACTCAGCAAGCCAGCCCTGTGTGTGAAAGGCGGCGCGGCTCAGAATCGGCTCCACGCTGCTGGAGCCTTCCAAGGTGGCCCGTACTACGTGCTGCACGATCTCGTTGATGCTGATCGTCTCGTCGAGCTCGTCAGGATGCTCCGACTTCGCCTGCCGGTGAGGCCCGCCTGCGCTGAGCGGCTCACCCCGCTGCACGAGGGACTCGGTCCGCAAGGCACGGTGGATCTCCAGGACGCTGAGAGGATTCTGGCTCGATTCCACCATGATCAGCGGCCCCTTCAGGCCACTGCGCATGACGGACTCCTTGGGCACCACGGCTGCGGCGACCAGGAGCTGGAGCGGAATCTGGCGAGAGGCCAGGTAAGAGGCGGTGCTGATCGACGCGATTGCCGCGTTCGATATGTCGTGCTGTCGAACGCCTCTCGTGGCGCGGCCGATTCGTTGCAGGGCTACCCGGATTGCCGCGACGAGCGTGCGCGGATACCCAGGCGGGACAGACTGCTCGTCGTCCAAGGCACGATCGCGGATGAGTTTCAGATAGCGAGGTACCTCCGCAAGGCCGAGCCCGCAACTGGCCAGGTAGCCACAGGCCAACTCGATGGCTAGAGGCCAGTACTCCAGGTTCTGCGCAAGCTCGGCTGCTGCCTGTTCGCTCACCTTGTCCCAGACGGAGCCGTCGTCGGATAGACGCAGGCGGATCAGCGACACGGCCTGGTCGGTGGTGAGGTGAGTGATGGGTACTCGTCGGGGGTGGGTGGCCCAACTGCTCTGGTTGGTGGACGTAATGATCAGATGCCCACGCCCGCTGGTGGGCAGCCACGGAAGTAGACGGCGACGGTCCGAGGCGTTATCGACGACCATAAGCCAGCGGCCTGGGAAGGCACTCAGGAGCGCGTGTACGCGGTGGCGTAGGGCAGAAGAGTCCATGTTCGCCTGCGCTTGCTGCGGGGCGAGCCAGTCATGCAAGACGTGATAGGAGGCGGCCAGGCTGGCGTCGCTCTCCGCATCAATCCAGAAGATGTGGTCGTAGGAGTCCGCGACGTCGTGGGCATACGCAGCTGCTGCACTAGTCTTTCCGATACCGGACAATCCCAGCAGTACGCAGGCCCGCACCACTCGATCCTCGGGTGCTTCCGTGAGTGCCTGGTGAATGTGCGCCAACAGGTCGGGCCTTGGGAGATCCGGCGGCGACGGGACGGGGCCCACCATGATGCCCCAGTCGAAGCCGCCAAGGTCATGGGCGAGGTGAGCGGCCTCTGTCAAAAGTTCGAAACGGAAGTCCGCCAAGGTGAGCACTCCATCGAACTCGCCACAGGCTCTACGGAAGATCTCCGAGACCAGGTGATTGGTCATGCGTCCTGCCGAGCGAAGCCCTAGGCCGCTGCGCTGCTGCGAACGGAATTTCCTGATGCGTTCCCTTAGTTGCTCGCGCAGCTCATGTGGCTCGCGGGTATCCGGCACGATGCGGGCGCGATGCAACCGCAACAGCTCGTCATGGTTAAGACCCTTGGCGTTTTCTTGCTGTTTTGAGCTCCGCTCCAGGAGCGCGGTCAGCTCCTGTTGGAGCTCATCGGGATCGGTGAGGCACAGAACCCGGTTCAACTGAACTGCCTTGGAGTGCAGTCTCATATTGGTGATCAAGCTGTAAGCCTTGGCGCTCGGTCTGGCCTTGATCATCCGCATCAGCACAGCGAAAGCAGCCGGAGCAGACAGCTCGGTACCCGGTCCTCCTGATTTCACTTGCGCGGCAAGCACGGGGGACCGGTCGCCATCTACCAGATCGAAGTCGATGGCGTCCGGGTCGTCCACTCCCTGTGCGTCGGTCTCAGTCGGTTCGATGACCGCGGCGTGTACGCCAGGTTGGAGCCCCTCGGCAGCAGCCAGCAACCCCTCCAAGGTGACCAGATACTGGTACTGAAACCCGAAGGCAGCAGCCTGCCCTCCACGCTCCGCCATGCCGCCGCCTTCGTCTCAGTGCTCAAGTCTTCTTGCCGTGATCAACGTGGTGGCTGCTGTGGATGGTTCCGTCGCTGCCGGGGCCTCATGACCAGCCTGACCAAGCACGGAAGGGCGCGCTCGACAGTCCTCTCAGCGCCCGCCTGGAGTCAATCACTGAGAGTGATACCTGGAGCCAGCCTCGACGGCTGGCTCCAGGCAATTCAGGCGCCAAACACGGGCCTTGACCCCGGATCTTGAACACGTCTATGCGGCTCGGGTCAGGGTAGTTGCTGTTGAGTGGAAGGTGTTCTCGTAGGTGATCGGGGATCGCTGGCCGAGCCGGGAATGCCGGCGTTGCGTGTTGTAGCGGGACAGCCATCGGAAGGCGTCGAGTCGGGCCTCACGTTCGTTTGACCAGCCCTTTCGCCCCTTCAGCGTCTCTCTTTTGAAGGTCGCGTTGAACGATTCCGCAGCGGCGTTGTCCGCGCTGCTGCCGATCGCACTCATGCTCTGACGGACACCGGCGAGGCGGCAGGCTTCGGCGAAGGCCCGACTTGTGTACTGGGCTCCGTGAGCGGTGTGCATCACGGCTCCGGCGAGGCTGCCGCGGGTCCGGATCGCGGCGGCGAGGGCGTCAGTGACGAGTTCGGAACGCATGTGGTCGGCGATCGCCCACCCGGCCAGACGCCGTGAACATAGATCGATGACGGTCGCGAGATAGCAGAACTTCCCGCCGCCGACGCTCAGGTAGGTAATGTCGCCGACGTACTTCGTGTTCACCTCGGTCGCTGTGAAGTCGCGGCCGATCAGGTCCGGCGCCTTCACTGCGACCGGGTCGGAGATGGTGGTGCGATGCCGGCGCCTCAGGCGGACCCCTTCGAGGCCGATGGTCCGCATGATCCTTGCGACGCGCTTGTGGTTGACCACCTGGCCGCCCTCGTCGCGAAGCTCGGCGGTGATCCTCGGGGCGCCGTAGGTACCGTCGGAGTCTCGATGGGCCTTGCGTATCCGGGCCGCAAGGCGGTCGTCGGCGGCCTGGCGGGCCGCCCGGTCCGGGGCGGTGCGGCGCCAGTAGTAGAAACTCGAGCGCGCGATCCCCAGGATCGAGCACAACCGCTTCACGCCAAACCGGCGCTGGTGATCGTCAACGAACTGGCAGCGGTTCACCAGCGCGTCTCCCCTGCGAAATACCGAGCCGCCTTGCGGAGAATGTCCCGCTCCTCCTCCAGCTCGCGGATCCTCCTCCGCGCGGCGGCCAGCTCCGCCTGAACCGCGTCACCGTCAGGCTGCGGCGCCACCGCGGGTACGGAGTGGGCACCGGGGCGACGTCCGTCGGCGGCCCGGATCCAGTTGCGCAGCGTCTCGGTGTTCACCCCGAGGTCGGCGGCGACCGACTTGATCGTCGCTCCCGGACGGGACCGGTACAACGCAACAGCGTCCGCCTTGAATTTGGTGGGATAGTGCTTCATCCCCACGGGGACTCCGTTCTCCTGGACCATCAAGATCCAAGTCTCTCCGGTGTCCAGACTCCGGGGTCAGGGCCCCGTCGCCGAACCCCAGAAGATCAAGCTCTGAGGCATCACACAGCATGTGGCTCATGATGAGAGCCGCGATACGCTGCTGGAAGTCGATCCCGGAATGTGTCGCAGCACCGCCGCTGTTTCCCACTGAAGCTCCCCTCCTCGGAACGTGGATGCCTTCATCGTCGGTCAAATCCACTACCTCTTGATTCTGGACGAGGTTCGGTGAAGGTCCTCATCTTCGGATCTTGCATACGTGCAGGTTGGTGGATTGGCGTGCGACGGCGTGACGGGGCGTTGGTTGCTCTCTGAGAGAAGGCCATCTCCCAGGATCCCCCCACGTTTCTTGTTTGATGCAGCGTTTGGTTCATGGGTGCGGGCGGACTGCGATGCACTCGCGGCGGCTTGCTGCACAGAGTCTCCGTCTTCCCCCGGGCCGCGAGGGCCCGGAAGAGCTTGCAGCCTTGAGGTAGACGGCACCCTCTAGGATGCCTGACTTTCCCCCTTCGGGATGAGTTGGCTCCTGCCCCGACCAGGCTCACCGGTCCACCTGGTCACACATTGGCCTTTGCGAGCGTGATCTACCGACCGCGAGAATCGAGGGGAGACGAGTGTGCGGGTGGGCGGGGGCAGAGTGCAGGTCGGAGATCATGCCGCTTGGGAACGGGGCTTCCCGGTGAAGTACCTGCTGGTCCACCAGGACGAAGACGACCAGGATGAGTTCTGGGGACGGTGCGCGGGTGTCGAGGGCATGTTCGTGGACAAGGTGCCGCCGCCGCGCGAGGTCTTGACGCTGCGGGGATGTGATCCCGAGGGGCTGCTCCGCGATGCGCTGATGCCGAGCCGGCCATCAACCGCCTTGCTGGGTGACGTATGCATCGAGGTCTGGGACGAAGATCAGGCATTGCAGTGGTGGTCATTGCTCGACTGCGTCGTCATCGCTCATCAGCCGAACCGGGACGATCAGGCCCTGGTGGACATTGTGGTCGGGGCGGGCGTCGAGGAAGAGCACGCCTGGACACACACCCTTCCGACGCCGCCGCGGTTCAAGCTGTTCGCGGGGCCTACGGGGACGCCCGGTTCGGTCGGCCAGTGCCTGGCTGTGGACGGGCTGTTCGTGACGCGAGGTGCCCCGGCGCCCGTGCCGATGAGACTCGTTGGCTGCGAGCCTGCGGAACCCCTACTTGCTGTCCTGCGACGGCCACGTAAGTGGGACCGGGACTGGGTGGGGCTGTGGGCTTTGGACCGCGCCGGCCGAGTGATGTATCGCCACAACGTCCACCTGCGCATCGAGACCGCCCGGCCGTCTGTACTGGGCGGCAGTCTCCTCGACGTCAAGCTCACCGACGGCGGTGAGGAGAGGCCGCCGCTACTGGCCCGCTCGATCTGGGAGACCTGGTACAGGGGCGCCCCGGATATCAGTAATCAATGGGCTCCGCTCTCCGCCGAGGGCAGGTCCGAATGGCTCGACCTGACCGCCACCGGCATGAGCGGACAGGGCCCGGACCGTTCGGGCGGTGTCCACCATCTCGACGGTGCGTACGTCACGGACGTGCCTGGCCTGCACTGCGCGATGGCGGAGGCGCTGGCGGGACCTGGCGGCTATTACGGCCGGGAATGGAACGCCTTCAAGGACTGCCTGCACGGTGGCTTCGGTGTGACCGCACCCTTCACTTTGATCTGGCACGACGCCGACGTCGCTCGCCAGGCGCTGGCGGACGACATCTGGGACGCCGAGAAGGGGCTGAGCTACTTCGAGGAGATCGTGCGGCTCCTCGAATCCTTCGGCGTCACGGTTGTTCTCCAATGACAAGGGCGCGACGTCCCGGCCTGTTCGCACTCTCACCCGCGGATCTTGTAAACGCGCAGTCAGGGGCTGATCGGCCGCAGCCACGTTCACGTTGGGCGGTTAGGGAACGCTGGCTGCGCTCACGGCGGCCCGGTCACCTCCGTGGGGTCCTCCGGGAGATGGCCGTGCAGGCGATACCCCATCTCGTCGGGGTGCCGGGTGACGCGGGCCAGTCGCCAGGCCGCCTCGTACGACATACGTCCGTGGTTTTGGGCACGAAGCCGCACCGCCAGCAAGCTGGTGACCGGATCGAGAAGCCAGCGCAGGAGCATCAGGTTCACTGGAACTCGCCGGCGATGGCGGTGAGGGCACGGGCGGCGTCCTCGTCACCGAATGCTCTTACGGTGCCTGCAAGTAGGACGAGTAGTTCCTTGCAACCTTCAGGGGTCAGCTTGCCGACGAAATCGTGGATCACCTGAGCGATAACGACCCACTGCTGTCCGGGTTGCCACTGCCTGACCGTGCGGACCAGATCTTCGAGATCCGTACCCGCCGGTGGGCCGCCCAGGCGGGGCCAGTTCTCGGCCGAGCCTTCCAGGGCTGTGTAGAGACGGGCGGCAGCGGGGTTGGCGAGGATGTGTTCTTGGAGAAATTCCTCGCGCGCTTTGGCCTGGCGACGGGCCAGCTCGTCCAGCTCGAGTTCGCGACGCAGCAGTTCTTCCTGGCGACGGTGGTTCTGCTGGAGCTGTTCCGCGGCGAGCGCGGCCTTCTGTGTTGCTTCGTCCACCTCGACACTCACGGTGGCGTCCACGACGATCACCCCCACGCCCCCGAGAGGCAGGGCTTCGGCGAGTGCAGTGCCGATGTCCTGCTCAGCGGCGTCATGGCGCAGGACATCGCAGGCGGCGGCTGCTTCATCGATCACGGCCCTGACGAGTTGCCCGGCTGCGTACGGGGCCGCGGGGATGTCGGTGTCGTCACGTCGCCGCCATGTCGCTCGGACATGCGCGCGGAAGTGGAGCGTCGGGTCCGCGCTGCGTGGTCGGTCGGAGAAGATGGAGACCCAGGTGGCGCCGCCCGGTTGGGCGGCGCCTTCGGGGGCGGGGCGACGCTTCATGCGGCTTCGCGCTCCTCTGACGTGTCTGCCTCGGGGTCTTCCTGCAGCAGGAGGCGCTGGACCTTGGCGAGGTCGGCGTCTAGGAGAGAGGAGAGTTCGAGTTTCAGGTTGGCCCGGTCGTGCGAGTACGGGCGATCTTCGCTCTGAACCCATACTTGTGAGCAGGTACGCAGAGCCTCGCGCAGGGTCGGGCCTTCAGGGCCGCGGACGTCGACGGCCCGCCGAAGGGTGTCGAGGATGATCCGTCGCAGAGGCGGCCGCTCAAGAGCCGCATCGAGCCACAGGAAGATGGCTCGGTCGAGTTCGCGATCCCCCGCCGCTCCGGTTGCCTGACGTAGGAGAGTGCGCCACCCGGTGACAAGGCCGGCGACTGGAGGCCGGAAGTCCTCCTCTTCGTCGGAGTCCGGCGTGGTGTCGCTGTGGAGCACCAGCGGCACTCGGTCGGCTTCTGGCGCAGACGACGCGGCGAGAGCGGTGAACGTACGGTGGCCAACGGTGTCCCGGATCTTCTCGTCGCCGCACCAATCGACGACGTACCCGAAGAGCGTCTTCCGCACGGAGGTGTCCGCCCACAGCACCTGGATCGCTTCGCGCAGGCTGTCCACGACCTCCGGCAGCCCGCTGTTGGCCACGCGCTTCAGGCGGCGTAGCGCCTTCCCGGTGTGACGTCGTCCGAACTGTCCGGTGCAGACCTCGACGACGGCCTGTTGGAGGGAGGCATCCTTGCGCTTGGCCCAGGAAAGTAACAGGGAGTGCACGTACGGAGCACTGGCTGCATGGATCGCCGCGTTGTCGAGCAACTTCACCGCTAAGGGCCACAGTTCTTTGTCCGTGCCATGTGCGTACCACGCCGTGACGATCGCCTCTAGCGGTTCTTGTCTGCGATGGCGTACGGCCCAGCGCAGCGCGAACTCACCGATGCGGGCTGCCAAGGCGCGACGGGCGTCCTTGGTGATGGTCTCCAGGGCTTCCTTGTTCGTCCCTGTGTCATCGATGGGGACTTGGGCGAGCCACTTCAAGAAGGAGGTGCGGGCCAGCGGACGGTCGTTCCAGAAATACTCGATCGCGGCGTCATCCCAGTGCGGCCGGTCGAAACGGAGGGTCCCGTCCTCCTCGCGGCGCGCTTTGATGGCCTTGGTCATGGCGATCACGCCTGGTGCCTGTTGCCCGTGGACAGGGACAGGCGTGTCGCGTTTGTCGAGCGTGTCGGTCAACTCCGCTGCCTTTGCGTACACGTGGCCTACCGGGTCACCGCGCAGGACCGCTGCGGTGAGGAGGAAGTTCCGTTCGAAGCTGGTCCGGACGCGGCCTTCTGGTTCGTGCCACTCGTAGAGTGCGTCTTCCCAGTTGCTGAGGACAGCCACGACATTGGAAATCTGGTCGTCGAGGGAGCGGCGCCGCTCGGTAGGCGTTTGCTGCGCCGAATCCCGAGTTACGTCCGAGAGGGCATCGGCTGCGAGTTGCTCGGCGGTCCGGTGCTCATCGAGCATGAGGGGAGTGACGTTCAAGATGTCCGTGGGCGTCATACCGTCGATGAGCCGGCGTATGTCGGCGCTGCCGAGCCAGGCATTGACGGGGAACGACGGCTCCTGCGCCAGCAGCCAGCGCGTGGCGATGTCGTGAGGATGGATCTCGCCCAGATCTGGCGCAGCACTCGGCGGCGCGCCGTGGCTGATTCGTCGCCACTGTTCCGGTCGGGTCAGGACGATGAGTCGGTTGTCTCGTCGGGCCAGCTGCTCACCGAGCTTCCCCAGGCCGGAACCAAATGTGTCGGCTACCTGGAATTTGTCTTCGTCTGGCGGGAGTTCGATTAGGAATCCGCACCGACGGTCATGAGGCAGACGTCGGGCGGGGAAGTGCTGGGATCCACCGAAGGAGAGGGGCCGTACTTCCGAGATCAAACCTTCTGCCACTAGCTGGTCGAGAAGGGCGTATGCGGTTGTGGTTCTGCTGCTGTTGGGTGGGCGGTTGATGACCAGGACGGAACCTGAAGGTCGCAGGACCTGAAGGGCCTGGGCGAAGGGGCTGCGGGTTCGGTCTGTGTCTTCAGAGCGGGGCTTGGCATAAACCCTGCGGATCACTGCCAAGTATTCGGCGTCGATGGGCGCGTCGGCGTCCAGCGTCTGCTCGAACACGTACTTCGTGCCGATCATCTCGCCCAGGTTGATCAACGCGCGCTGGAGCGTGGCCGCCTGCCCGACGGCTTCGATCGCCTCGGGGGACGGTTGTTCCGTCCTGCCCCGCTCAGCTTCTCGATGAGCGGCGGGTTCCGGGCTGTTCGGTGGGATGGCAGGGGCAGGGGGATACAGCGTGGGCGCGGATCCTGACTGTGAGCTCGCCGACCCGATCACTTCGGGACGAGCGGGCACTGTTGACTCGGTGTCGGCCTCGGAGACTGGGGTGGGCGTGTCGGCGGAGGCGGCGGCCTCTGTGTGTTTGGTCTGGTCTACGTCGCTGTACTGGTCGAGTAGCGGTGGACGTCCGCGCAACTCTTCGGCAGCGCTATATGGGCTTCCGGTAGCCGGAACGGACTGCTGCTGGATGAAGTCCTGCTCATCGTCGAGAGCCATCGGTTGGGCCGCCTCTCAGCCGATGGTTCCGTCGATCTCGACGCCGACCTGTTCCGCTGCCGCCTCGACGACCTTCGCGGACTGGTCCACGCGAACGCGGCCCGTCCTGGAAATTTCCTGCGCACGTACACCGACCTGGTGGCCGGTGAGTTGTTCCGCGCGCTGCGTGACGGAGACGCCCAGGCGCGCGGGCCGCTCCTCCTCGTCGCCGAAAGGTAGCTGGCGCCCGTAGATCTCCTCCAAGTCCAGGCGGAGCGCACCCAACAGATCCCTGAGTCCCGCATCGTCTCCCTGCAGCAGCGCCGGGCGGGTCAGATACACCTGGAGCGCTCCCCGAGCCTCGGTGATGCGCTCGATCCGCGCAGAGGACAGTTCAGCCGGGCGGACGGTCAACGCCCCGATCTGTCCATCGACTTGCTCCGGTTCCTCCACGGGAACCCGACCAGCGCGCCGATCAAGGACCGCTCCGGCCCGGTCGAACAGGAACTTGACCGCCTCGGTGAGTGCGGTGCCGACGAGCATCGGAAACGTCAGTGGATCCACGGATGTGCCCTCCCCGTTGATTGCGCGACCCGCTGTGTACGCGCGGGCGCAAAACCTGACTGACGGTACGGTTGCTGTCACTCAGAGAGAAGGAGCTTCCCGGTCACCCATGGTGATGTCCCAAACACTCCTGGCGTTCATGTGTGCGATGCCCTTGACGTGGGCGCAGTCAGTTGGCGCCCGGCTGGCGCGCATATGGCAAACGCACTTCCAGCCGGAACTATGCGGAATGGCTCAGGCGAGAGCTTCCCGGTATGGCCGAAATATGCAAAAGGAGCGCCCGACTCCGCGTGCCCTCAGGAGGGACGCTGTAGCCAGTTGGCATGACTCAGCGATCGTCGAAGGTCTCAATTGAGGCGCAGAAAAAAAAGCAGTTCGCCGGGGGCAGGCAGAACAGATCTCGAAAGGACTGGTGCGCCGCCGCACGGCATGTGAACGTACAACGCCCTGCTGCAAGAACGACCGTCGAGCTACGGAGGCGCCGCAGTACCCGCATCACCCCGACGAATCCTCCCGCCCTTCCTCATCGGACCCGATGTACTGGGTCACACCGTGCCACTTGGCTGGTGACGGTGGCGCCCTCGCTGAGCGAACCGGCGAGACCCTGGCCGCCGTCGGTTGGCGCATGTGGCCCACAGCCCGTAACACCCTGCTGCACGTGAGTCCGGACGAGCTGTCGGCGTGCTTTGAACCGTGACCCCCTATCGGTCGATGAAAAGTGACCCCTTCCGTGATCGAGTGATCAGTCTGGCTCCATGGGAGTCAGGTGGAAGAGGTGATCGGTGTGGAGGACTGGGCTGAGATCCAGCGGCTTCACCGTGCGGAGGGAATGTCGATCAAAGGGATCGCGCGGCATCTGGGGATCGCCCGGAACACTGTGCGGCGGGCCGTGGCCAGCGACGATCCGCCGAAGTACCGGCGGGCGCCGAAGGGCTCGATCGTGGACGTGGTGGAGCCGGCGATCCGCGAGTTGCTGGCGGAGTACCCGCGGATGCCCGCCACGGTGATCGCCGAGCGGATCGGATGGGAACGGTCGTTGTCGGTGCTGAAGCGGCGGGTGCGGGAACTGCGGCCGGTCTACCTTCCGGCGGACCCGGTCTCGCGGACGGCGTATCAGCCCGGCGAGCTGGCCCAGTGCGATCTGTGGTTCCCGCCGGTGGATATCCCGCTGGGCTTCGGGCAGACCGGGCGCCCGCCGGTGCTGGTGGCGGGATATTCGCGGGTGATCACCGCGAGGATGCTGCCGTCGAGACAGGCCGCCGATCTCGTGAGCGGGCACTGGGACCTGCTGTTCGGTTGGAATGCGGTGCCCCGGGCGCTGGTCTGGGACAACGAGGCGGCCATCGGGCGCCGCCGGGAGGGACGGGTCGTGCTCGGTCATGAGTTCGCTGCCCTGGCCGGGCTGCTGGCCTGCAAGGTGATCCTGTGCCGGCCCCGCGACCCGGAGGCCAAGGGTCTGGTCGAGCGGGCCAACGGCTATCTGGAGACGTCGTTCGTGCCCGGCAGGGTGTTCACTTCCCCGGCCGACTTCAACACGCAGCTGGCCGCGTGGCTTGAGGTCGCCAACCGACGGGTGCACCGCACTCTGGAGGCGCGTCCGGCCGAGCGGTGGGAGGCCGACCGGGCCGCGATGGTGCCACTGCCGCCGACCGCGCCGCCGCGCTGGTGGCAGACATCGGTGCGGATCGGCCGGGACCACTACATCCGCCTGGACACCTGTGACTATTCCGTCCACCCGGCCGCGATCGGGCGGATCGTGCGGGTCGAGGCGGACACCGAAACGGTGCGGGCTCATCTGGACGGCCGCCTGGTCGCCGAGCATGCGCGCTGCTGGGCCCGCCACCAGACGCTGACCGACCCGGACCACGCCGATGCCGCCACGGCGATGCGGCGCCAGTACCGCCAGAGCGGGGCCGTCGCCGCGGCGGTGGAGGTCGCACAGCCGGATCTGCCGGCCTACGACCGCGTCTTCCATCTGATCGAGGGCGGAGGAGGAGAGGAGTGAAGCCATGGCCACCCGCCCCACCACGTCCCGGGACATCGCCGCGGAACTGGCCTTCCTCAGCCGTGCGTTGAAGGCACCGGCCCTGCTGGACGCTGCCGACCGGCTCGCCGAACGTGCCACCGCCGAGTCCTGGACGCATCAGGAGTATCTGGCCGCGTGCCTGCAGCGCGAGGTCGCCGCCCGAGAGGCCCACGGCGGAGAAGGCCGCATCCGCGCGGCCCGTTTCCCCGCCCGCAAGACCCTGGAGGAGTTCGACTTCCATCACCTGCGCGGGCTGAAACGGGAGGCAGTGGCCCATCTGGGCACCCTGGACTTCATCACGGGCAAGGAGAACGTGGTCTTCCTCGGCCCGCCCGGCACCGGCAAGACTCACCTGGCCATCGCGCTGGGCATTCGCGCCTGTCAGGCCGGTCACCGCGTCGCGTTCGCCACCGCATCCCAGTGGGTCGACCGCCTGGCCGCCGCCCACACCACCGGAAAACTCCAGGACGAGCTCTTGCGCCTCGCGCGCTTCCCCGTTCTGGTGATCGATGAGGTCGGCTACATCCCGTTCGAACCGGAAGCAGCGAACCTGTTCTTCCAGCTGATCTCCGGCCGCTACGAACGCGCGTCCGTGATCGTGACCAGCAACAAGCCCTTCGGACGTTGGGGAGAGGTCTTCGGCGACGACACCGTCGCCGCCGCCATGATCGACCGTCTCGTCCACCACGCCGATGTGCTCTCCTTGAAGGGAGACTCCTACCGGCTGAAAGACCGGGACATCGGCCGCACCCCGAACGCGGCAACCGGCTGAACAACTGCACACGGGGTCAAAAATCACCGACCCCAAAGGGGTCCAGGTTCGAAGACCGCCGACACCAGACACGTGAACTGAGTATCTGAGAGGTGTGATCCCGTGAAGTCAGCGCCTCCCGTCCGCACCGCCGAGATATTCGATGCGGAGCGTGTTGACCTCATGGCGGTACGTCGTGAGGAAATCTCGAAGGGTCACGAGCTTTCCCCCGTAGGTGTTGAGCTGCCAGGCCATGACGAACTCCGGGGCGTGGGATGAGTATCGGGTCGCCTGCCCGTCCTCGACCAGCCAGAGTCCGCGTTCGTCTTCTGGGGCTGGCGGCCCGGGGCGGTCGCTGATGATCTCAAACATCATGTAGCGCAGCCCGAGGCGGCGAACAAGATCCAGATCAGTCATCCAGGTGGTGCCGCCGTGTCGAGTTGCCATCCAGTTCCCCAGATCGCGGTACACCTCGTGGACGTAGTGGTGAAAGCCTGGCGCACCCCCGGTGCTGTTCGCACACAGCCTGCCCTCGGCGACGGAGCGACTGCCGTCAGGGAAGCGGGCGACGGCTTTGATGCGTGGTTCCCACAGGGTGAGCTCATCCGGCCATCCATAGATGACGGTCTGAATCAGGTCGCAGGGGTTGTAGATCCACAGGACGACGTCGATGTCGCCTGGTTGCTCGGCAACTCGCTCCAGCCACGCCCGGACGAGCATCTCCCACTCGGGGTTGCCGCCGAGGCTGGTCATGGCCTGATCTACAAAAGAGTGCCACCGGCTGGTGATCCGGGGGTTGGCAGAGCCGATGTACTTGAATTGCCCGTCCCCGCGATCATGGCCAGCCAGCATCTGCAGCCAGTCGCGTTCCTCATATGCCCCGTTACCCAGGGCAAACGCTCCGGTGCCCCGATACCCGGTGATCTCCCAATCGGAATTGCCTAGGAGGGTGCCCAGCACTCCCGGGTAAGCCGACTCGACTTTGACGCATCGAACGCGCGCGTTGATTTCGCACCACGCCTCGTACTCGGCCGGGTGCTCCGCACCGTACCCGTCTACTTCCGTGGAGTCCGACAGCGCGCTGCCCCACTCCACGGTGCCGACACCCAGGTACAGGCCGTAGTGCGCGATGACGCTGTCTTTGGCGCTGATGCGTTCAAAGTCGGCAGCAAGAAGGTTGGGCGCGCCGATCTCCGCAGCGATCTGCCGTATGTGTTTCCATCCGTGGTCTCGGTCTTGGGGGCTCGCGTAGAGGTAGATGCCGTGCACCGGTGTGATGTACTGCTCAGGGGACAGTGGAAGCATCGCGACGCGCTCAGCGCTGAGCGTCCCGTCGTCATGCACCTGGAGTTCGTAACCGCGAAGATCATGGCTCCAGTCACGGGCCATGTTGCTCACCGGGACGAGTAGTTCGCGCCAGTCGGTCGACACGATGAGGGCGCGGATGCGGTCAGGCGCGACCTGCTTGTCGCGCTGGAGAAGCTCTGCGTACTTTGCGACCTCGTGCAACGCCTCACGGGACGTGGAAGTAGCACGCTTCAACTCGATGATCACCCACAGACCGTGTCGGTCACGAGCAAGGATGTCGATCCAGCCCCTCGTACGGAGCGGCGGGTCGCTCAGCGCAAACTCGCATCGGACGAGGGTCAGTCCTGGTTCGAGAACGTCTAGCTGCTCCGCCAAGAGGTCCCGGAGCTCACGTTCGAGTAGCGCGGTCATGAACGAAGACAGTAGTGGTGCGGGCTGACATGGACCCCAAGGCGGCGGGAGCTCACCATTCGGCGGCTCCGCCGGCACGGCGGAGCCATCAGGCGCGGATGAGGTACGGTCGCGGTCGAGTCGACGACTGGTCGTTCGCGAACGTGCAGGTGTGGGTCGGCGCAGCCGAGGCATGTTGCTACTGCTCGACGATCACCTGCTGGGAGACCCCGACCAAGATCTTCTCCCAGATTTCTCCCAAACGATCTCCAGAGACGCAGGAAGGGCCTGATCCTCGGTGAGGATCAGGCCCTTGACCTGGTGTTTCTCTGTCGGGGTGGCGGGATTTGAACCCACGACCTCTTCGTCCCGAACGCGATTTCGCGGTATCTGGGCTTGTGGGGTCGCGAGTTTGCCTGGCCGGGTGGCTTCGGAGGTGTCCGTGGTCGTCCATAGCGGTCCGTCGTCCGCTGTGGCGTTTGGCCCCCTGTTTGGCCCCCTGGGATCTGCTGGCGCACCCGTCGGGCCGCACTGACGAGAAGAGGAGCATGGCAGGCTTGAGGCAACTACGACGGAGAGAGGGAAGACGCGTGTCGCAGCAGGCCAGCCCTCGCGGGACCTTCCTGAAAATCGCTGATGTTGTCAGAGCTCAGATCGAAGACAACAAAGACATGACCGAGTTGCCGTCGGCCGCGGAACTGATGCGTGACCACGGCGTGTCCCGCGGCGTCGCGCTTCGGGTCTTCGGCGCTCTCCAGAAGGAGGGGATCGCGGAACCGGTGCCCGGTGGGCGCTGGCGGGTGGTGCGGCGAGGAGAGTCCATCGACCGCCGACCGTTGGCTGAACGTCTCGCCGACGTGATCACGGATGACGAACTCTCCGTGGGGGCGGCTTTCCCCAGCGCGTCGGCCTTGTCCGCGCGCTTCAACGTCTCGCGGCCCACGGTGAGCAAGGCACTCGACAAGTTGCAGGCCGCCGGACTGGTATCGGAAGGGAAGCAGGGGAAGCAGCGCACAGTGCTGGCCCTGCCGGGAGAGGAGAGTGTGAAACCTTGAGTTCCACGACGCTGACCGACTGGGCCTACCCCCTCGCCGAATCGCTGCTCTCGGAGCCATTGCCACGCCGTTGGGCCCATTCGCAGGGGGTGGCGGAGCGGGCCCGCACGATCGCCTCGATCCTGGGTCCGGACGCAGACCTCATGGAGGCGGCCGCGGTTCTGCACGACATCGGCTACTCGCCCGACCTCGCCAAGACCGGCTTTCACCCGCTGGACGGGGCGCGGTATCTCCGAGACGTCGCCCACGCCGACGAACGCCTGGTGCGCCTTGTTGCGCACCATTCCTGCGCGTGGATGGAGGCTGAGGCACGCGGCATGCGTGACGAGCTGGAAAACGAGTTCCCTCGGGAGCAACCTCACCTCGCGGACGCTCTCTGCTATTGCGACATGAACACCACGCCGGACGGCACCCCGACGAACCCTGTGGACCGGGTGAACGAGATCGCAGGCCGCTATGGTCCGGACAGCTTGATCGGGAAGTTCATCAGGCGTGCCGAGCCCGAGATCCTTGCCTGCACGGCACGCGTCGTCGATCGGCTTTCCGCTGCGAAGCGTCAGCCGATGTAGGGCGCGGTGCGCGTCTGGTCCATCGCGTGCTCGATCCTGAGCCGCATGGTGGGGTGGATGTCGAATTCTGCGAGGTCCGCCGGGGAAACCCAGCGGACCTGTGTCGTTTCGTCGCTCGTACGGACCGCACCACCGACCGGGCGGGCCCGGAAGCAGATACTGAACTGCTGCCGGGCTTCGCCGTCGTCGTACAGCATCACGTGGCCGGGGTCGGTGTAGATCCCCGACATGTCGACGACTTCGGCCCTGATCCCGGTCTCTTCCCAGACCTCGCGGACAACCGTGTCGCTGATGGACTCGCCCACGTCGTGGCCGCCGCCGGGCAGCGCCCAGCGTCCGTTGTCCGAGCGTTGGATGAGCAGGATGTCCCCGGCATCGTTCTGTACGAAGGCGACGACAGAGGGCACGACCGAGTTGGCCGGCGGGGCGGCGGAGTCGTGGAGGTAGTCGATGCGTCCCATGCTCAAGCTCCCGCGATGTCGTGTTCCGTGACCGGGCGTGCGCCGACCCACGCCTGTTCGATGCTATTCGCGTAGGTGTCGAAGAGACCGCCGCCGGGCAGTCGCCGCAGGTGCAGGACGGGTGCCATGTACGCGCCGATTCCGTAGACGTGGGTGTTCACGAGAATCTCGTCATCGGAGCGGAAGATCGAGTTGTAGAGGGTTCCGTCGTGCAGACGGAAGCCGATGCCCGGGTGGCTGGTGAAGAGCGGCCGGTAGTTCACCAGGGCGTTGCGGATCTTGCCGTCCATGATGCGGTGACCTTCGTCTATGCCGCGCTGCTGCACCGCAGCGCAGCCGGGGTCGCCGAGCAGGATTCGCACCTGGACGACCCCCTCCGCCTTCCTCTTCAGGAGGTCATGGAAGAGAGGGTCCTCCGACAGCCACAGCCCGGAGTAGACAAGGGCGTCGATGCGCGATTCGGCTTGCTCGTAGAACTCGCGCCACAGGGTGTTGGGCACCATGTGGCGGTGCGGATAGATCGTGACGATCTCCGCCTTGCTCAAGTCGGCCGCCGTATCGACGGCACGCGAGTCGTTCCACAGCGTCGTCACGTCGACGCCGAGCGCGGACGCCGCGGCGTACTGGTGCCTTCGGTACGGAACCTTGCCCTGGGTGATCCACCGCTCGACGGTCTTCGGGTTGACCTCGATCGCGTCGGCCAGGTCCTGCACGGTCATGCCCTGTGCCAGCAGAGCCGACCGGAGGCGTTCGTTGGACATCTCAACCTCCGGGGACGTCTTGGGACCTCTTGAAGGTATCCAGATGACTTCAAGGTGTCCACGTATGGGGTAACCAACGCCCCTGACCAGCATCGATGCTGATGGTGCGCCAGGAAAGCCCCGGCGCGAACCCAGGAAGTTCGGCGCCCCGCTTGACGAACCCCTGATGTAGGACCTGTAATACAGGTATCGCATCGGCTGTGAGGCGGAAGCGAAGAGGGAGCCCTGTTTGGGCTGCTTCGAACTGTGCCCGGAGGGCCCCGGCAAGGGAGTGAGCCCGAAGGAAGCCCTGTTGTTTGAGAACTGAACAGTGAACTGAGGCGAGGTGAGAGTCCTCGCTCCCGTGACGGCCGGGTGATGTCGTCGGCAGTGGTGCGGCGCGTCGGCGCTGTACGCACGATCCTGCGGCCCTGGAGAACGCCCCCGGGCGCCACCCGCAGCGAACTGCCCTGCTGAGCGCCAGGCAGAGAGATGGCGCACCGATCACAGGCTCGGGACCGATCGGCCGTGGCAACGGCCGACCGGCGAAGCCCCTGGTTCTCCGTCCCTTCGATCTACGGAGTCCTGATGTTTCTACGAATACACAGGGCGCTGTTCGTGCTGGACCGGCACGGGCGGTGATGCCCTTTGCGTCTGCCTGATCTGCGGAGTGCACCGGCTATCCCGGTGATTCGCGGACTCAGGGTCACCCTCGCAGCCGATGGCTGCGCCGGTTGCCTCCCCCAGCCGTCCGCCCTGTTTTACGCGGGGCGTACGGCCGGGCGGCGGGGAGCCGGTCCCCGGTCGACTCCTGCTGTGGAAGCAAGTGCAAGGCACGGCGGGTCCGGTGTTGCAGCTCCGGACCCGCACCCCACACACATTCCAAAACGGCCGCAGCCCCGGTGGTTGGACACCGGGGCTGCTGTTCGGGCCGTTCCTCTCTGGAAGGAACACACCCAATGAAGCACATCGTTGCACTTCAGGCCGCTGTTACGGTCCCGCCGCCCGGCGGTGAGCCGTCGGCTGCGGACCTGGCCGCGATCGAGCGGGAGATGCCGCTCATCGCGGCTGAGGTCGAGTTGCTGGACGTGCAGATCGCATTGCTGGACCGGGCCCCGTCCGAGCTGGACGAGCGCCGCATCCGCCGCGCCCGCAACCGGGTCATGGCGGCCCGTCGGGACCTGACCAACCGCACCGAGCCGCTGCTGGGCGGTGCCGCATGAACCTGATCGCTTTCTGGTTCCTGGCCCTGGTCTGCATCGCCGTAGAGGTCTTGGGCCTGGTCATCGGCCGTCAGGACGTGCACTACGCCGGGGCCCTCGCCGCGGCCGGTGTCGTCGCCGTGCACATCCTCCTCACCCGTGCGGAGGGGCGCCATGAGTGACCGGCCTGTTCTGGATGAGGCGGTCAAGGATCTGCTGGCCGCAGCCGCCGCCGCCCTCGATCTGCCCCTGCCGGCACTCGGCAGGGAGTCCGAGGTTGCCCACTACCACCTGCTTGAGCTTCGGGCCATGGGCGTCCGCGCCGCGCTGAGCGCGCTGGCCGACTTCTGGCACCCGGGGTCGGTCGCGGACACTGCGGCGGACATCCGGCGCTTGGCTGACAGGCAGCCCGTCGACTACACCCCGTTCGTGCCCCGCGAGGAAGAGGGGACGGGATGAGTACCTACGCCGAGGAGATGCGCGTGGTCCGGGCTGCCGATGCCGAGCAGCGCCGTATCGACCTGGCTGCCGCCGACAACCGCCGTATCGAGCGGGAGAAAGCGGCGGACGAGCGTGCGGCGCGGCTCCGCGCTGAGAGGCGAGCTGAGAAGGACCGGGCCAGGCAGGACCGGGCCGCGCGGCGAGCGGCCCGCGGCGCGGCACTGACTGCGGGCAATGTGTACCGCAAGGGCACCCTCGCCCTGGTCACCGCGTCCGCGCTGGGGTCCCTGCCCGCGCAGGTACTGCACTTCGTCAGCATCTCCCCGATGCTGCTCCCGCTCCCGTTGGCGATCGAGGGAGCGGCGTGGGTGATGGCGGCCGGTGTCGCCTACGCCGACGAACGTCATCTGCCGGGCTGGGTGCGCTGGTTCCTGCGGGCCCTCGTGGTCGCCGCGGCCGGGTTCGCCGCGTCCGTCAACTACGACTACGGCACGCACCTGCCTGGCCTGTCCGAGGCGAACGCGTGGGCCGCAGGCGTCGGGCTCGCGGCGGTGACCCTGCTCGGCCCGGTCCTGTTCGAGATCCGGCAGTGGGTGACCACCCTCTCGGCGGCCTCCGGTGACGCCGAGGACAGGGCGCGGCGCAAGCACGAGCGCACGCGCCGCCGCCAGCACCGCTCGGTCGCCCGGCTGGCTGACCGGCTGGTGTCCGCCGCGTCGTTCGGCGAGGTGTCGTTCGAGGACGCGTTCACCCGCGCGTGGGAGATCGAGACGGGCACGGCCACCCCTGGCATGACCCCCGCGCTCCATCGGCGCGCGGCCCGGTCGAACGCCGCTCTCGCGCAGGCCCGGCACCCGTCCGCGGGGCGGTCCCGGGCGGGAGCGTGGTGGGGCGGCCGGTGGCGGGACACGGGTTCCGTGGTCACCCCGGTGCCGGTGCCCGCCCTGGTGCCTCACCCGGCCGAGAGTGCCCCGGATACCGCTTCGGAGGTGACCGAGCCCCCGGCCCCGGCCGAGGTCCCGTCTCCTGCCCCCGAAGCGGTATCCACACTGGTCATCTGCGGTGACCGGCAGGTGTGGCCCCTGGTGGTCCCCCCGCTGGACACCGATGAGGGGGTGCCCGATGACAAGGGCGGGAGGTTGCCGACCGAAGCGGCAGCAACCGTGATCCGTGCCTGCTGGATGACGGGCACCACGGTCACGGAAACCGCCCGCCAGGCCACCCGCAGCACCTCGTACGTGAAGAGGGTGTTCAACCGCCTGGAGACTGAAATCGGTCCGCGGCCGTCACCCGGTCAACTCGCCCTCGTCTCAGACGAGGCCGCCTGATGAGCGCGCTCCCCGTCTACCGGTGGCGCCTGGCCCCCGACGGCTACGCCACCCGCCGCCAGCTCCGGGCCCTCGGGCTGCGGCCCGGCGGACAGGACGTCGCCGCCCAGCTCGAACGCCCGCGGCGCCGACGGGGCCCGCTGGTTGCGTACCTGTACCGGGTCGACCTGGCTCGGCCGGTCCGGCCGATGACCCCGGCCCGGCGGGTGGCCCTGGCCAAGGCCATGACGGCCCGCCGTACCTGCCCCGAATGCCGCCGCGATGCCGGGTACTGCATCCCGCGCTCGCTCGGCATGTGCGTTCCCTGCTTTGACTCCCCGGCCCGAAAGGACCTGTGTTCATGAAGTACTCCACCCCCGTGGGCGGGACCACCGAGGTCCGCACCCGCGTGTTCGGCAAGTCGACCGTCCTGTGCACCTGCGGGTTCCACCGGACGGTTTCCACCCGCGACGCCGACCGGATCGCCAACAACCACGCTGGATCGTGCCGCCGTGGCACCCCGCCTGCCAAGTGGCGCAGCAGCAGCGGCTCCATCGGTCGCTGACCCTCACCGCCCCGGCAGCCACGCCGTGAGGGCGCCGGATCAAATCCGGCCCGGGGCACTCCCCGCACCACCTCGCCGACGCCGCTTCCCGCCGTCGGCGGTCCGCCCCTGCCCGCGTCCCCGAGAGGAAGCAGCCTTGACCACCAACCTCCCTGTCCCCGAAGTCCGGGTGGTGCAGCTCCCGGACGGCACCTACACCTACACCGACCACCTGCCCGCCCCGCCGCAGCAGATCGTGCAGCACATCCACCACGCCCCGCCCGACCGCACCGTGCAGCGCGTCGCGCTCGGGTCCGGTGTCGGCGCCGGTGCTGTTGCGGCCGGTGTCTACTTCGGCCCGCTCCTCGTCGGCGCCCTCACCGCCATCGCCGCCAACCTCGCCCTGCTCGCGTTCCTCGCCGTGGCCCTGGCCTGGGGCGTCGTGACCGTCGTGAAGTCGGTCGGCGGCACCCAGGACGCCGCCAAGTCCCTCACCAAGACCGGCCGCCGCTGACCCGAAGGAGCCCGTCATGTTCAAGGCAGGCGACAAGGTGCGGATCGTCCGCTGTGAGGACGACCCGCGTGCGATCGGCAGAACCGGCCGCATCGTCGACGAAGTACCGCCCGGCCCGCTGACCGAGGGGCGGTGGACGGTGGACAGGATCAGCTGGCTGATCGGTCCCGTGCTGTGCCACACCTCTGAGCTGCGGCTCGCCTGACGGTTCCCTGTCCGCCCCGGTCGCCCGGGGCGGGCGGGGAGCTGGACAGTCCGGCCCCGCCCTGAGGAGGACACCGTGGAGAGCTACACCCGAGCCGAGAAGCGCGAGCGTGCCCGCCTGTTCCGCAAGGGCTTCAGGCAGGCCCTCGCGGACTGCGTCGACCCGAAGGTCGAGAAGGCGATCGAGCGGATCGACGAGCGGGCCCGCGTCCGCGGCGCCCAGGAGTTCGAGGCGCTGCTGAAGGTCCAGGCCGACGCCCGTCAGGCCGTCGCGAACGCCAAGGCCACCGAGCGGACCGCCGCCCGTGAGGACCGGGCCGCCGCCCGGCAGGCCCGCAAGACCGCCGAGGACCACTTGCGCCGCGCCGAGCGGGCCGTGGCCCGTGCGGAGCGCTGAAGAAACCACCCCCGCCGGAGAGGGGGCGCCGGTAGCAGCACGTACCGGGCGCCCCCTTTTCGGTGGTCCCACTGGATTCAGGCAGGAGCACCAGTCATGACCGAACTCGCTGTTGAGGGGGCCGACATGGGCACCCTGCACCATCTCGACGACCACCGCCCCGCCCCCACAGGTGCGGGCCCGGTCGACCTGACCAAGACCGCCCCCGATCCCGCCCAGGATGAAGCCCCGGCGGAGGCCCCGGTGTCGCGGTGGGTGCGGTCCGGCCGTGCGGTCCGGCGGGCCGTCACCCACGAGCGGACCCGTACCGTCGGGCGCCTGACCGTGCGGCACGGCATGTACATCGTGGGCGGGGGCCGGATCGTGGCCCGCCGCACCTGGGAGGGCCGTACCGCCGCCCGCTACGAACGCATGCTGCGGGCCGCCGAAGCCGCGGGGAACCTGGACCTTGCCACCGAGTGGGAGGAGCGCGGGGCCCGCTTCCGTGCCGCACGCCACCAGCGGCGCATGGACCTGCTGACCGCCCCGGTCAAGGCCGCCAAGGGCGCGGCGGCCGGGGCCGGGGTGACTGCCGGTGGACTGCTCCTGCTCGGGATCCTCCTCGCCGTCGCGAACAAGGACTTCGCCGATGTCGCCACACCCACGTTGGCGTTGATCGAGTTGGTCCGATGGATCGTCCTGATCATCTCCGTGGTCTGGGGGCCGCTGGTCACCCTGGGCCCGTGGGCGGCCCTGCTGGGGCTGTGGGCGGTCGGTCGTCACCAGCAGTCCGCACCGCAGTGGGCTCTTCCCGCCAAGGCCCGAAGCAGCGCGGGGGACCCCATTACCCCGTCGATCGTCGTGATGGCCTTGCGCGACCTGGGGATTGCCACGCTGCGCACGGCCGTCAAGGAGATGGGGGATGCCGGGGCGTCGATGCTCGGCCCGATCACCATCGCCGGATGCGGCGTCGAAGTCGATGTCACCCTGCCGTCCGGCGTCTCCACGAACGAGGTGCAGGGCAGGCGCCGCAAGCTCGCCGAGAACCTTGCCCGGCACGAGCACGAGGTGTTCATCACGATCCCGCAAGCCGCCCGCACCGTGCGGCTGTGGATCGCCGACTCCGGCGCGCTGGACGAGCCGATCGGCCCGTCCCCGCTGGTCACCGACGACGCTGTGACCGCCGACTACGCCAAGGGCCGCGCCCCCTGGGGCCAGGACCTGCGTGGCGACGCCGCAGTGCTGAGCCTGTACCAGCGGCACCTGCTCATTACCGGCCTGTCGAACCAGGGCAAGACCGCCGCCCTGCGGGCGCTGGCCCTGTGGGCGGCGCTCGACCCGCGGGTGGAGTTCCGGATCTCCGACCTCAAGGGTGTCGGCGACTGGGCCATGTTCGAGGGCCTGGCCACCTTCCTCAACCAGGGCCCGGCCGATGAGAACGTCATCTCTGCGACCGAGATGGTCGAGAGCCTGGTCACGGAGATGAACCGGCGGATCGAGGTCCGGCGCAACGACCCGAAGGCCGTGTTCGCCCCGCTGATCGGGATCGTCGACGAAGCCCAGGTGGCGTTCATGTGCCCGGTCAAGGACGAGGACGGTGTCCCGTACGGCGGGTCCAAGGCCACGAGCCGGTACTTCATGGCAGTCCGCAAGGTGCACAACCAGGGCCGCGCGGTCGACGTGATCCTGTGGGAGGGCACCCAGGACCCGACCGACCAGAACCTTCCCAAGCTGGTCCGCGAAGGGGCGCACACCCGCGCCTCACTCGCTCTGGGCACTGAGTCGCAGGCCCGCATGGCGCTGGGCGACAAGGCCGTGGACGGTGGCGCCGCCCCGCACCTGCTGCGGCAGGGTCTGGACAAGGGAACTCTGGTCGTCGCGTCCGACGGCATCGACATCCCCGCCGGTCAGGCGTCCATCACCGTGCGCACGCACTACATCGACGACGACCAGGCCAAGACCATCACCGACCGCGCCAAGGCCCTGCGCGACGGCGTCACCACCCTCCACGTCGTCGACCGGGGCGAGGAGCATGACCCGCTCGCCGACATCGCGACCGTGCTGGGCAGCGACGCCCGCGTCCGCACCCAGGAAGTCATCACGCGGTTGGTCGCGCTGAACAAGGACGCCTACGGCAAGTGGTCGTTCATCGACCTCAAGCGCGTCCTGGACGACGCCGGGGCCGAGCCGTACAAGTCCGACGGCCGCATGGTCGTCGCCCGCGACCGCGTCACCGCCGCACTCGCCAACCGCGACGGGGACGGTTCCGCTTCCGCCTCGGAATAGAGGGAGGCGACCTTGCACGGGGCAGGGAGACAGGGAGAACTCCCTAACCGCCTCCCTGACCCACCTCCCTGGGCCTGACCTGCATAAATGCCCGTTCAGGGAGGCAGGGAGGCGCGTACGCCCACACCCTTGGAACCCTCTCCACACGCACCCCGGGAGGGGGTGCCTCAGCCTCCCTGACCGACCCACGGCAGGGATTCCGCATCACGCCGGACGAGTCGAGAGCGGCCCCCTCACGCCAATGAATTGGGGCCGCTCTCGTCTGCCAGCACCTTCTACAGAACTGGAGACCCCAGCATGACTCAACCCACCCCGATCCGGCGAGACCATCGCCGGTCCGCTCTCGACCTGGCGGCGTCGGGCGTGCCCGTGCTGCCCCTCCGGGCGGGCAAGCGCCCCGTCGGCAACTGCCACGCCTGCGCCGGGAACGCGTGCGGCGGGCGCCCGAACATGAAGACGCCGGGCTCCTGCCAGTGCCCGCGGCCGTGTCACGGCTGGGCCGCCGCCACCACCGACCCAGCCGTCCTCCGGTCCGCTGCGTGGGCTGTGGCGTGGCGGGAGGCGCACGCGGTCGCCTACCACCCCGGCGGCGCCCGGCTCACCGTCGTCGACCTCGACAACGCCGACGCCATCACCTGGGCCCGCCAGACGCTGCCCGCCACCCGGACCGTGCCCACCACTCGTGGTGAGCACTGGATCTACCTCGGCAGCATGCAGTCCGCGAACAATGTGCGGCCCAGCGTCGACATCAAGTCGTGCATGCAGTACGCCCGGTGGCTCGGGCCCGGCACCGGCACCATGACTGACCTGCCGGACGCCGTGCGCGCGCTGGTCGTCAAAGAGCCGTCTCCGGTCCGCCCTGCGCAGCGCGCCGTCACGGCGCCCGTGCCTGCCGGTGACGGGGAGTGCCGTCACCGCACGCCCACCTACCTGGAGCGTGGCATCGCGATGGCCGAGCAGCGCATCACCGAGGCCAGCAGCGCGGTCCACGCGACGGTCTATCGGACGTTCCTCGCCGTGCTGTCCGCTCACGGCCGGTGCGGCTGCCTGACCGACACCCACGTTGCGCGACTGTTCACCGCCGCACAGGCCAAGGGCGAGGGGCCGCGGCACTGCACGGACGCGTGGGCCAACGCCCGTACCGCATTGGGGATGTGAGCCGTGTCCGAGGACGAGAAGACCCCGGCACGTGAGGTCATCACCGACTACGCGCAGAGCCATTTCCGGTACTTCCGCACGACCGAGGGCACCGTGTACGCGCAGAGGAACGGCCACCCTGTCGCCCGCCCGATCCGGTCCCAGGGGACGACGGGCAGCCACCGGCAGGAACTCATGGTCGGCCTCTTCAACGACGGAGTCGGCGTGTTCAACGGCACGGCGCTCAAGGAAGCGCTGGACCTGATCGAAGCACTCGCGCTGAGCCAGGACGTCCAGCCCACCCACATCCGCGTCGCCCCCGGGTTCGACGGCGCGACCTGGCTTGACCTGGGACGCGACGACGGGCGGTCCGTCCGCATCCACCCCACCGGCTGGGACATCCGCATCCCCGACCCGCGCGAGGTGTGCTGGCGGCGCACCCAGCTCACCGGGGAACTCCCCCTGCCCGCCCGGGACACTGACGGCAAGGGCATCGACCTCCTGCTGGGGCTGACGAACTTCGCCACCGCCGAGACCGAAAGCCTGGCCCTGGCCTGGCTCGTCGGCTGCCTCGAACCGTCCGTGCCCGTCCCCGCCCCGTTCCTCACCGGCCCCCAGGGCGCGGGGAAGTCGACGGCCGGCCGGATGCTGGTGCGGATCATCGAGGGCATGACCGGGGACCTGCGCCGGGCCCCGAAGGACGAGGAGAGCCTGATCACGGCCGTCGCCGCCGGATGGGTCACCGCCCTCGACAACCTCTCACACCTGGCCCCGGACCTGTCCGACCTGATGTGCTGCATCGTCACCGGAGCCGAGAGCATCAAGCGCGCCCTCTTCAGTGACGGCGACGTCTACCGCTCCCGCTACCGTCGCCCCCTGCTCCTGACCGGTATCGACGTCGGCGTCATCCGGCCCGACCTGGCCGAACGCCTCCTTCCCCTGCGCCTGGACCGGCCCGGCGTGCGGCGGACCGAGGCCGAGCTGTGGACGGAGTTCGCGGAAGCACTGCCCGTCATCCTCGGGTCCCTGCTCGACCTCACGGTCAAGGTCCGGGCGACCGAAGCAGACATCCCCACCGATCTGCGGATGGCCGACTTCGCGCACCTGTGCGCGCAGCTCGACGCCGCGACGGGCTTCCAGACGCTCACCGCCTACCGCAGGAGCCTGGACGACCTCAACGACGACGTCATCGAAGGCGACCTGCTCGCACAGACCGTCCTCAAGCACGCCGCCACCCTCGACCCGGGCACAGAGCAGCGCATGACGTCCACCGAGTGGCTGCACAACCTCACCGGCCTCTACAGCGGCGACGACTGCCGCCCCCTGCCTAAAGGCTGGCCCACCACAGGGAAAGTCCTCTCAGACCGTCTCAAGCGCCTTCAACCCACCCTTACCGCGCGAGGGGTCCTCATCGACTGGGGCCGCACCAAAGAGGGCCGCTACATCGAAATGACCCGCCGCCCGGCCCTACCCCTGCACGAGCAACCCCCGCTGCTCTGACCGGCATCGGCCCGGACAAGCAAGAGGAGCACCCCGCCCGCGCGGGAGGCGGTGCTCCTCTTGTTGTTCGGCGGACGCCGCCCAAAGAACGCGCCGCGACGCGGCTCCGCATTCATGCCTTCAGACGCACCACACCACAACAGACACCCCTCTCTTTTTTCCTAAGAAAGGAAACGCTGCGTCACCCGCGGCACCAGAAGGCCCAAAACAGCCCCTGAGCTGCTGCAACGGGGGTGACGCAGAACGGCTTCGGCTGCGTCATCCCTCGTCACCTGCGTCACCACGTGCGTCATCGGTGACGCACGCCTGCGTCACCAATGACGCACCCCCGCACCCCTGCGTCACCACAAACCCGCAGCTCAGCACCCACGAATGACACAGATGACGTGGTGACGCAGAATCCCGCGCCTCGGACAGGCGCGCACCCGCTCCCGGCATCTACCGGAGGACCACCAGCATGAGCACCGCCACGCCCGCACCCGTCGACCGCCTGCTCTACCGCCCGGAAGAAGCCGCCGTGGTTCTTCGAATCGGGCGCTCGATGGTCTACGAGGAGATTCGCCTCGGGCGACTCCGCACGGTCCGCATCGGGCGCCGTCGTCTCGTTCCCCCTGACTACATCGAGGAGTACATCGGCCTGCTCAAGCACGAATCAACTGCGTGACGAACCGTCAAAACCCGAGGCCGCGCCGAGAGTGGCGCGGCCTCGCCCATGAAAGGAACCGTTCAGTGACCACCAGTTCGAAGCCGTCCCGCAAGGCTGGACACGGCGAGGACACCATCTACTGGGACGGCGCGAAGAAGCGCTTCGTGGGTGCTGTCTCGCTGGGCTACGCACCGGACGGCAGGCGTCTGCGGCCCAAGGTGTACGGCAAGACCAAGACTGAGGTGCGAGGCAAGATTAAGGAGCTGAAGAAGGAGGTCGAAGCCGGAGTAAGGACACCCGCGAACTACACGGTCGCCAATGCGGTCAACGACTGGCTTGAGCGGGGTCTGAAAGGGCGCGACGAGCAGACGGTGAACAAGAACCGCACGCTCGCGACCAAGCACCTGATCCCGTACGTCGGCCGTGCGAAGCTGAAGGACCTGAGCGCCGATGACGTGGACGACTGGCTCATGGGCCGGTCCGAAGTGCTAGCCACCAGGACTCTCCGGGACGTCCTTGCCGTCTTGCGCAGGTCGATCGAGCACGCACAGCGACGAGACAAGGCCGTACGCAACGTCGCTGCTCTCGTCACCGCACCGGAAGGGCAGCAGGGCCGACCGAGTAAGGCCCTGAACCTGGAGCAGGCGAAGGCCGTCCTGGTAGCTGCCCGCGGCTCACGGCTGTACGCCTACCTCGTGCTGTCTCTTCTGAGCGGGGTTCGCACGGAAGAAGCGCGCCCTCTCACCTGGGACCACGTCTATCTGACGACCGAGAACGAGGTTCCGGCGCACGTCGCTGTGTGGCGGTCCGTCCGGCGGCACGGGGACACCAAGACGCGGAAGAGCCGGAGGACGATCGCCCTGCCGAAGCAGGTGGTAGAAGTCCTCGAAGAACACCTGCGCTGGCAGAAGCAGGAGCGGGCATCCCACGGGATCGAGTGGACCCGGGCGGGCCGCGTCTTCACCACCAGGAGCGGCGAACCCCTGGACGCGGCCAACGTGCGCCGCGACTTCCGGGCCATCGTGAAGAAGGCCGGTCTCGCGCAGGAGTGGACGCCCCGGGAGCTCCGGCACAGCTTTGTGTCGCTGCTGTCGGATCATGGCATCCCGCTGGAGCGCATTGCCCTGCTGGTGGGGCACAGCAGCCAGGCAACGACAGAAGCCGTCTACCGCAAGCAGCTCCGCCCCGTGATCACTCAGGGGGCAGAGGCGATGGACGAGATCTTCGAATATGAGCCCGGTGGAGCCAACGGAGAGGCTTGATCGAAAGCCTTTGGCCCCCTGTTTGGCCCCCGGACATGACAGAGGCCCATTCGCGATCAAGCGAATGGGCCTCTGACCAGCGTCGGGGTGGCGGGATTTGAACCCACGACCTCTTCGTCCCGAACGAAGCGCGCTGCCAAGCTGCGCTACACCCCGATCGTCGCCGGTTTCCCGGCGACATCGATTACTTTAGCCCACCCGCGCCCGCAGACGAAATCCGGTTTTGCGGGCGCCGGTGCGGTGACCGGGGTGGTGGGGACGAACGGTCTTTCGGGACCGTGCGACCGCGGGACCGCTCGGGAAGAGACCAGTCGCGAGGGATCAGTCGCGGGGAGTCAGGGTCAGCAGGGTCGCCTCGGGCGGGCAGGCGAAGCGGACCGGGGTGTAGCGGTTGGTGCCGCAGCCCGCGGAGACGTGGAGGTAGGCGCGGTTGCCGTCGACGGAGTGGGTGGAGAGGCCCTTGACCCGGTCCGTGTCCAGGTCGCAGTTGGTGACCAGGGCGCCGTAGAAGGGGATGCAGAGCTGGCCGCCGTGGGTGTGACCGGCCAGGATCAGGGGGTAACCGTCCCGGGTGAAGGCGTCCAGGGAGCGCAGGTAGGGGGCGTGGACGACGCCGATGGAGAGGTCGGCACCGGTTTCGGGGCCGCCCGAGACCTCCGTGTAGCGGTCCCGCTTGATGTGCGGGTCGTCCAGGCCGGTGAAGGCGATGTCCAGGCCGTCGGCCTTGAGGTGGCCGCGGGTGTTGGACAGGCCGAGCCAGCCCGCCTCGTCGAAGGCGTCGCGCATGGGCTGCCACGGGTTGTGTACGACGCCGACCGCGGGGGCGTTCCCGTTGAGGCCGTGCTTGCCCTGGGCCTTCTCCAGGAGGTAGCGGGCGGGGTTGCGGAGCTTGGGGCCGTAGTAGTCGTTGGACCCGAAGACGTACACGCCGGGGAACGACATCAGCGGACCGAGGGCGTCGAGTAGTTCGGGCACGGCCTCGGGGTCGGAGAGGTTGTCGCCCGTGTTGACGACGAAGTCCGGGCGCAGCCCGGCCAGCGACTGCAACCAGGCACGCTTCTTACGCTGGCCGCTCACCATGTGGATGTCGGAGACCTGGAGCACGCGCAGCGGGCGGGCCCCGTGGGGGAGCACCGGAATGGCGACGCGCCGCAGGCGGAACGAGCGGGCCTCGAATCCGGCGGCGTAGGCGAGACCGGCCGCGCCGACTGCCGTGATTTTCAGGGGAACTCCGTAGCGTGCGCGCATGGGTCCATCGTCGCAGACACCGTGCGGCGGGAGGAAAGTTGGCAGGTGGGGGAGAGGCGCGTCGGGGGCGGTGGGTGACGGGCCGGACGGCGGGTGGGAGAAGAAGAGAAGAGCGGAGGAGAGGGGGAAGGAAGGCGGCGGGAGGCGGGCCGTGGGAGAAACGGGCGGGCGCCGGGTGCCGCGTACCTGCCACAATCACCACATGACCACGCTCAAGTCCAAGCTCAAGGAAGACCTCACCACGGCCATGAAGGCGCGTGACGAGCTGACCTCGTCCACGCTCCGGCTGACCCTCACCGCCATTGCGAAGGAGGAGGTCAGCGGCGAGTCGGCGCGCGAGCTCTCCGACGACGAGGTGCAGAAGGTGATCGCCAAGGAGGCGAAGAAGCGCCGGGAGGCGGCCGATGCGTTCGCCAAGGGCGGCCGGGCCGAGCAGGCCGAGCGTGAGAAGGCGGAGGGCGAGATCCTCGACGCGTACCTGCCGAAGCAGCTGACCGACGACGAGCTGGGCGCGATCGTGGCGTCCGCGGTCGAGGAGGCGAAGGCAGCCGGGGCGGAGGGGCCGCGGGCGATGGGCGCCGTCATGAAGATCGTGACCCCGAAGGTCGCGGGACTGGCGGACGGCGGCCGGGTGGCGGCTGCGGTCAAGAAGCTTCTGGCCGGCTGAGACCGGCGACCGTCCTCCGGACGGACGGATTTCCCGTACGGGTACGAGTACGGGCATGGGTCGTCCGCCCGGACGCACACGCCCGGGCGGACGGACGGAGTCGCGGGCACGCACATGAGGGCGGGGTTTCCCGGACCGTGGTCGGTCCGGGAAACCCCGCCCTCATACGTGTGCGTCGTACCGGTCAGGGCCCTTGGACGCCGCCGTTGTCCTGGCCGGGGTGGGTGCCGGGGTTTCCGTCGCCCGGGTTGGGCAGGTTGGTGTTGCCGGGGAACGGGTTTCCGCCGCCGGGCCGGTCACCGGGCTTGTGGCCCGGCTTGTGGTCCGACTTCTGGTTGGGCTTGCTGCCGCCGTTGCCCGGACGGTCACCGCCGCGGTCCTGGTCGTCGCCCTTGCGCTGGTCCGGGATGTCGACCGTGTTGAAGGGGGTCGCGGGCTGTCCTTCGAGGGCGCCCGACATCGCGTCGCGCCAGATCGGTCCGGGGACCTGTCCGCCGTACACCTTGGCCTGGTACACGCCGCCGATGGTGACGTTCTCCATCTCGACGTCCTGGGCCGGGCTGCCGACCCAGACCGCGCCGGACAGGTTCGGTGTGTAGCCGACGAACCAGGCGTTCTTGCGGGCATCGGTCGTACCGGTCTTGCCCGCGCTGTCGCGGCTCTGGAGACCGGCCTGCTGTCCTGTACCCGAGTCGACCACGCCGCGCAGCAGGGTGTTCACGGTGTCCGCGACGGTCGGGGACATGGCCTGCGAGCAGCTGGTCTTCGGCACCTGGAGGGAGGAGCCGTCCGCCTTCTTCACCGACTCGATGGCGATCGGCGTGCAGAAGGTGCCGCGGTTGGCAAAGGCGGCGTATGCGCTGGCCATCGTCAGGGGGGAGAGGCCCTTGGAACCGAGGGCGATGGCCGGGGACTGGGGGAGCTTGTCGCCGTTGCCCTGCACCACGCCGAGCTTGTCGGTCATCTGCGTCACGGGGCAGAGACCGATGTCCTCCACCATCTGGATGAAGTAGGTGTTGACCGACTTCTCCATCGCCTCCCGCAGCCCGTAGGGGCCGACTTCCGACTTGTCCTCGTTCGGCACCCGCTCGCCGTTCACGTTCACGTACGGCTTGTCGCAGGTCTGCACCGTCGGGTACGGCATCTCGTACGGCGACGAGTAGACCTGGGTGGCGGGTTTGCCCTGCGCTATGGCTGCGGCGGCCACGAAGGGCTTGAACGTCGAACCGGTCGGGAAGCCGAAGTTCGAGCCGCCCATGTCCTTGTTGACCGAGTAGTTGTACTGGGTCTCGTTGGGGCCGAAGCCGTACGGCCTGGACTGGCCCATCGCCATGATCTTGCCCGTTCCGGGCTGGACCAGCGTGACGGCCGTGGCGACCTTGTCCGTCTTGTAGACGTGGCTCTTGATCGAGTTCTGCGCCGACTGCTGGGACTGCGGGTCGAGCGTCGTGCGGACCGTCAGGCCGCCGCGGTTCCAGAGCTTGGCCCGGTCCTCCTTGGTCTTGCCGAAGGCGGGGTCGGTGAGGAAGACGTTGCGCACGTAGTCGCAGAAGAAGCCGGCGCCGCTGACGGCAGTGATGCAGCCGTTCTTCGGCTTCTTGACCTTGAGCTTGATCGGGGCGGCCTTCGCCTCGTCGGCCTCGGCCTGAGTCACGTTGCCGACATCGGCCATCCGCTGGAGGACGATGTTGCGGCGCTTGGTCGCCTCCTCCGGGTCGTTGACCGGGTCGTAGCGGGTCGGCGACTGCACGATGCCGGCCAGCATCGCGGCCTCGCCCAGCGTGAGGTTCTTCGCCGACTTGGAGAAGTAGCGCTGGGACGCGGCCTCGACGCCGTACGCCTGCTGCCCGAAGAACGTGATGTTGAGGTAGTTCGCCAGGATCCGCTTCTTGCCGAGCTTCTCCTCGACCTGGATCGCGTACTTCAGCTCCTGGATCTTGCGGCCCATGGTCTGCTGAGTGGCCTGTGCGACCTTGTCCGGGTCGTCACCGGCCTCCTCGATGAAGACGTTCTTCACGTACTGCTGGGTGAGGGTCGAGGCGCCCTCCGCCGTCCCGCCGGTCTGCACGTTGCGGTTCAGCGCGCGCAGGATGCCCTTGAGGTCGATCGCCCCGTGCTCGTAGAAGCGGGCGTCCTCGATCGCCACGATCGCCTGCTGCATGTACGGCGAGATGTCCTCCAGCTTCACCACCGTGCGGTCGCGCGAGTACACCGAGGCGATCATTCCGCCCTTGCTGTCCAGGATCGTGGTGCGCTGGCTCAGCGGCGGGGTCTGGAGATTGGCCGGGATCTCGTCGAATCCCTCGACCGTTCCCTTGCTGGCGAGCCCCAGTGCTCCGGCGGCCGGCAGCGCGATGCCCGCGAGCACAACTCCGGAAAGTGCGGCGACACCGAGGAACTTGGCGGCCTGCTGGGTCGTCGAGAGACCCCCGCCCGAGCGCTTCTTTGGCATGGAGGCAGCCTACGTTCTCATTCGCCGGACACACGTATATGCCTTGGCCTAAGCTGCACTCAACTGTCACAGCAGTTCGGTTCCGCATCAACCCCCGTGCGCGATCCGGCCATGCGACAAGGCGTTCCCGAATTCGCCTCATGTGTCATGGAAAGTCCGTTGCGATCTGGGAGAACCGTCCCTATTCCGCAGGGGATATCCAGCTATGTCCTCACCTCACTCCCCTGGGTGATCTGCCGCATACGCATAGTCCGTTCGGGCCATTCAAGATTGGGCCCGAAGGGGGTGTTGTGCTGTCGCCACCTTCCGTAACGTCCTCAACTGGCAGCGGTGAATATGCCGCTGCCGCCGTGGGGGAGCCTCGATTCGGGAGAGGACGGCGCCGGGATGGGCTGGGTAACCGACTGGAGTGCGCAGGCAGCCTGCCGCACTACGGATCCGGATGAACTGTTCGTACAAGGAGCAGCGCAGAACAGGGCCAAGGCGGTGTGCACCGGATGTCCGGTGCGGACCGAGTGCCTTGCCGACGCGCTGGACAACCGCGTCGAATTCGGCGTGTGGGGCGGAATGACGGAGCGGGAGCGCCGGGCGTTGCTGCGCAGGCGGCCCACCGTCACGTCCTGGCGCAGGTTGTTGGAGACCGCGCGCAGCGAGTACGAGCAGTCCACGGGAGGCATCCTGCCCGTGGCGATCGGACTGGACGACGACGAACTGCACGAGAGGTACGCCGCAGTGGGTTGATGCGGGTGGACGGCTACGAGGCTCCGCCCCCGGCCGGTCCGGTCGCGAGTCGGTCCCCGATGGACCGGAGGCCCGCCAGGTCGTGCACGTCACCGGGGAGTGCGGCCACTTCCGTCACGGCCACCTCGGGATGCAGGGCGGTGAAGCTGTCGCGTGTGCGCTGTTCGCGCGCGACCACCTGCATGCGTTCCGCGTGCAGTCGCAACAGGGCGGCCGTCAGCTGCTCGACGGGCGCGGCCGCGGAGGCGAGTACGGCCGAGGACGCGGCTTCGGGGGCGTGTTCCGGATTCGCTTCCCGGGCAGCCGGTTCTTCTTCTGATCCGCAGTTCTCGTGCCCTGATCCGCAGCCTTCGTCCGGGGCCCGGACCGCTGCGCCTTCTGTTCGTCCTATGTTTTCCGTGGTGTCTGTGGTGTCAGCGAGGTCTGTGGTGTCCGTTGCGTTTCCGGGAACGGCTGCGTGCTCGCGTTCGGCGGCTTCGGCGAAAGGCGCGGGCGTGGGCGCGGGGTGGTCGGCTTCGGGGGAGGCGACCGACCAGTCGGCCAGGTCACGAAGTCCAGTCTTCCCGTCAATCTGATCCACAATGCCGGACGCATCAAGATTTTCCGCGGCTGCCAGAGCGTGCTCGGCGGAGAGCCGGGCGGCGTCGCTGCCGTGGACGCGATTGAGCACCAGACCGGCCAGAGGCATGTCCTCCGCGGCGAGCCGTTCCACGAAGTACGCCGCCTCGCGCAGCGCATCGCGCTCCGGAGTCGCGACGACGAGGAAGGCGGTGCCGGGCGCCTGCAGCAGTTTGTACGTGGCATCGGCGCGGGTGCGGAAGCCGCCGAACATGGTGTCCATCGCCGCGACGAAGGTCTGCACATCGCGCAGGAACTGGCCGCCCAGCAACTTGCCGAGGGTTCCGGTCATCATCGACATGCCGACGTTGAGGAACTTCATTCCGGCCCGGCCGCCCATCTTCGCCGGGGCCATCAACAGCTTGATGAACTTTCCGTCGAGAAAGGAACCGAGCCGCTTGGGCGCGTCCAGGAAGTCCAGGGCGGAACGCGACGGAGGGGTGTCGACGATGATCAGGTCCCATTCGTCGCGCGCGCGCAACTGACCCAGCTTCTCCATCGCCATGTACTCCTGCGTGCCCGCGAAACCGGCCGACAGGGACTGGTAAAAGGGGTTCTCCAGGATCGCGCGGGCCCGTTCGGCGTCCGCGTGGGCCTCCACGATCTCGTCGAAGGTCCGCTTCATGTCGAGCATCATGGCGTGCAGTTCCCCGCCGTCGTCGCCCGCGATGCCGGAAACCCGGCGGGGGACGTTGTCCAGCGAGTCGATGCCCATGGACTGGGCGAGCCTGCGCGCGGGGTCGATGGTGAGGACGACCGCCTTGCGACCGCGCTCGGCCGCCCGTACGCCCAGAGCCGCCGCGGTGGTGGTCTTGCCGACCCCGCCCGATCCGCAGCACACGACGATCCGGATGCCGGGGTCGTCCAGCAGCGCGTCGACGTCCAACTCCGGTGTGACGGCGGGAGTGTGGACGGGTGCGGCGCCCAAGGACGCGGAGCCCGCAGGCACGGAGCCCGCGGGCACGGAGCCCGCGGGGGCGGGGCCTGCGGGCGCGGGTTCGGCGGTGGTTCTGCCCGCGGCGCGGGGCGAGGTCCGGGACCCGGCCGGGGACGAGGACGTGTCGTCGGCCGCGTCGGGGATGCGGTGCCGGGCCGGGGGCGATGCCTCGTCCATCACCCCGTCGGCGGTCGTCTCCGCGCCTGTGCGCTGTGGTGTCATGCGCCCGCCCCTTGTCCGGCCTCTCGTTCCGGGGCGTCGGCCACCTCGTCCCCCACTCCTTGTTTGCGGAGCTCGGTCGCCAGGTCGTAGAGCCCGGCCGGGTCCATCCCCTCGCCGATCAGCGGGAGTTCGTATCCCGGCAGTTCCAGCCCGGAGAGCACCGCCCGCTGCTCGCGTTCCAGCTCGACCCGTTGGGCGTGCTCGGCGGCCTGCTCGACCAACGGGCGCACGAGTGCGGCGGAGCCCGTCACGCCCGCGCGCGTCAGGGTCTTGGCGATCTCTTTGCGGCGACCGCCCGCCGCGGCGCGCAGCGTGTCCTCGTCGAGCAGGTGCGGGCGCACCATGTTCACGATGACCCGGCCCACCGGAAGCTCGGCCTCCTGCAACTCGGCGATGCCGTCCGCGGTCTCCTGGACCGGCATCTCCTCCAGCAGCGTCACCAAGTGGACCGCGGTCTCGGGGGACTTCAGCACCCGCATCACGGACTGTGCCTGATTGTGTATCGGCCCGATCCGGGCCAGCCCGGCGACCTCGTCGTTCACGTTGAGGAAGCGGGTGATGCGTCCGGTGGGCGGGGCGTCCATGATCACGTAGTCGTAGACGTACCGGTTCTGCTTGTCCTTGCGGCGCACCGCCTCGCAGGCCTTGCCGGTCAGCAGCACGTCGCGCACGCCGGGCGCGATGGTGGTGGCGAAGTCGATCGCGCCGAGCTTCTTGAGCGCTCGGCCGGCGCTGCCGAGTTTGTAGAACATCTGGAGGTAGTCGAGCAGCGCGCGCTCCGCGTCGATCGCCAGGGCGTACACCTCGCCGCCGCCCGGGGCGACGGCGATCTTGCGCTCCTCGTACGGAAGTGAATCCGTCTCGAAGAGCTGGGCGATGCCCTGCCTGCCCTCGACCTCCACGAGGAGGGTGCGCCTGCCCTCGGCCGCGAGGGCGAGCGCGAGGGCGGCGGCGACCGTGGTCTTACCGGTACCGCCCTTGCCGCTGACGACCTGGAACCTGCTCACGTATTCGAGCCTAACCAGTCGGGCCGCGGGCTACGCACGAGGCTGCGCGTGCCAAGGATTGCGCAGGCATTACAGTCGGGCCATGACCAAGTGGGAATACGCGACCGTGCCCCTTCTCGTGCACGCGACCAAGCAGATTCTGGACACCTGGGGCGAGGACGGCTGGGAGCTGGTCCAGGTCGTTCCCGGCCCGAACAACCCCGAGCAGCTCGTTGCCTACCTGAAGCGGGAGAAGGCGTAGTGGCGGGCGTCATCGAGTCGAAGCTCGCCGAGCTCGGGCTGACCCTGCCGGAGGTCGTGCCGCCGCTCGCCTCGTACCAGCCGGCCGTGCGGTCGGGGGCGTACGTGTACACGTCCGGCCAACTGCCGATGGTCGACGGCAAGCTCGCGGTCACCGGCAAGGTCGGTGCGGAGGTCACGCCCGACGAGGCCAAGGAACTGGCGAGGACCTGTGCGCTCAATGCGCTGGCTGCCGTGAAGTCCGTCGCGGGGGATCTGGACCGGATCGCCCGGGTGGTGAAGGTCGTGGGCTTCGTCGCCTCGGCGTCCGACTTCACCGGGCAGCCCGCCGTGATCAACGGTGCCAGTGAGCTGCTCGGTGAGGTTCTCGGCGACAAGGGTGTGCACGCGCGCAGTGCGGTCGGCGTCGCGGTGCTGCCGCTGGACGCCCCGGTGGAGGTCGAGGTCCAGGTCGAGCTGGCCGGGGACTGAGACACGCCCGCCCCGGGGCGTCCGGGCCGCGGACCGGCCCCTGTGCCCTTCGGACTCCTGATCCCGTCCGGTCGACGCGACCGGGCGGGATCACGTGTGTGCGGAGAGGCGGGGCCGTCGGGGCGTGAGCGCGGTGCGGTGTGGGACGGGGTGCTGCGGGGCGGGGTACGCGGGCGGAGGGCGTGGTAGCGGTACGGTCGCTGCGCTCCTCGGGCGGCGGCCACTCCGCCTCCCGGGTTCCCGGGCGGTGGTGGCGGCGCGTCCCGGGCTCTCGGGCGGTGATCATGGCGTTCGCTCCGCCTCTCGAACATCGGCGCGGTTCCGGATAGCCTCCGGCCATGTCCAATGGTCAGTGGTACCCACCGGAATGGCCCGACCGGATCCGGGCACTCGCCGCAGGCGAGCTGACGCCCGCGGTGCCGAGGCGGGCCGCCACGGTGATGCTGCTCCGGGATGCCGCCGACGGCGCCGAGGGCGGTCCCGCCGTTCACATGCTGCGTCGCCGCGCCTCCATGGCCTTCGCCGGAGGGGCGTACGCCTATCCGGGCGGCGGCGTCGACCCCCGCGACGACGACCGGCTGGTCGACTGGGCCGGACCCGCTCTGGAGAGCTGGGCCGAGCGACTGGGGGTCGGTACCCCGGCCGAGGCCCAGGCCATCGTCTGCGCGGCGGTCCGCGAGACGTACGAGGAGGCGGGCATCCTCCTCGCCGGCCCGACCGCCGACACCGTCGTCGGCGACATCACCGGAGCGGACTGGGAAGCCGACCGCGAGGCCCTGGTCGCCCGGGAACTGTCCTTCGCGGAGTTCCTGGACCGACGCGGTCTGGTACTGCGCTCCGACCTGCTGGGCGCCTGGGCGCGCTGGATCACCCCCGAGTTCGAGCCGCGCCGCTACGACACCTGGTTCTTCGTCGCCGCGCTTCCCGGGGGCCAGCGCACCCGCAACGCCTCCACCGAGGCCGACCGGGCCGTGTGGATCGGCCCCGGAGAAGCGGCGGACGGATACGACCGTGGGGAGCTGCTGATGATGCCGCCGACCGTTTCGACACTGCGGGCGCTGCGGCCGTACGGCACGGCGGCCGAGGCGCTGAAGGCCGCCGATGCCCAGGACCTCGCGCCCGTCCTCGCACGGGCGCGGCCGGAGGGCGATGACCTGGTGCTGAGCTGGCCGGGACACGACGAGTTCACCAAGCACATCCCGAGCGGGCCGGACGCCACCCGCGGCACGGGAGGCGAGCCCGTATGAGCGACGCCTCCGCACTGCCCGGTCAGCCGCGCGGCGGGGTGCTGTCCGGCCCCGCGACCACGCGCGCCGTCAACGTCCTCGCGCCCAACCCCTCGCCGATGACGCTGGACGGCACCAACACCTGGATCGTGGCCGAGCCCGACTCCGACCTCGCGGTCGTCATCGATCCGGGACCGCTGGACGACACGCACCTGCGTGCGGTCATCGCCACCGCCGAGCGGGCGGGCCGCCGCATCGCACTCACCCTGCTCACCCACGGCCACCCCGACCACGCGGAGGGAGCGGCGCGCTTCGCCGAGCTGACCGGGACGAAGGTGCGGGCCCTGGACCCGGCGCTCCGCCTCGGCGACGAGGGGCTGAGCACGGGCGACGTGATCACCACCGGGGGGCTGGAACTCCGCGTGGTACCGACGCCCGGGCACACCGCGGACTCGCTCTCCTTCCACCTGCCCGCCGACCGGGCCGTGCTGACGGGTGACACCGTGCTCGGGCGCGGCACGACGGTCGTCGCACACCCCGACGGGCGGCTCGGCGACTACCTCGACTCGCTGCGCAGGCTGCGCTCACTGACCGTCGACGACGGCGTGCACACGGTGCTGCCGGGGCATGGGCCGGTACTGGAGGACGCGCAGGGCGCGGTCGACTTCTACCTCGCGCACCGGGCGCACCGGCTGGCCCAGGTGGAGACGGCGGTCGAGGCCGGCCACGGGACGCCGACCGAGGTGGTGGCGCATGTGTACGCGGATGTGGACCAGTCCCTGTGGCCCGCGGCGGAGCTCTCCGTGCGGGCACAGCTGGAGTACCTGGGCGAGCACGGACTGATCCGGCCGGATCGGGACTGACGCGTGAGGGTCCCGCAGCTCTGCGGGCCCCTCACGGGCCGCGCGTACGGGGCCGCGCGGAAGCGGCACCCCACCAGCGGTCCGGCGGATCCTCTCCGGCTCACGACCCAGGTCGTGACCGGCCTAGCGGGACCGCTTCGCCAGACGTTCCACGTCCAGCAGGATCACGGCACGGGCCTCCAGCCGCAGCCAGCCGCGTCCGGCGAAGTCGGCGAGCGCCTTGTTGACCGTCTCGCGGGAGGCCCCGACCAGTTGGGCCAGCTCTTCCTGCGTGAGGTCGTGGACGACGTGGATGCCTTCCTCCGACTGGACGCCGAAACGGCGCGAGAGGTCGAGGAGGGCCCGGGCGACACGGCCGGGAACGTCCGAGAAGACCAGGTCGGACATCTGGTCGTTGGTCTTGCGGAGTCGGCGGGCGACGGCACGCAGCAGCGCCGTGGCCACCTCGGGCCGCGCATTCAGCCAGGGCTGGAGGTCACCGTGACCGAGGCCGAGGAGCTTGACCTCGGTCAGGGCGGTCGCGGTGGCGGTGCGCGGACCCGGGTCGAAGAGCGACAGCTCGCCGATGAGCTCGCCGGGGCCGAGGACCGCCAGCATGTTCTCGCGCCCGTCGGGGGAGGTGCGGTGGAGCTTCACCTTGCCCTCGGTGACCACGTAGAGGCGGTCGCCAGGGTCGCCCTCGTGGAAGAGCGCGTCGCCGCGTGCGAGGGTCACCTCACTCATCGAGGCGCGGAGCTCCGCGGCCTGCTCATCATCGAGCGCCGCGAAAAGCGGGGCGCGCCGCAGAACGTCGTCCACGAGTTCTCTCCTTGTCGGCCTGTCCAGGGAACCGTGGTCCCCATCATGCCGGACGGTAAAACAGTGCGATCAATCACAAACCAGTTTGACGCACGGGCGTGCCGAACCGAGCGGCAGGGGGCCGATCGGGGCCGTATGCACAGTGGACAGGGCGGATGTCAGCGTGTGGCTCTAGGCTGGCCGGGTGTCCGAAACGCCGGTGAGAGCGCAGGTCGAGGGGGCTGATGGAGTGTCGGAGGGCCGTGATTCCGCTGTGGGCGAACAGGGTGCGACTCGTTCGGAAATAGTGACAAATCGCCCTGCGGGTGCACAGCCCCGGAGAGCTGCGGCGAGGGTCTCGAAAAGTCCGAGAACCCCGAAGACTCCGAAAGACCCGAAAAGCCCGGAAGCTCCGGAAGGTCCGGAAGCTTCGCAGGGTGTGAAGGGCACTGCGGCCACGTCCCCGGCGAAGGGAACGTCGAAGACGGTGGTGGGACGCGGGAGGAAAGCAGCGGCGGAGGCGAGGACGAGGACCGGCGCCGAGGCCGACACCGGAACCGGCCCGAAGGCCGACGGGGAAACCGGCGCGAAACGCGGAACGAGAGCCGGGGCCGGAGCCGGGGCGAAGGCCGGCCCCGGGTCCGGAGCCCGGGCCGGTGCGAAAGCCGGCACCAAACGCGGAGCCGGAGCCGGAGCCGGAGCGAAACCGGAATCGCGCCTGGCGATGGTCCGCCGCGCCCGCAGGATCAACCGTGAGCTGGCCGATCTCTACCCGTACGCGCACCCCGAACTGGATTTCAGGAACCCCTTCGAGCTTCTCGTCGCCACGGTTCTCTCCGCCCAGACCACCGATCTGAGGGTCAACCAGACCACCCCCGCGGTCTTCGCCTCCTACCCCACCCCGGAGGACATGGCCGCGGCCGTTCCGGAGGAGTTGGAGGAGCTCGTCCGGCCGACGGGTTTCTTCCGCGCCAAGACCAGGTCGCTCATCGGCCTTTCCGTGGCGCTCAGGGACAACTTCGGCGGCGAGGTACCGGGCCGTCTGTCCGACCTGGTCACGCTTCCCGGGGTAGGTCGCAAGACCGCCAATGTCGTCCTCGGCAATGCGTTCGGCGTACCGGGCATCACCGTCGACACGCACTTCGGCCGCCTGGTCCGTCGCTGGAAGTGGACGGACCAGGAGGACCCGGAGAAGGTGGAGGCCGAGGTCGGTGCGATCTTCCCGAAGAGCGAGTGGACGATGCTCTCGCACCGCGTCATCTTCCACGGCCGGCGCATCTGTCATGCCCGCAAGCCGGCCTGCGGCGCCTGCCCGATCGCCCCTCTGTGTCCCGCGTACGGGGAGGGCGAGACGGATCCGGAGAAGGCCAGGAAGCTGCTGAAGTACGAGATGGGCGGTCAGCCCGGTCAGCGGCTGAGCCCGCCGGCGGACTTCCCGGGGAAGCCGGCACCCGCCCTGGGGTCCGGCTGACACAAGGCGTTCACCGCGGAACGAAATGTGTGACGCCAGGCGTTGTGAGACGAGGGGTGCCCATGAAGACGCACGAACCGAGCACACGAGAACAGGCCGCGCACCAGCAGACCACGCACGGACCGGCCACGCGCGAGCCGAGCACACATGAGTCGAGCACGCGCGAGTCGAGCACGCAGCCGCCGCGCGCCGACGAGCGGACCGCGGCACACGAGCGGCCCGCTCACGCACCGAGTACGCACGCACCGAGTGCGCACGAGCAGGGCGCGCACGAGCGCGGTGCGGGGGAACGGTCCCGAGCGGCGGCCGCATCCGCGGCGGGCCATCCGGCGGTGACCAGCCCCGCCGCAGCCGTTGCCGCCGCCGAGGTCGCCACGAACGCGGCGGAGACGGGCCACGACGGCGCCGTCCACGTCACGGCCGAGGGCATGCCCGACTGGCTCGTCCCGGTCGCCCACGCGGCACAGACCGTCGAGCCCGACCAACTCAGCCGGTTCCTGCCGCCGGAGAGCGGCGCGGGACGCCAATCCGCGGTGCTCGTCCTGTTCGGCGAGGGAGAGCGCGGACCCGAACTTCTCCTCATGGAGAGATCGGGGAACCTGCGGTCCCACGCCGGGCAGCCCTCCTTCCCCGGCGGCGCCCTGGACCCGGAGGACGGCGATCCGGCGACGACGGGGCCGCTCAGAGCCGCGCTGCGGGAGGCGCAGGAGGAGACCGGCCTCGATCCGCACGGGGTCCAGATCTTCGGCGTGCTGCCGAGGCTCTACATCCCGGTGAGCGGCTTCGTCGTGACGCCGGTCCTGGGCTGGTGGCGGTCGCGGAGTCCGGTCCGGGTCGTCGATCCGGGTGAGACCGCCCGGGTCTTCACCGTTCCCGTGGCGGATCTCACTGATCCGGCCAATCGGGCGACGGCGGTCCATCCGAGAGGACACCTGGGCCCGGCATTTCTGGTCGAATCCGCTCTCGTGTGGGGTTTCACCGCCGGAGTGATCGACCGCATTCTGCATTTCGCGGGCTGGGAACGCCCGTGGGACTCCGCCAAGCAGGTGCCTCTCGACTGGCGTGCATGACAGGCTGACTCCCGTGCTGCGCCGTCCGGGCCCGCCCGGACCCAGCAGCCGAAAGCAACAGGCCCGGTGACGAATCTGCGAGGCAATAGACGGTGAACGTGCTGGACATCCTGCTGCTGGCCGGCGCCGTGTGGTTCGCGGTCATCGGCTATCGACAGGGGTTCGTCGTCGGCATCCTGTCGGTGATCGGGTTCCTGGGCGGCGGACTCGTCGCCGTCTACCTGCTGCCGATTCTCTGGGACCAGTTGACGAACGGATCCGAGGTCTCGTCGACGGCGGCGGTCGTCGCAGTCGTGATCGTGATCGTCTGCGCCTCCGTGGGGCAGGCGTTCACCACGCACCTCGGGAACAAGCTCCGCCGGTACATCACATGGTCACCGGCGCGTGCCCTCGACGCCACCGGGGGCGCCCTGGTCAACGTCGTCGCGATGCTGCTGGTCGCCTGGCTGATCGGCTCGGCGCTGGCCGGTACTTCGCTGCCGACGCTGGGCAAGGAGGTTCGAAGCTCTTCGGTCCTGCTCGGCATCTCGCGGGTGATGCCCGTCCAGGCCTCGACCTGGTTCACCGATTTCTCCTCGGTGCTCGCGCAGAACGGCTTCCCGCAGGTGTTCAGCCCCTTCGCCAACGAGCCGATCACGGAGGTCCAGGCCCCGGATCCGGCGCTGATCGGCAGTCCCGTCGCGGCCCGGGCCAAGCAGTCCATCGTCAAGGTCGTGGGTACGGCCCCGAGTTGCGGCAAGGTCCTCGAAGGCACCGGCTTCGTGTTCGCCGACCGGCGCGTGATGACGAACGCCCACGTCGTCGGCGGAGTCGATGAGCCGACCGTCCAGATCGGCGGCCAGGGGCGGCTGTACGACGCAAAGGTCGTGCTCTACGACTGGCAGCGCGACATCGCTGTACTCGATGTCCCGAACCTCGACGCGAAGCCGTTGAAGTTCACCGACACCGACCACGACGCCCGGACCGGCAACAGCGCCATCGTCGCGGGCTTCCCGGAGAACGGCTCGTACGACGTACGGGCCGCGCGTGTCCGGGGCCGCATCGACGCCAAGGGCCCGGACATCTACCGCCGGGGCACCGTCCGCCGTGATGTCTACTCGCTCTACGCGACTGTCCGGCAGGGGAACTCGGGCGGGCCGCTGCTGACCCCCGACGGCAGGGTGTACGGAGTCGTGTTCGCGAAATCGCTCGACGACCCCGACACCGGCTATGCGCTGACGGCCGACGAGATCCGCCAGGACATCGCGCATGGCCTCTCCGCCAACCAGCAGGTCGACAGCCAGGGGTGTGCGCTGTGACGGCTGCCGCGTAACGACTGGGGCGGGCGTGCGGCCCCACCTGATCTGGGGCGGGCGTGCGGGCGCCACCGGACGTCCGGCTTCGCTCGATCGGGGGAGACTCTGTCCTCGCCCTGACCTGTCGTCGCCTCGTCGCCTCGTCGCCTCGTCGCCTCGTCGCCTCGCTCGCCTCGCTCGTGTCGCCGGTCGTCGGCACGGCTGGACGTGCTCCTCTCGTCGAGCCGCGCGACCTCGTGCGCAGGGGCAACGTCACAGCACTGCGCAACGGTGCGACCCTGGCCACTGCGGCCACTGCGGCCACTGCGGCCACTGCGGCCACTGCGGCCACTGCGGCCACTGCGGCCAGTGCGCCCACTGCGCCCACTGCGCCCACTGCGCGACCGTGCGCATCGGGCGGTCCCGGGACGCCCTTCACCCGTTGCTCCGCCCTGCGAACGACGACCCTGTCCTCATCCGTCGCCACCACGACCCGTGGATCAGGTGTCCGCCGCCGCGCGGCCGTCGCGCACTCGCCAGGTCGTCATGACCACAAGCATGGGTGCTCCGTGGCGAGGGTGCTTGGCCGCCGCGCGATCGTACGGCGCCGAACGGCGCAGCCTCTTGGGCAGCCATCGTCGGTCCGCGGCCACCGGGAAGTCCCTGCAGAGGTCTCAGCCGGGACCCACGGACACGAAGTTCCCTGTCCGTGGCCAGGCCGACGGGCCGCAGGCTACTCGTCCGATCGATGAACTACCCCGATGCACGGGGCAGTTGTCATCCGCGTGGGTGGCGCAGGCGCGCCGAGACCCAGCGGGCTCTGCGGCGCAGAATACGCGGAATGCCCAGCTGGGGATCGTGCAGAACATGCATGTCGTGCACCCGGCCCTGGGGGCCGCTCCCCTCGTGTTTGCTCGGACCCGCCGTGGCGGTCGAGCGACGGTTGCGTGCTGCGTCACCGAAGTCGTGCGTCCAGCCCATACCTCGACGTCTGCCCGTGCCTCATGGTCGGTAACCGCCCATCCGTCAGCCAATTGGCCTATGCGTCGGGCAATTGGCTGTTTGCCGGACCGCCGAGCCCGCGGACTACCGGTCGGGCTCGGGATCCTTGAGCCAGCTGATGAGTTCGGCCGAGAAGCCGACCGGATCCTCCTCGTGCGGGAAGTGCCCCAGACCGTCGAAAAGTCGCCAACGGTACGGCGCTTCGACATACTCGCCCGACCCCGCCGCGCTCCGTGTGCGGACGGCCGGATCGAGCGAACCATGCAGGTGCAGGGTGGGGACGCGCACCGGAAGTTTCATCCGGCGGTTGAACTGGATTCCGTCCGGACGGGCGAGGGAGCGCACCATCCAGCGGTAGGGCTCGATCGAACAGTGCGCGGTCGACGGGATGCACATCGCCCGCCGGTAGGTATTGATTGTGGTGTCGTCGGGGAAGCCCGGGGTCCGGGGGCCCGCCCAGTCATGGATCAGTCGGCCCACCAACGCCGCGTCGTCGGCGACGAGCTGACGCTCCGGTACCCACGGGCGCTGGAAGCCCCACACGTAGGAGCCCGCCCGGGTCTGCGCGAAGTCGGAGAGCATCGAGGAACGCCAGCGGCGGGGGTGCGGCATGGAGGAGACCACGAGACGCCGCACCAGCTTCGGCCGCATCACGGCGGCTGTCCAGGCGAGGTAGCCGCCCAGGTCATGACCGACCAGGGCGGCGTCGGGTTCACCGAGCGAGCGGATGACGCCGGTGACGTCGAGCGCCAGGTTGGCCGGGTCGTACCCCCTGGGCGTACGGTCGCTGCCGCCGACGCCTCGCAGATCCATCGCCACGGCGCGGAATCCGGCATCGGCCAGCGCGGTGAGCTGATGGCGCCAGGTCCACCAGAACTGCGGGAAGCCGTGCAGCAGCAGTACGAGCGGCCCTTCGCCGAGCTCGGCGATGTGGAAGCGGGCACCATTGGCGGCCACGTCCCGGTGCGTCCATGGCCCGTCCAGGCGTACAGGCCCGCCCGCACCGCCCGTGCCGCTTGCGCCGGGCGCGGCACCCGCACCGGCCGAGCCGGACGGGACGCCTGAACCGTGCGAGCCGGATGCGGTGGGCAGGGACGGGGAGCCGGACGGGTGAGGCGAGCCGAGCGACACGGAGGAGTCGGATGCTCCGGACGGGGCCGGAGGGGCCGAGGGATCTGCGGAACCGTCCGAGCCCACAGGACCGTCCTGGGGATCCCGGCCGTCAGGCCCCACCTGACCTGCCCCCCGAGCCGCCCGACCGCCAGGACCTTCCCTGCCCGCTCGGCTCGCCGGGTCATTCGGACTTAGCGGGTCGGATGCGCTGGAATCGGAGACCGTCATGTCGACGAGCGTGCCACAGCCGACGCCTCGTCCTGCACCGGAGACTGTTCCGGCGCTCTGGCTGCCAGCGTGCTGCCTGCGGCGTCCGGACGACCCGTCCCCGCCGTGACGGCCGGGCGCGGGTGCGGCTTGACGCCCTGCAGCACGGCCGCCGTCTGCTTGGCCGAGGCAATGGACTTCTCCGGCGGCTTCACCTTCTTGAACTTGGCGATGGCGAACAGTGCGAGCAGCACTCCGAGGAGGATGAAGGCGCCGCCCACGATCAGGAACGACCAGGCCAGCCCGAGTCCCAGGTTATGGATTCCGTACGCTGCCGCGAAGCTCAGCACCGGGATCGCGAACAGGAACAGCACACCCGCGACGATGATCACCACGCTGCCGGTGACGCCGCGCTTGACGTCCTGGCGCACCTCGGCCTTGGCCAGGGCGATCTCGTCGTGCACCAGTGCGGACATCTCGGCCGTCGCCGCGGCGACCAGCTGCCCGAGACTGCGGTCGGCGCTGCCCGCGTTGTTGCCGGGGTCGCTCATCCCTGACTCCCTCTTCTGCTCTCCTGCTCAACACATCTGGTGTCAGATCATGCCGGACTGTCCGGCTTGCTGCTCGCTGCCCCCGCCAGTTGGGCAAGATGGCGGTGTTCGGCCGCCTTCTTTTCGTGGATCGCGGCCATCCGAAGGTGGTACGCCGGATCGCCGTGCTCGTAGACGTCGGGCACGCCGTCCTCGTCCTCGTCGAGCTCCTCCGCATCGTGCAGCATCCGGTACTTGCGTACCCGGAGCTTGAGCAGCACCCCGGAGAGCAGGGCGGCTGTCAGGGAGCCGATCAGTACGGCCGCCTTGATCTCGTTGACCGAGTCCTTGTCACCGACGAAGGCAAGTTCGCCGATGAGCAGCGAGACGGTGAAACCGATTCCGGCGAGAGAGGCGACCGCGAAGACATCCGCCCAGGCCAGTTCCTTGTTCAGCTCCGCCTTGGTGAAACGGGTGGCCAGCCAGGCACCGCCGAAGATGCCGACCGTCTTGCCGACGACGAGACCCAGGACGACGCCGAGCGTCTCGGGCCGGGCGAAGACGTGTGCCAGTGCCCCGCCGGAGAGCGACACGCCGGCGGAGAAGAGGGCGAACACCGGCACCGCGACACCGGCCGAGAGGGGACGGATCAGGTGCTCGATGTGCTCGCCGGGGGACTGCGTCTCACCGTCCCGGCGCGTGCAGCGCAGCATCAGGCCCATGGCGACACCAGCGATGGTGGCGTGAATGCCGCTGTTGTACATCAGGCCCCAGATGACCACGGCAAGCGGGACGTACACGTACCAGCCGCGCACCTTGAGGCGCAGCAGCAGGTAGAACACGGCGAGGCCGACGAAGGCGCCGATCAGCGCGATGAAGTTGATCTTCTCCGTGAAGAAGACCGCGATGATCAGGATGGCGAAGAGGTCGTCGACGACGGCGAGTGTCAGCAGGAACGCGCGCAGTGCGTTCGGCAGCGAGGTGCCGATGACCGCGAGGACGGCGAGCGCGAAAGCGATGTCGGTGGCGGTGGGTACGGCCCAGCCGTCGGTGGAGCCGCCACCGGTCACGGCCACCAGTGTGTAGACGACGGCGGGAACCGCCATTCCGCACAGCGCGGCGATGACCGGGAGGGCCGCGGCCTTGGGGTCGCGGAGTTCGCCCGCGACGAGTTCCCGTTTGAGTTCGACGCCCGCGACGAAGAAGAAGATCGCGAGGAGCCCGTCCGCCGCCCAGTGCTCGACCGAGAGGTTGAGCCCCAGGGAGCCGGGGCCGAAGTGGAGATCGCTTACGGCGTCGTAACTGGCGCCGAAAGTGTTTGCCCACACCAGGGCCGCTATCGCGGCGACCAGCAGAATGACTCCGCCGACGGTTTCGGTGCGCAGGGCTTCCGCGAGGTAGTTCCGCTCGGGGAGGGACAGCCGTCCCAGGAACGTGCGGCGGGACGGGGACGTGGGGGTGGGCGCGTCCACGGGCGGGGACCTCCGGGTCGGTGCGGCGACGATGGCATGGCTGATGCACTTGCCGACCAGACTTCCCGGCACACCCGGTGGAGCTTTGTTGTTTTCTTGACGCGCCTGCCACTGTACCCCGGGTGTGCCCGGTTCAATCCGGTGATCATCACCCGATGAGCCCGAGGGACATACGGCGCGGGCGGTTTCTAGGGATCGCCGCATGCCCCTCGGTGCGTTCGCTCGGCCCTCGGCGCTCCGACCCCGGAGGCCGGGGCACCCTGGGCGGAGCGACGCGCCCGGTCCTCGAAGGAGACGGGCTCAGTCCTCGGAGGACGAGGAGGACGGCAGCTGGGTCTGGATGAGGTCCATCACCGAGGAGTCGGTGAGCGTCGTCACGTCGCCGAGCTCGCGGTTCTCGGCGACGTCACGCAGCAGACGCCGCATGATCTTGCCGGAGCGGGTCTTCGGCAGCTCGGCGACCGGAAGGATCCGCTTCGGCTTGGCGATCGGACCGAGCGTGGCGCCGACATGGTTGCGCAGCTCCGCGACGAGCTCGTCGGAGGTACTTGCCGACCCACGCAGTATCACGAACGCGACGATGGCCTGGCCGGTCGTCTCGTCGGCGGCGCCGACCACGGCGGCCTCGGCGACCGACGGGTGCGACACGAGCGCCGACTCGACCTCGGTGGTCGAGATGTTGTGCCCGGACACGAGCATCACGTCGTCGACCCGGCCGAGCAGCCAGACGTCGCCGTCCTCGTCCTTCTTCGCACCGTCGCCGGCGAAGTACTTGCCTTCGAAACGCGACCAGTAGGTGTCGATGAAGCGCTGGTCGTCGCCCCAGATGGTGCGGAGCATCGACGGCCACGGCTCGGTCAGGACGAGGTAACCGCCCCCGCCGTTCGGCACCTCGTTGGCCTCGTCGTCGACCACCGTGGCGGAGATGCCGGGCAGGGCGCGCTGGGCGCTCCCCGGCTTGGTCTCCGTGACACCGGGCAGCGGCGAGATCATCATCGCGCCGGTCTCGGTCTGCCACCAGGTGTCCACGATCGGGCACGTGTCGGCGCCGATGTGCTTGCGGTACCACATCCACGCCTCGGGGTTGATCGGCTCACCGACCGATCCGAGGACCCGGAGACTGCTCAGGTCGAACTTGGCGGGGATGTCGTCACCCCACTTCATGAACGTACGGATCGCGGTCGGCGCGGTGTAGAGGATCGTGACGCCGTACTTCTGCACGATCTCCCAGAAGCGCCCCTGGTGCGGGCTGTCGGGCGTGCCCTCGTACATGACCTGCGTCGCACCGTTGGCCAGCGGGCCGTAGACGATGTACGAGTGCCCGGTCACCCAGCCGATGTCGGCGGTGCACCAGAAGACGTCGGTCTCCGGCTTGAGGTCGAAGACCGCGTGGTGGGTGTACGCCGCCTGGGTGAGGTAGCCGCCGGAGGTGTGCAGGATGCCCTTGGGCTTACCCGTCGTACCCGAGGTGTAGAGGATGAAGAGCGGCTGCTCCGCCTCGAACGCCTCGGGGGTGTGCTCGGCGGACTGCCGACCGGTGATCTCGTGCCACCAGACGTCGCGGCCCTCGGTCCACGCGGTGTCCTGGCCGGTGCGCCGGACCACGAGCACGTGCTCGACCCCGTCGATGCGGGAGACCGCTTCGTCCACGGCGGGCTTGAGCGCGGACGGCTTGCCGCGTCGGTAGCCGCCGTCGGCGGTGATGACGACCTTGGCGTCCGCGTCCTGGATGCGGGCGGCGATGGCGTCGGCGGAGAAACCGCCGAAGACCACCGAGTGCGCGGCGCCGATGCGGGCGCAGGCCAGCATCGCGATGGCGGCCTCGGGAATCATCGGGAGGTAGACGGCGACCCGGTCGCCCTTGTTGACACCGAGCTCGACGAGTGCGTTCGCGGCCCGGGAGACCTCGTCCTTCAGGTCGGCGTAGGTGATGGCGCGGCTGTCGCCCGGCTCGCCCTCGAAATGGATGGCGACCCGGTCGCCGTGGCCGGCCTCGACATGACGGTCCACGCAGTTGTACGCGACGTTGAGCCTGCCGTCCGCGAACCACTTCGCGAAGGGCGGGTTGCTCCAGTCGAGCGTTTCGGTCGGTTCCGTGGCCCAGGTCAGGCGGCGGGCCTGCTCGGCCCAGAAGCCCAGCCGGTCAGCCTCGGCCTGCTCGTACGCCTCCGCCTTGACGTTGGCGTTCGCTGCCAGATCGGCAGGCGGTGCGAACCGCCGCTCCTCACGAAGCAGATTGGCCAGGCTTTCGTTGCTCACGACATCTCCCATTCCCAGGGTGTCCGTTGTGTCCCGCGCATAGCTCATCAGGCCAGGGGCCGGGTGACAAGAGTCTGCCGGGAATTGGTTTAGACCTGTGTTTCGGTGTATGGAGACACGGGCTCCGCCTCCCACATGCTGCGCCGGGCCGTGCAGCACGGTGCGGAGTGACACGGTGCGACATGATTCGGGGCGGTACGGGTGGTGGCGCGGGAGTCGGAGCCACGGGGTCCTACGGAATTTCCACGGGCCTGCGGCCCGCCCGGTTCAGATGCTGGTGGGTTTCCAGTTCAGATGTCGGCGGGCTGTCGCTCGCCCGGGTCGGAAAGGGTACTCGTCGTGCTCGGTGAGGCACCGGGTTCGGGGGTGTCGCGGTCGCCGGGGCCCACCCGCTCGAAGACCTCGTCGAGGGCCAGGCCGGTACTGGCGCCGTCGGACAGCAGATATGCCTGCGCTTCGCCCACGTGAAAGTACATTCCGTGCACGTGGAGTGTGCCTTCGGTAAGCCGCCGCGCGACTGTTTCGTGGGCTCGTAGATGTTCCAGCTGCTGGATGACGTTGGTGAGGCAGAGCTGTTCCACGGCGTCCACCGGCAGTCGGCCGGAGATCCGGGCCCATGAGTGGTGGCGGGAGCCCATGCGCTCCAGGCTCGGCAGCCCGTGTCTCAGCCAGCGCCAGAGGGCGGTCTGCGGGGTTCCCGGGGCGGGGCGGCCTTCGAGCAGTGCGTGCATTGCACCACAGCCGGAGTGCCCGCAAATGGTGATGGACTCCACCCCCAGCACGTTCACCGCGTATTCGATGGCGGCCCCCACCGAGTTGTCCGCCGGCTCGGCGTTCGGCGGCGGCACCAGATTGCCGATGTTCCGAACGGTGAACAGGTCACCCGGTCCGCTCGCCGTGATCATGCTGGTGACCAGACGCGAATCGGCGCAGGTGATGAAGAGCTGGGAGGGCCGCTGGCCCTCTCTGGCCAACCGGGCCAGCTCCTCGCGCACCAGCGGGGCGGTGTCGCGCTGGAACGAGCTGAGTCCACTGAGCAGTTGCCCGGTTCTCGCCGGGCGCCGGGCGGCGGCGAACGAGGGGGTCGTGGCTGCGGAGGGGGCGTCGTTTCCTGGCGCGGCCATGGCGTTCGGTCCGGAACCGGTGAGGTCGGGGACGGTGGCGTTCGAGCCGGTGGGACGGACTCCGGGGCCGGAGGCGAGGTCGGGGCCGGAACCCGGGTTGAGGGAAGGGGCAGGGCCGCATACGTTGCCGGAACCCGTGCGGAGGGAAAGGGCAGGGCCGGTGGGGCCAGGGCTGGAGGCGGGGGAGTGGTTGACGTCGGCGCGGGCGCCGTTGAAGGTGGTGCTGAGGCCGTGGCGGGGGTCGAACGGCTGGTCGGACGGATCGTGGCACTGATGATTGCGCCACGGGGTCCAGGGGTGACAGCAGGAGTGCGCCGCTGAGGCGGGCTCCGCGATCCGTCCCCCCGACCTGCCGGTGAAGACGACCCGACCGCCGTGGGCGGTCTGGGCGACGCTCCAGTCCCGGATCGTCTCGTAGGCCGCGTGGTCCATGAAGAAGCCGTCGAGCTCGACGACCACATGCCCGTCCTGCGGCAGTCGGCCGAGGGTCCGGCTGAGCCGGGGCACTGCGAGAAACGTCAACTGGCCCCGTACGACAACCAGATGCTGCCCGTCCTGATCGGTGACACTGATCCTGGTACGGGCCAGGCGGTGGAGGGCGACGACCACTGCCACGGCGATGCCGATCGCCACTCCCTCAAGAACGCCGAGAAGGATCACACCGCTGATCGTCGCTCCGTACACTAGGACCTCCCGGTGTTTGTGGACGTTGCGGATGTGGGCGAAACTCACCATTTGGATACCGACCGTCATGACCAGCGCGGCGAGCGCGGCCAAGGGAATTTGTTCCAGGACGGTGACCAGCAGGGCGGCGGCGACGATCACCCAGACGCCGTGCAGCACGGTGGAGGCCCGGCCGGTCGCCCCCGCCCGGACATTCGCCGAACTCCGCACCGCTCCGCCGGACACCGCCAGGCCTCCCACCAGTCCGGACAGGGTGTTGGCAATGCCTTGCGCACGCAACTCGCGGTCGAGGTCGGAACGCCCGACACGCGGGACGGGTAGAGGCTGTGAGGTCGGCTCCGCCGGTCCGGCGGTTTGGGAGGACACGGTCGGCAACGCCGATACCCCCGACGTGTCCGGCATGTCCGACGGGCCTGGTGAGTCCGAGGAGGCCAAAGAGGCCCCGGGGGAGGGGCGGTCGTGGCCCGCCTCGACGTGTGCGGTCGGAGAAGACGCCGTGGCCGGATCGGAAAACGGGTCCCGGCCCGGGGTGGCGTCCGCCGCAGGCGTGGGCGGGGTCACTGCCGTGGTTCCGGCACCGTTCCCGGCGGCGGCTCGTGCGCCGACGCGGTCGGCGCTCAGCTTGTCCACGGCGACCGCGGCGAGCAGCGACTCGAGACTGGCCACCAGCATCACTGTGAACACGGCGGTGGCGAGTGCGAGGACCGGTCCATGAGGCAGCTCCGGCAGCGCGTGCGAACGCCAGGACGGCAAATCGACGCGGGCGATCTCGGGCGCCGTGACCGCGGCTACTGCCGTTGTGGTCGCCACCGCGACAAGGGCGGCCGGAACACGTCGTACCGCCAGGCCGATGCGGCCGGGAATCCGTGACCACAAGATCAGGACGGCGATGGTCAGGGCGCCGATCAGCGGCGCGGAAGGGGTCACCTTTCCCAACTGATCCGGCAATGCCAGGAAGTTGGATACCGCGGAGCTCTCGGGCGAACCGCCGAGCACGATGTGGAGCTGGGCGAGGGCGATGGCCACACCGATGCCGGCGAGTGTTCCGTGCACGATGGCGGGGCTGACCGCGAGAGCACTGCGCGCCGCGCGCAGTGAGCCCAGCAGGATCTGCAGCAGTCCGGCGCCGATGGTGATGGCGCAGGTGGTGCGCCAGCCATGGATCTGAATCAACTCGGCCGTGACCACGGTCAGTCCGGCGGACGGGCCACTGACCTGGAGCGGGGTGCCGCCGAGCATCCCGGCGACGATGCCGCCGATCGCGGCGGAGAGGAGCCCGGCTGTCAGTGGCGCGTCCATGGCGACGGCCAGGCCGAGCGACATCGGGACGGCGAGCAGGAACACCGTGATCGATGCCGAGAGATCGGCGCCCGTGACGCGGAGCCGAGGACCGCCTGGCAACGATGGTCGCCGCGGCGGGCTGTGAGGCCGCTTGACCCCCGAGGCGCGAGGCGGGCGCGAACTGCGGGACGAGCGGCTGTGACGTGTGGGCACGCAGGCAGACATGTTTCCCGTCTCCTCCGGAAGGCGTGGGCGCGAACGTGAGGGAAGCGGCCGTGAATCACGGCATGCGGCGGCGGGATTTCCCAACTCTTAGTAAACAGATCGTAATGGGGAGTAAATATCTGTGTCCATGCTTGGGGATAAATGACCTATTCATTCACTCATCCAGGTGAATGGGCTGCTTTCTAGGTAGACGGCTGTGCCCGTCTCGGTGCGTATGCGTGCGGATTCTCTCGGGCTAAAGCGTCATATTTTGCGCAAAACAACCGCGAGAGAGGCAGGACGAATGCCGGCTGCCACGACAGGCCGTGCGTGGAGGAGCAGAGGCGTGGAGGGAGGAACCGGGGCGAGGGGCATGGCCGGGCGGTCGGGCCTGTGCTGCGTGACCATTGCGCTGGTTGCGGGGCTGATCGGTTGCTCGGCCCGGTCGCACGACAGGGGCGGTGTGGCCGGACCCCGCGCCGAGCAGCCCGGGGCCGCAGCGAAGAAGCGCGCCCCGGGAACGGCGCCCAGAAGCGTGTTCCGCCTCATCGGGGATGGGGCCACCGCCTTCACCGGCGGTCAGCCGAGGCGGTCTGCCGTCAAGCCCCTGGTCGCGGGCCGGAAGCCGCCGTAATTCGTGGTGTTCTCATGGGACGGCGCCGGTGAGGACGGTCAGAAACTGTTCTCGTATCTCTGCGAGGTGGGCAGGAGGTACCACGCGAACATGATGTATTTCCTCAGCGGCGTGTACATGCTCCCGGAGAGCAAACGGAAGCTCTACGACCCACCGCAGCACGGCATCGGCAGCTCCGACATCGGATTCAACGACACCGAGGGCATCCGCAACACCATCGCCCAGATACGAGGGGCCTGGGCGGACGGCAGCGAGATCGGTACCCACTTCAACGGCCACTTCTGCGGTTCGGACGGTGGCGTCGGTACCTGGACCGTCGACCAGTGGAAGAGCGAGATCGACCAGGCCAAGTCATTCGTGAAGAACTGGAAGACCAACGACCCCGCCCTCAAGGACGAGATGCCGCTCCCCTTCGACTACGAGAGGGAGCTCGTCGGTGGCCGCACCCCGTGCCCGGAGGGGAGGAAGAACATGGTGGCCGCGGCGCGCACGATGGGCTTCCGCTATGAGTCCAGTGGGGGCGGCCGTCAGGTCCGGCCGAAGAAGAAGGGCGGTGTCTGGAACCTCTCGATGCAGCTTGTCCCGGTGCCGGGGCGCGGATTCGAGACGCTCTCGATGGACTACAACTTCATGTTCAACCAGTCCGGTACGACGGCAGGGACGGATTGGGCGGTAAACGGGGAGGCCCCCGGGGAGGGGCGCGGAGCGCACCGCTGACCGCGGTCGGTGGCGATGCCCGGTGCGTGGCCTGGTGACCACGCACCGGGCATCGGCTGCGCAACCCGCCGTCCGGGCCGACGCCCGAGAACGTGACTCCGCCCCGATCCCCGCACCTGGCCCGGGCAGCGGGCGCATCGGAGCGGCCGCCTTCCGTGGCCTCTTCGACCTCTTCCCGACCCGGGCGCTGCTCGGTCAGGCGGGCTGCACTGCACCGTCCCGCGCATACCGTTCATCCAGCACGAAGGCGGGGTCGACCTGAGCTGCCAGATCTGCGCCCGTCTTCTCGTTGCCCCAACTCTCCGCGTTCTTCAGATGGAAGTGCACCATCTGTCGGGTGTAGCGCTCCCAGTCGCGCTGCCCGTACGAGTCGTCCGCGGCGTTCTGCAACGCCTGCAGGGCCATCCGGTTGTCCGCCTCCAACTGCTCGAAGCGGTCCGGCCGGCCCTTCTCCATCGCCCGTACCCAATCGGAGTGACCGACGCTGACCAACAGGTCATCACCCACTTCGGCGCGCAGGAAGTCGATGTCGTCCTTGCCCTGCACCTTGTTGCCGACGACCTTCAGCGCGACCCCGTAGTCCCGGGCGTACTCCTTGTACTGCCGATAGACCGAGACGCCCTTGCGGGTCGGCTCGGCAACCAGGAACGTCATGTCGAAACGAGTGAACATCCCCGAAGCGAACGAGTCGGATCCGGCCGTCATGTCAACGACGACGTAGTCCTCGGGCCCGTCGACGAGATGGTTGAGGCAGAGCTCGACCGCGCCGACCTTGGAGTGGTAGCAGGCCACTCCAAGGTCCGATTCGGTGAACGGCCCGGTGGCCATCAACCGGATCTGCCCGTCGTCGAGGTCGATCGTGCGGGCGCAGGTGTCGTAGACGGGATTGTTCTCACGGACCCGCAGCAGCCGTGATCCCTCGCCGGGCGGGGTCGTCTTGATCATTGTCTCGGCGGAGGCGATGCGGGGGTTGCTCCCGCGCAGATAGTCCTTGATCAGGGGAAGTTGGGCCCCCATGGCCGGCAGGGCCGCGGCCTCCCGGTCGTCGAGGCCGAGTGCAGCGCCGAGATGCTGGTTGATGTCGGCGTCCACCGCGACGACATGGGCTTCATTGGCTGCGAGGTGACGGATGAAGAGCGAGGACAGCGTGGTCTTGCCGCTGCCGCCCTTGCCCACGAAAGCGATCTTCATGTTCACCTAGGGTAGCGCCATGATTGCTTTCCGCTTTCGCTCTTCGTGAAGAACGCCACTCCTGGGTGGTATTGGCGGAGCGGGCGCGTAGCCTCGCTACTTATGAGTACGACTGCCTCCGATCCGCTCGCAGCCCTGGGCACTCTGCCGGGAGTCGCCGAGGCGGTGGACTCCGTGCGCAAGGCCGTGGACCGGGTCTACGGCCATCGCATCATGCGACGTCGCAGTAACGAGGTCACCGCGGAAGCGGCGCTGCGCGGTGCTCGTGGCTCGGCGGCGCTGTCCGGTGCCGACTGGAGTCTGGAGGAGGTGCGTCGCCGTACCGATTTCGGTGGTGACGACGGGGCGCGGGCGATCGGAGCGGCTCTGCGGCTCACCGCCGAGGCGGGGCAACTGCTCTCCATCTGGAGACAGTCACCCGTGCGGGTGCTCGCCCGATTGCATCTCGTCGCGGCTGGGGGTGCGGAACCCGAGGACGCCGTCGGCCGTCCGCGCCTGGCGGGTGAACACGTTGACGAGCCGCTGATCGAGGCGCCGCTGCCCGACGCCGACGAGGTGGCCGGGCGGTTGGACGGGCTCTCCGGACTGATCCTCGCCGGGACTGCCGCACCCGCACTGGTGACGGCGGCGGTGGTGCACGGCGAACTCCTGGCCCTGCGCCCCTTCTGCTCGTACAACGGTCTTGTCGCGCGGACCGCGGAGCGGATCGTGTTGATCGGGAGTGGGCTCGACCCCAAGGCGATCTGCCCCGCCGAGGTCGGGCATGCCGAGCAGGGGCGGGCGGCATACCTTGCGGCGTTCGAAGGATATCTGTCGGGAACGCCGGACGGGATGGCGTCCTGGATCTCGCATTGCGGGCGATCCGTGGAACTGGGCGTCAGGGAGTCCACTGCGGTCTGCGAAGCGTTGCAGCGCGGCGCTGCGTGACGTTGCGCGTGTGGCCGGGGTGACGGAATCGTCGGGCACCCGGCCGAGACGATGTGCGACTGTCGTGCGCGACTGGGTCCGACACCGCGCGTGTGATGTCACGGCGGTGACCTCGTCGCCCGACCTCGGTGTGGGGCACTGCGACGTGCGGCGAAGAACGTGCACCTGAGTGCGGCGAGGAGCCGGCACCTGAAAAGGGTTGCGGCGGTACCGACCTCGGTACCGCCGCTGGCATGTCTACCCAGTTACCATGCGTCCTCGATATATGCCCATCAGGTCGGGTGCTTTGCCCGTTCCCTGGTGCGGCTGGCCCGTAATCGACGGGTCGACGTCGCGTGGGTGCTCGGTTTTCATGCTCGGTCCGTGGGGCCTTCTGCGTGTTACAGGTAATCCTTTCGGATGTCCTTGGTCTCGCGGGCCGTTGAGTCCTTTGTACTCCAGAGCCAGGTTGAGCGGTAGTGGCGGCCGCACATCTTTACTTTTAGGTTCAATTACGCATGGGTTGGTCATATCGGTCCAACCGCTGGAAATTGCTGATTTGGTGAGTAGTGGGGGCGGATTCCGGATCCGATTGGCCGGGGTGGTCGGCAGGTGCGATGGGGCAGGTGTTGGCGGGCCGGGTGGTGTGGCGGGGTGCGCGAAAGCACCGCCCGGCCCGCGGGTCAGACGGGCGTGGCGATGGCGCGGCGGCGTGAGGTGTACCAGACCAGTCCCGCTGCCACGGCGGCTGCCCCCACTGCCGCAGCCGCTACCAGCGCCGGACGCGGCGGCATGGAGAACGCGGGCAGCCGTTGCTTCAGGCGGACCGGGCGATTGAAGACGAGAATCGGCCACTCGCGAAGGGTCGCTTCGCGTCGCAGGGCGCGGTCCGGGTTCACTGCGTGGGGGTGTCCGACCGACTCCAGCATCGGCACATCGGTCATGGAGTCGCTGTAGGCGTAGCAGCGCGAGAGGTCGTACCCTTCCGACATCGCGAGCGACTTGATCGCTTCGGCCTTCGTCGGCCCGTAGGCGTAATACTCCACCTCCCCGGTGAAACAGCCGTCGTCGCCGACGACCATCCGGGTGGCGACGACTCGGTCGGCGCCGAGCAGTTCGCCGATCGGCTCGACGACCTCCGCGCCCGATGTGGAGACGATCACCACGTCGCGTCCGGCGGTGTGGTGTTCCTCGATGAGGGTTGCCGCCTCGTCGTAGATGATCGGGTCGATCAGGTCGTGCAGGGTCTCGGCGACGATTTCCTTCACTTGCCGGACGTTCCAGCCCTTGCATAGCGCGGAGAGATATTCCCGCATCCGTTCCATCTGGTCGTGATCTGCCCCTCCGGCGAGGAACACGAACTGGGCGTACGCAGTGCGCAGTACGGCGCGGCGGTTGATCAGTCCGCCATGGTAGAAGGACTTGCTGAAGGTCAGTGTCGAAGACTTCGCAATGACCGTCTTGTCCAGGTCGAAGAAGGCTGCTGTGCGCGGCAAGAAGCGGTTTTCCACACGGCAGAGCATAGGGGCCCACCATTCGGCGTAAACTCCGGCGCGTGGGTTTGCCTGAGAAGGCTCTCGGGTACACCATGGAAGTCACGGATCGTTCGCGACCGTGCTAACCCGGTCCGGCTCCTCCCCCCCCCCGAGTCGGCCGTGGGGACGACCCCCGCTCTCCCCCCCGGCGGGGGTCGTCGCATGTCCGGACGCATTTCTGCCGTTCGGAACCAAGCATTCCGACCCCCTATTGGATCGTGTTGGCCGACTGTCGCCCTGTCGTTTGCCATCCTGCCTCGTCACTCTGGGTAACGGAAGTGCTGCTCTCCGGAAGTCGTTGGTATGGGTGACGGAGTTATTCACAGCGGCAGGGTTGTCCACAGTTTTCGAGCAAGATCCACACGATTTCCGGAAGTGCCGCACGGTGATTCCGACCGCGAAGTCCGCGGGTTGCGGAATCGCTGATCCCGGAACGCTCCGAGATCGCTGCGACCCGCGGCGAACGTGCAGTGAGAAGGGGGCGGAGATCGTGGCTGAATCCAACGCGCGGGATCGTCTGCCGGCCGCCGAAGCGCGACGGGGCGGGCCTCTGATCGTGACCGAGGATGTGGAACTCCTCGACGATCTCCTGCGGCTGTGTGCGGCCGCAGGAGCAGAACCGGAAGTTCATCATTCGCTGCCTGATCGTCGGGGCAGTTGGGAACAGGCTCCGATGGTCCTCGTGGGCGACGATGCCGCGCGGAGGTGCCGTGGAGCGGTTCGCAGGCGCGGAGTGATGCTTGTCGGGCGGGACCAGGACGCGCCGGACGTGTGGCGCCGCGCCGTGGAGATCGGGGCCGAATATGTGCTGAGGCTGCCCGATTCGGAGGGTTGGCTCGTCGATCAGATCGCCAACGCGGTGGAAGGCGTCGGCCGGCCCGCGCTCACTGTCGGGGTGATCGGCGGACGGGGTGGCTCGGGAGCGTCGACACTGGCCTGCGCCCTGGCGGTGACTGCGGCTGATGCAGGACGGCGGACCGTACTGATCGACGGTGACCCGCTCGGCGGAGGCATCGATGTGCTGCTCGGCGGCGAACGCGCCGAAGGTTTGCGGTGGCCGGATTTCGCCCATTCCAAAGGTCGGGTCGGCGGCTGTGCGCTGGAGGAGTCGTTGCCGTCGCTGCATGGGCTACGCGTGCTCAGTTGGGGGCGTGACGACTGCGTGGCCATCCCGCCGGAGGCGATGCGAGCGGTGTTGGCCGCTGCGCGGCGACTCGGCGGGGTGGTGGTCGTCGATCTGCCGCGTCGGGTCGACGAGGCCGCAGCCGAGGTGCTCGCCCAGTTGGACCTCGGGCTGCTGCTGGTTCCCGGGGAACTTCGCGCGGTGGCGGCGGCGAAGCGGGTGGCGTCGATGGCCGGGATGGTTCTGGACGACCTGCGTGTGGTGGCCCGCGGCCCGTACGCGGCAGGCCTCGACGCGCAATGGGTGGCGCAGGCTCTGAGGCTGCCGCTCGTCGGTGAACTCCCGGTCGACACAGGGCTCCTGGGGGCACAGCAGGACGGCTCTCCCCCCGGTGGGAGTGCGCGAGACCCACTGGCCAGGTTCTGCGCGGCGTTCTGGGAGCGAGCGATGGCCTCGCGGGACGTGGCGGGGCACGGCGCCGGGGGTGCGGCATGACCGACACGCTGCTCGACGCCGTCCGGCAGCGGTTGGCGCAGAGTGGTGCGGCTCCGACCCCGGCCGGGGTGGCAGCTGCGCTGCGGGCGCAGGGGCGCTTGCTCGGGGACGCCGAAGTGCTTGTGGTGACCGATGAGTTGCGCGGTGAACTGGTCGGTACCGGGGTGCTGGAGCCGCTGCTCGCCGACCCGGCGGTGACGGACGTGCTGGTGTCCGCCCCCGATCGGGTGTGGATGGACCGGGGAGGCGGGCTCGAACTCACCGGAGTGACCTTTCCGGACGCAGCCGCGGTGCGCAGGCTGGCACAGCGGTTGGCGGCCGTGGCGGGGAGGCGGCTGGACGACGCCCGGCCCTGGGTGGACGCGCGGCTGCCGGACGGAACCCGTATGCATGCCGTGCTGCCACCGGTGTCCGTCGGGTCGACGTGTCTGTCCCTGCGGGTGGTGCGGCCCAGGGCCTTCTCGCTGATGGAGCTGGTTGCGGCGGGAACCGTGCCACCGGGTGGCGATCGGGTGCTGAGGGCGCTGGTGGAGGCCCGGGTCTCGTATGTGATCAGCGGGGGGACCGGGGCCGGAAAGACGACCCTCCTGTCGAGTCTGCTGGGCGCGGTGGGGCAACGGGAACGCATCGTGCTGGCGGAGGATTCGGCCGAGCTGCGGCCGGACCACCCGCACGTGGTGCGTCTGGAGACCCGCCCTGCCAACCAGGAGGGGGCGGGTCAGGTGTCCCTTCGCGATCTGGTGCGGCAGGCACTGCGCATGCGGCCCGACCGACTGGTGGTCGGAGAGGTACGGGGTGCCGAGGTGACGGAATTGCTCGCGGCGCTGAACACCGGGCACGAGGGCGGTTGCGGGACGGTTCACGCCAATGCCGCCGAGCACGTACCCGCCCGTCTCGAGGCATTGGGGACGGCGGCGGGGCTGGACAGAGCGGCACTCCACAGCCAGTTGGCAGCGGCGTTGTCGGTGGTGGTTCATCTCGTGAGGGACCGGTCCGGACAGCGGCGGATCTCCGAGGTGCAGGTCCTGGACCGGGACGCGGCCGGGCTGGTGGTGACCGTGCCGGCGCTGCGCTGGGGTACTGCCGGATTTGTTCAGGAGCGGGGATGGAGTCGGCTGCGGTCACTGATCGGGGGCGTGCTGTGAACGGAGGCGCGATGCCGGGGGCGGCGGCGAGCGCGAGCTGTGTCGCGCTCCTGTGTCTCTTGATTGCTGCCCGGTCGGTGACTGTGCGGGGCCGGAGGCGGCGCAGAGCCCGAGCGATGTTCGTCGATGGTGGGCCGGCGTCGCCGCTGGGTCTGTGCCGGGAGCGGGCGAATGGGTGGCTTCGGCAGGGGGTGCGGGAAAGGCCGGAGTGGTTGTGCCTCCCGGTTGCGCTGGGCGTCGCTGTTCTGGGCCGGTCCGTGCTTCCCCTGCCGGCAGGGGCGGTGGCGATCCCGCTGGTCCGGCGGTGGCTGCGGCGACGCGCTGTGAGGCGGGGGCGGGAACGCCGGGCCGATGACGTGGTGGCGCTGTGCGGCGCCGTGGTGGGTGAGCTGAGGGCCGGTCGCGAGCCGGGGTGGGCGTTGGTCCTCGCAGCGCGCGGTACGGACGCGTTGGGGGCGATGGGGGCGGGCGTGTCCGCTGCGGCTCGGTTCGGTGGGGACGTGCCGGAGGCGCTCCGGCAGGCGTCCCGTGTGCCGGGCCTGGACGGGCTTGCCGGAATGGCGGCGTGCTGGCGGGTGGCCGTGGACGGAGGTGCCGGACTCGCGGCAGGACTGGATCGGCTGGAGGGCGCGCTGAGAGCGGAACGGCGCGGGCGGGAGGAGTTGCGGGCCCAACTGGCCGGCGCCTGGTCGACGGCGGCCGTGTTGGCACTGCTGCCGGTGCTGGGGTTGGGACTGGGGGCCATGCTCGGGGCCGAACCACTGCGGGTGCTGTTCCACACTCCGGCGGGGTTGGCCTGTCTGGCGGTGGGTGGGTTGCTGGAGACGGCAGGCCTCTGCTGGGCCGGGCGGATCGTACGGGCGGGGGAGGCGCCATGAACGGGGTCACCCGAGAGGTCGCGCATGGGGTGGCGGTGTGGGCCGCTGTGGGCATGGCCACGTGTCTGGGCCTCGCCCTGGTGGCACGGCGACAGATGCGGGCAGGGCGACGCCGAGGTGCGGCGCTGTTCGCGATCGGCCGGGAGAAGCGTCGACGTGGATGGGCACTGTCCGGCGTCCGGGTGAAGGAGTGGATCGCACCGGTGGGTGTCGCGGCCCTGGGTGCGGTTCTGATCGGAGGTCTGGCGGGGTGTGCGTCCGGTCTGGCGGGGGCGTACGGAATCCGGCGATGGCAGCGGAATCACAGTGCCCGCGAACCGGGGCAGGACGCTGTCGGGGCTGCGGAGATGGTGCGCCAACTTCCCCTGGCTGCTGACCTCCTGGCTGCCTGCATCTCCGCCGGTGCCGGACCGTGGGAGGCCGCGGAGGCGGTGGGGGAGTCGTTGGGCGGACCGGTTGGTGTGCGACTTGCACGGACGGCGGCGGAAATCCGGCTCGGTGGTGAGCCTGCGGCGGCCTGGGAGAGGTTCGGCGAGGTACCCGGGGCGCGCGCACTGTCCCGTTGCCTGGAACGGGCGGGAACGACCGGAGCGCCGGCGGCGGAGCCGGTGGCTCGGCTCGCCGAGGCATTGCGGGCCGAGCGGGCAAGTGCGGCCGTGGCCCGTGCCCAGCGAGCGGGTGTGTTGATCACCGCGCCGGTGGGGCTCTGCTTCCTTCCCGCCTTCCTGGCTGTCGGAGTGGCACCGGTGGTGATCGGCCTGGCGACCGGCCTGCTTCACACCGGCTGAGGAGCCGGCGGAACCAGCAGAGCCAGCAGAGTCAGTGGAACCGGCAGGTCCGACGGGGCCGGTAGGGCCGATGCGGCTGACGGGCCCCGGCGGATTCGGCAGAAAAGAATCAGCGCCTCTCTGTACGCACAAACAACTGCTCAATCAGTAGAAATCACGTATTTCACGGAGGTTGACATGGTGCAGCGAATCGGTGGTTGGGTGCGGCGCATGATGCGCCGAGTCCGGTCAGACCACGGAATGACGACATCCGAATATGCGGTGGGAACGATTGCCGCCTGCGCGTTCGCGGCGGTGCTCTACAAGGTGGTCACCAGCCAGCCGGTCATGTCCGCGCTGCAGTCGTTGGTGAAGGACGCGCTCGATGCGAAGTTCTAGAGGCGGCAGTGGCACGGGGGACAGGGGAGCGGTGACGGCGGAGGCGGCCATGGCTGTTCCCGTGCTGGTGGTGTTCGCGCTGTCGCTGGTCTGGGCGCTGATGGCTGCCTCCGCCCAGATCAGATGTGTGGACGCGGCCAGGGCCGGGGCGAGGGCGGCGGCACGCTCGGAACCGGAAGCGCAGGTTCTGGAGGTTGCCCGTTCGGCGGCACCCGGTGGAGCCGAAGTCGCGACGGAGCGAATCGGTGAACTGTGGCGCGTGAGGGTGGCGGCACCGGCGCCCGGCTTCGGTCCGCTGGCGCTGACGTTGCACGCCGAGGCGGCGGCGCTTGCCGAGGACACGGTGGGGGCGACACGGTGACGGGGACGAGCCGGGCGACCCTGGGCCGGGGCCGGGATGAGGACCGGGACCTGTCTCTGGGCCACGCCTGTGTCTCGGCCCGGGTCCTGGGCCGGGCGCATCGTGACTCGGGGCTGGCGACGGTGTGGGTGGCGATGACGACGGCAACGTTGTGCGTGGTCTTCGCCGTCGTGCTGGCCCTCGGGCAGGTGGTGGTCGTCAGGCACCGGGCAGGCGGGGCGGCGGACCTCGCGGCGCTGGCAGCGGCCGACCGGGCCCTGAGCGGGCCGGAGCAGGCATGCGACACGGCCGAGAGGGTGGCTGCGGCGCAGGGGGCCGTGGTGGTGCGGTGCACGGTGCGTGGGGAGATCGCCGACGTCACGGTCCGGGTGAGCTTCGGACCATACGAACCGGCGGCCAGGTCCAGGGCCGGCCCTCCGTCGGCTGCGCCTGGTCCTCCGACGGTTACGTCCGGCCCTCGGACGCCTGTTCCTGGTTTTCTTTCCGATCCTCTTCCTGCTTCCGGTTCCACCCCTGACCGTCGGATGGCTGCCCCCGACCTCTCGGATCAGTCACCACCGCCTCCACCGGTCCCTGGGGCTCCGGTTCTCCCGAAACCGGTGGAGCGGATCGGAGGAGCTCGCCGAGAAGGCGTACGGCACCTCGCTTGTGCAGCGGATCGTTGCCGTTGCCGCACTTGGGGGACTGGATGCAGGACGGACAGCCCGCCTCGCACTCACAGGACGCGATGGCCTCGCGAGTCGCGGTCAGCCAGGCTCGGGCGGTGTGGAAGGCCCGTTCGGCGAATCCGGCACCACCCGGGTGCCCGTCGTACACGAAGACCGTGGGCAGCAACGTGTCCGGGTGCAGCGGCACGGACACACCGCCGATGTCCCACCGGTCGCAGGTGGCGAACAGCGGCAGCATTCCGATGGACGCGTGTTCCGCAGCGTGCAGGGCACCACCAAGAATCTCCGGATTGACACGAGCGGTGTCGAGTTGATCCTGCGTGACCGTCCACCACACCGCGCGGGTGCGCAGAGTGCGGGGCGGCAGATCGAGTTTGGTCTCGCCGAGGACCTCGCCGGTGATCAGTTTGCGACGCAGAAAGGAGACGACCTGGTTGGTGACCTCCACGGAGCCGTAGCAGAGCCGGCCGTCCCCCCAGGGGACCTCGGTGTCGGTCTCCAGGACGGTGATGGCGGTGGTGTCGCGGGCGGTCGTCGAGTACGGCGGTGTCGCTTCCTCGACCAGGGCCACCGAATCCTCCAGATCCAGTTTTCGCACCAGATAGGTGCGGCCCTGGTGAAGGTGGACGGCGCCCTCGTGCACGGAGGTGTGCGCGGCGGCTTCGTCGACCGTGCCCAGCAGCCGGCCGGTGCCCTCCTCGACGACCTGGACGGGACGGCCGCCCTCTCCCCGGATGTCGGTGAGGTCGGCGGCGCGTTCGCGGCGGGTCCAGTGCCAGCCCGACGCCCGTTTGCGCAACAGCTTCGCCGCCTCCAGCTGCGGCAGCAGGTCGGCCGCGGCCGGACCGAAGAGCTCCAGGTCCGGTTCGGTCAACGGGAGCTCCGCAGCCGCGGCGCACAGATGCGGGGCGAGGACGTACGGATTGTCCGGGTCGAGCACCGTCGACTCCACGGGCTGCCGGAACAGCGCCTCGGGATGGTGCACGAGGAAGGTGTCCAGCGGGTCGTCGCGGGCCACCAGGACGGCCAGGGCCCCCTGGCCGGAGCGTCCGGCACGGCCCGCCTGCTGCCACAGCGACGCCCTGGTGCCCGGGTAGCCGGCCATGACGACGGCGTCCAGCCCGGAGACGTCGATACCGAGTTCCAGGGCGGTGGTGGCGGCCAGGCCGAGGAGCCGTCCGGAGTGCAGGGCGTGTTCCAGGGCGCGACGTTCCTCGGGGAGATAGCCCCCGCGGTAGGCGGCGATCCGGCCGGGGAGGGAGCGGTCCACCTCGGCGAGGCGTTCCTTGGCGATGACGGAGATCAGTTCGGCGCCGCGGCGGGAGCGCACGAAGGCGACGGAACGGACGCCCTGGACGGTCAGGTCGGTGAGAAGGTCGGCGGTTTCGGCGGTGGCGGTGCGACGTACGGGAGCGCCCTTCTCGCCGTGCAGTTCGGTCAGCGGCGGCTCCCACAGGGCGAAGACCAGCTCGCCGCGGGGCGAGGAGTCGTCGGCGACCTCCTGGACGGGGAGCCCGGTGAGGCGGCGTGCCGCGACAGCCGGTTCGGCGGCCGTGGCCGAGGCGAGGAGGAAGACGGGATCCGCCCCGTAGCGGGCGCACAGGCGGCGCAGTCGTCGCAGGACCTGGGCGACGTGGGAGCCGAAGACTCCCCGGTAGGTGTGGCACTCGTCGATGACGACATAGCGCAGGGCGCGCAGGAAGGAGGACCAGCGGGGGTGGGACGGGAGTATCCCGCGGTGCAGCATGTCGGGATTGGTCAGGACGTGGTTGGCGTACTGGCGCACCCATTCGCGTTCCTCGACGGGGGTGTCCCCGTCGTACACGGCGGGTCTGATGGCGTTCCCGAGGGGGGCGGCGAGTTCCTTCACGGCACGCCTCTGGTCTGCGGCCAGGGCCTTGGTGGGGGCGAGATACAGGGTGGTGGCGCCTCGGCCGTTCGGGGCCTCGGAGCCGTCGAGCAGGGTGGTGAGCACCGGGGCCAGATAGGCGAGCGACTTCCCGGATGCCGTGCCGGTGGCGATGACCACGGATTCGCCGTCCAGGGCGTGCTCGGCGGCGACGGCCTGGTGCACCCAGGGCTGGTCGATGCCGGCCGTCCGGATTGCGGCGATCACTTCTGGCCGGATGCGGTCGGGCCAGATGGCATGGGTTCCCGCGCGCGGGGGCAAGTGCTCCGTATGAGTGATGCGCGCGGACCGGCCCGCCGCTGCGGCGAGTCGGTCGAGGACCATGGCGGGAGAGGGGCCGGAGTCCCTGTTCCCGGGTGGTCGACTGGGGCGGTGTTTCTTGGCCATCGGCATCGAGTGTGTCACTGGCGTGACGGACAATGGTCCCAAGGCGTCGTGCATGGCTGCTGGTAAGTGATTGAATGCCATCGCGGCTGGCGATCCGTCCCCCGGCTCCGCCGGGGAGACCGAGGGGCGACCGCTCGATAGCAAGGTGCTGGAGGATCCGTGGACCTGTCCTTGTCGACTCGCAATGTGTCCGGCCCTGGCGGCGACCGTACGGTCGTCGAGGTCGGTGGCGAGATTGATGTGTATACCGCGCCCAAGCTGCGCGAGCAGTTGGTCGAGTTGGTGAATGACGGCAGCTACCACCTGGTTGTCGACATGGAAGGCGTCGACTTCCTCGACTCCACCGGCCTCGGCGTGCTCGTGGGCGGCCTGAAGCGCGTCCGGGCCCATGAGGGCTCGCTGCGTCTCGTCTGCAACCAGGAGCGCATTCTCAAGATCTTTCGGATCACCGGTCTGACCAAGGTGTTCCCGATCCACACCACGGTCGACGAGGCGGTTGCGGCCACCGACTGAGGCCGGGGCCGTTGCCCGGCCCACCGGGTTCGTACTCGGTGGGCCGGGGTCCGTGTTCCGGCGCGTCGGGTCCGTATCGGGCTGGCACGGGGTCGGGTGTGCGGATCGGCCGACGGCCGGTCCCGCGCACGGTCCGCGTACCGGCAGTCCGCCTGGCCGCCGGTATCGGGCGCGTGCGACCGGCGGCAGCCTGCCGTCCGGTGAGTCTTTCGATTCGTGGACAACAGCAGATTCGTGGACAACAACAGAGCGGACGATCGGTCGGGTCGTCGGCGGTCGGGCAGACCGAGAGGTCGGATACCCCGGCGGGGCCGGAGCCGGAACGTCGTTGTTCGAGCTGTTGCCCACCGGGCGAACGGCTGACCGGGCGAACGGCTGACCTGGCGATCGGTGGACGCGCGCTCCCCATACCTGTCGGTCGGCTGTTCGGCAGTCGGCCGTGTGGGCGACGGGGCGTGTGTACGCCGGACTGCTTGTCGACGGGCCACTGTCGACGGGCCACCGGGTTGTCGGTGGTCACCGGGCCGGTCTTGCCCTGGTGGGGCCGGCGCCAGGGGCGATCGCCGTACATCGGTGGCATCGATCGTTCGTGATGGTGCGGCGGGACTGACGGAACCGGCCCCATTTGCCGGTTTTGTGCGGAGATGTCTGCTCGGGGCGGAGGTATCGCGGCCGGGCGAAGAGCCGGATGAGGCAGCCGGACGGGGTAACCGGACGGGTGGCCGCCGGGCGAAGGTCCGGTGAAACGTTCGGCGGGCTGGAAAGCAGCCGGAAGGACGCCGGAGAAGCGCCGGAGGGCGCCGGAAGGGCGACCGGGAGAATGTCGAGGGAGAGCCGGGTGACGGTCGGAGTGAAGACCAGAGGAACACCGGAAGAAGAGCCGGGGCGACGGGCGGCGTGCCCAGGCGCCCGGGATGCACGTCCGTACGTCTGAGGGGGATCACATGGCCACCGTTGAACTCCGCTTCAGCGCCCAGCCCGAGCATGTCAGGACGGCACGCCTCGTCGCAGCCGCTGTGGCGCGCCGGGCAGGCGTGGACGAAGCCGTGCTCGACGAAGTCCGACTTGCCGTCGGCGAGGCATGCAGTCGCGCAGTCGGCCTGCACCGCAGCCATGGCATCACCGATCCCGTCTCCGTTGCCCTGACCGAGGAGGAGAAGTCCTTCTCCATCGAGGTCGGGGACAAGTTGCCCGGGTCGGGCGCCGAACCCGTTCCCGGCGGAGCAGCCGCGAAGCGCGGCGCCGCGTCCGGCGGGGGCCTCGACGAGCCGGAACCCGAGGCCGGTGCCGACGGCGAGGACGAGATGGGGCTCGCGGTCATCAGCGGTCTCGTCGACGACGTGGAAGTCAGGTCGGGTGTCAATGGCGGAGTGATCCGGATGACCTGGCCGAAGACGCCCGTGACCGTTATCCCCTGAGGCTCACGGACGCCGCGGACACTCCAGGACGCCGCAGACACCGCGAACGCCAAGGCGCCGCAGGCGGCGCGCGACGGTGCGGACATCAAGGCGCCGCAGGCGTCGGGGTGACGGCGGTCCGTGGCCCGGATCCGTTCGGGGTCCCGTATCGGATCCATTTTCCTGATTTTCCCTTTGAGGCCCTGCCGAGCAGGGCCTTTTTCATTTCTTCGGGATCGGCCGTTCGTGGAGGGTCTGCCTGCTGCCCCATTGCTGCATTCGGGGCGGCCTGCGACTCGATCTTTTGTCCATGCGGTCATATGGGTCAATTGCATCTGCGGTCCGCCGCTCTGATTCGAGTTGCGCTGCTTACAATCCGTCCACGTCTTGAGTGCTGAGCGTCGAGGAGGGCGTATGGCGGAGTTCTTCGGCACCGCAATTCCGGGGCCGGTACAAGAAACCGCACTCTCCGCACTCACGACCGGGCCCGAGAGCGTCGCGGCTGCGACGCTCACCGCTGTCAACCGCGCCGTCGTGATCGGCGTAGCGGTCGTCGCCGTCGCCGCACTTGTGATCGCCCGACTGCTGTCGCGGCAGGTACTGGCGGCCGGTGAGGGGACCGAGCGGATGCAGGAGATCGCGGCCGCCGTGCAGGAAGGCGCACGTGCATACCTGACCCGTCAGCTTCGTACCGTCGGCGTCTTCGCCGTGGTGGTCTTCTGTCTGCTCCTGCTGCTTCCGGCCGACGACTGGTCGCAGCGCGCGGGCCGCTCGGTGTTCTTTCTGGTGGGCGCACTTTTCTCGGCGGCCACCGGATACACGGGTATGCGACTGGCCGTGCGCAGCAATGTGCGTGTGGCCGCTGCTGCGCGTGAGGCGATTCAGGGAGAGGGTGAACCGGAAAAGGACCTCGCGGCTGTTTCGCACAAAGCGATGAGGATCGCCTTTCGTACCGGTGGCGTGGTCGGCATGATCACGGTGGGGCTCGGGCTGCTCGGTGCCTCCTGCGTCGTGCTGGTCTATTCCGCCGACGCGCCGAAGGTATTGGAGGGCTTCGGCCTCGGCGCCGCGTTGATTGCCATGTTCATGCGCGTCGGCGGGGGTATCTTCACCAAGGCCGCGGACGTCGGTGCCGATCTCGTCGGCAAGGTCGAGCAGGGGATCCCGGAGGACGACCCGCGCAACGCCGCCACCATCGCCGACAATGTCGGCGACAACGTCGGCGACTGCGCGGGCATGGCGGCCGACCTCTTCGAGTCGTACGCCGTGACGCTCGTGGCCGCGCTCATCCTGGGCGAGGCCGCCTTCGGTGATGTCGGGCTGGCCCTTCCCCTGGTCATTCCGGCGATCGGCGTGCTCACCGCGATGATCGGGATCTTCGCGGTGAGCACGCGGCGCACCGACCGCAGCGGAATGACGGCGATCAACCGAGGCTTCTTCCTCTCCGCCGTGATCTCGCCGGCGCTGGTGGCCGTGGGCGTCTTCGTCCACCTGCCGTCCTCCTACGCGGATCTGGACGGTGTCACCGACCGCGCCATCGCCTCGCACAGCGGCGACCCGCGGATCTTCGTCCTGGTCGCCGTGGCCATCGGCATCGTGCTGGCCGCCCTGATCCAGCAGCTGACCGGCTACTTCACCGGGACGAACCGGCGCCCGGTCACGGACATCGGCACGTCCTCGCTGACCGGCCCGGCCACCGTCGTACTCGCCGGCGTCTCCCTCGGACTGGAGTCGGCCGTCTACACGGCGATGCTGATCGCTCTGAGTGTCTACGGGGCATTCCTGCTCGGCGGCACGTCGATCACGCTGGCGCTCTTCGCGGTGGCCCTGGCCGGCACCGGACTGCTCACGACCGTCGGTGTCGTCGTGGCCATGGACACCTTCGGTCCGGTCTCCGACAACGCACAGGGGATCGCGGAAATGTCCGGGGACGTCACGGGGGCGGGTGCCCAGGTGCTCACCGACCTGGACGCGGTCGGCAACACCACGAAGGCCATCACCAAGGGCATCGCCATCGCCACCGCGGTCCTGGCGGCGTCGGCGCTCTTCGGCTCGTACCGCGACGCGATCGCCGGGGCGGTCGACGGCGTGGGGCCCGGGTCCGGAGCCGGGTCCGGACTCGGGGAGATGACTCTCAGCCTGGACATCTCGCAGCCCAACAACCTGGTGGGACTGATGCTCGGCGCGGCGGTCGTCTTCCTCTTCGCCGGGCTGGCGATCAACGCGGTGTCCCGCTCGGCCGGCTCCGTGGTCCACGAGGTGCGGCGGCAGTTCCGCGAACACCCCGGAATCATGGACCGCAGTGAGAAGCCGGAGTACGGACGCGTCGTCGACATCTGCACCAAGGACGCCCTGCGCGAGCTCGCCACGCCGGGTCTGCTCGCCGTCCTGGCGCCGATCGCTGTCGGGTTCGCCCTCGGGGTCGGTCCGCTCGGCTCCTACCTTGCGGGCGCCATCGGCGCAGGCACGCTGATGGCCGTCTTCCTCGCCAACTCCGGTGGCGCGTGGGACAACGCCAAGAAGCTCGTCGAGGACGGCCGGTACGGCGGGAAGGGCAGCGAGGCCCATGCCGCGACCGTCATCGGTGACACGGTCGGCGACCCGTTCAAGGACACGGCCGGACCGTCGATCAACCCCTTGCTCAAGGTGATGAACCTGGTCGCGCTGCTCATTGCCCCGGCCGTTGTGCGGTTCAGCTACGGGCACGACGCGAGTCCCGGTGTCCGGGCCGGGGTGGCGGTGCTCGCCGTCGTCGTCATCGTCTGCGCGGTCCGTGCCTCCAAGCGGCGAGGGGTTGCCATGGGGGACGAAGAGAGGCACGGGGGCGGGAGTAGAGGTGGCGGGCCCGCCCGGCCCGGCCGGGCGGGCGTTTCGTGAAGCGGCGGCGAAGTCCGGAGGCGAAGGTTCCGGCGGAGGCGCCGGTCGCGGAGGGCGGGGCGGGGGCGTCCACCGGGTGCAGCCGTCCCGGTTCGCTGTGGGGCTGGGTGCAGCCATTCCGGTTTTGGCGTGGGGGCCGTGGGCAGCAGTTCCGGTTTCGCTGCCGGGCGCCGCGCCGGTGTGGTGAGGTGCTCTGACGCGTCGTCTGCTCAGGGGCCTCGTCCGCCGGTCCGGTTGCCGCTTGGCGGGAGGCGGGAGGCGGGAGGCGGGAGGCAGGGGCGGAGGTGGTCATGAGCCGCCCGTTGCGGATGCGTCCGTGCGGGTGTTTGTGGATCGAGCGGTCCCTCATCTCGGGGGCTGGGCGGGTGAGTTGTATCTCCCTCTTTCCCCTTGGTGCAAATGGCTGCAAATGGTTACCTATCGGACGCCCGGCACCCGGATGGAGGGCATCCGACGTGTAAGTTCCGGGGCCGAGAGCCTTGGAAGGGACCGATCCGGTGAACAAGAAGCTTGCGGCCGCGCTGTCCGGCGGCGCGGTACTGGTACTGACGCTGACGGGCTGCGGCAGCGATGACGACAACAGCGAAAAGGTGAACGACTGGGCCAAGACGGTCTGCGACCAGGTCCAGCCCCAACTGCAGAAGATCGCGAACGCCAACGCCGCCATCCAGCAGCAGACCGCGGACAACAGCAAGCCCGTCGATGTCCAGAAGACCGACTCGGCAGCCTTCCAGCAGATCTCGCAGGCGTACAAGGCGCTGGGCGCGGCTGTCGACTCGGCGGGCCCGCCGCCGGTGGACGACGGAGAGGCCACGCAGAAGGAGGCAGTGAAGGAGCTCAACGCCTCGTCCGCGGCGTACGCGAGCCTCCAGACCAAGGTCGACGCGCTCGACACGAAGGACCAGGCGAAGTTCGCCGACGGCCTCAAGGGCATCGCGGACGAACTGAACAAGATCAGCACGAGTGGTGACAAGGCGCTGAAGAGGCTTCAGTCCGGCGAGGTCGGCACCGCGATGGCGAAGCAGAAGGGCTGCCAGAAGCCGACGGCCTCGACGCCGCAGACCACGCCGCCCGGGGCACCCACCCCGTCGCAGTCCGTTTCGCCCAGCAAGAAGGCGTGACCGGGCACCGACGGCGGTAGCGGAGGGCCGAGCCGCACCCATCGTCCTGGCCCTGCGCGGTTCCGGCCGCCACGGGCCCGGCCCTCGTGCGGCTCCGTCCTCGGAAGTCCGATCTCCTCGGGCACGGGGTGTCCGCATCCTCGACACCTCCGCGGACCCGGGGGCCGCGCGCCCGGAGTCGTGCGCCTGGGGCTGTGCGCCCGAGGCTGTGTGCCAGGGGCCACGGGCCGGGCCGCAGGGTCGGTACGCCGGTCCCGGTGGGCACCGGGCCGCTGCCGTTGTCGGTGGGAGCGGACACAATGGTGGGGTGAGTACGACCAGTCTTCCCGCGCCCGACCGTTCGCCCCGGCTCCGCGAAGCCCTGCTCGCCGCCGACTTCACCGCCGACGGGCTCCTCGACCTGCTCGGTGCGCCCGCCTATGCCGCGCTCGCGCGCAGCGAGACGGTCCCGGCGCTGCGGGCCACTCGTGGTGAGTCCCCGCTCGACACGCTGGTGCGGCTCTTTCTGTTGCAGCGCCCCGTCCCGTACGAGCGCGCCCGCGCTGCGCTCCCACTGGCGGAGTGCATCGAGGACGGCTGGGTGGTCCGCACCGACGACGAGGTGCGGGCCACGGTCGATGTGCGGCCGTACGGCGGGCCCGAGGGACAGGACTGGTACATCGTCTCCGACCTCGGCTGCGCGGTCGGGGGAGCGGGTGGCATCGGTTCGCGCGAGGAGGGCGTGGTGCTCGGTGTCGGCGGGGCGTCCACCACGCTCGCCGGGATCACCGTCCGCACGCCGGTCGCCTCCGCGCTCGACATCGGCTCGGGCTCCGGCATCCAGACGCTGCATGCCTCCCAGCACGCCACCCGGGTCACGGCCACCGATCTCAATCCCCGTGCGCTGGAGTTCACCCGGCTGACGCTCGCCCTGTCCGGGGCCCCCGAGGCGGATGTGCGTCTGGGTTCCCTCTACGAGCCGGTCGGCACGGAGACGTATGACCTGATCGTCTCCAATCCGCCGTTCGTCATCTCGCCCGGTGCCCGTCTCACCTACCGTGACGGCGGCATGGGCGGCGACGACCTGTGCCGGACCCTGGTGCAGCAGTCGGGCGATCGGCTCAACGAGGGGGGATACGCCCACTTCCTCGCCAACTGGCAGCATGTGGAGGGTGAGGAGTGGCAGAGCCGGCTGAGTTCCTGGGTGCCGCACGGCTGCGACGCCTGGATCGTGCAGCGCGAGGTTCAGGACGTCACGCAGTACGCGGAGCTGTGGCTGCGTGACAGCGGTGACCACCGCACGGACCCGGCCGAGTACGCGGCACGGTACGACGCCTGGCTGGACGAGTTCGAGGCCCGTCGCACCAAGGGTGTCGGCTTCGGCTGGATCACCCTGCGCAAGTCGGCCGCGGCTGCGGCGGGGAACCCGTCGATCGTGGTCGAGGAGTGGCCGCACGCGGTGGAGCAGCCGCTCGGACCGGCCGTCCAGGCCCACTTCGCGCGCCAGGACTTCCTCCGGGAGCAGGACGACGCGGCGCTGCTGGCCGGCCGTTTCACGCTGGCCGCCGAAGTCGTGCAGGAGCAGGTCGGACTGCCCGGCGCCGAGGACCCCGAACATGTGGTGCTCCGTCAGAACCGCGGGATGCGGCGGGCGACGAAGGTCGACGCCGTCGGCGCGGGCTTCGCCGGAGTGTGCGACGGGACGCTTCCCGCGGGCCGGATCCTGGACGCCATCGCCCAGTTGATGAACGAGGACCCGGTGCTGCTGCGCGATCGCACGCCGCAGGCCATCCGGTTGCTGGTGGAGGAGGGCTTCCTGGAGCCGGTGTCGCCGTCGGTCGGCTGACGGTGCTGCCGCGGCCCGAGAGGGCGGCCGTCGCCTCCTTCTTTCGGGGCTTGCGGTCGGAGTTCGCCTCGGTTCGGAGTTCGCTCCGGTTCGGAGTTTTGCTCAGGTCCGGAGTTCGCTCCGGTTCGGTGTTCGCTCAGGTCCGGAGTTCGTTCCGGGCCGGGGGTCGCGTTCGGGTGCGTGACGAACGCCCACATCGGCGGCGGCTTCACGCGCGTCGCCGTGTGGCCGGCCGACGGGCCGTGCGTTCCGGCGGGGCCGACGGGCAGCACCTCTCGATGAGGTAGGCGGGCCGTTTCCTCCGGCTGTCCTGAACCTGAAGGGGCGCATGCTCCGGCTGGAGCGGCCTGGGGTCTGCGGCCCGTGCCCTGCGGCCCGTGCTCCGTGCCGCGGCCTGCGGCGCGTGGCGGGCGGCGAGCGGTCGGTGATGAGCGGCGGCCGGATCGGGTTCGGGGGGCGTTTCCGTCCGGACCGTCATGGCCGCCCGATCGGTTCCGGTCGACGTACCGGTTCCGGCCGCCCGGTCGATTCCGGTTGTCGTACCGGTACCGGACTGCGGCGCTGTGCGAATCCGGCCATTCACCCGGGGTTCGCGTCCCCGACGCCCCGGGGTGACAGCCTCCCCCTGACCGGGACGGCACGGGCCCCCGGCCGAGCAGGGACAGGGAGGCGTACGGGCAATGGAGAGCGGACCCGCAGTCCTCGCAGGAACGGTGTTCGCGCTGTTCGGCGCCGCGCTGTTGCTCTGGACGGGGACACGTGTGCGGAACGGTGCGCCGGTGGCACATGGTGTGAGCCCCGTCGCTTCCGCCACTGTCGCCACTGTGTTCGGCGTACTTTTTCTCGTCCTCGGTGTGTGGTGCTTCACCCGCATCTGATCCACTTCCGGCCGGATCGTGCGGGCCGCCGAGCGGTGCGGGTCCCGGCGGGGCGTCGCAGCCCCGCCGATGTACGCCGATTCCGGTGAGGCCCCCGGGCCCGGCAGGTCAGGGCGGGAAACACGCCCGGAGCGCCCACGTCCCGCGGCGGACACCTGCGGAGGCCCGGGTCGCCACCGGGCCATGCGGGAAACCGGTGGGCGGCGACCGTGCACACGGCGGACCGGGTAGTCCGGGCGGCAGGAATGCCGGGAGTCGGGTTACCGTTCGAGTGGCCGTTGCGGGCTTTTGCCGTTTGACACGGGGGCGGGTTGTACCGTCACACTCCGCAGCGACAGCACCGTCGGCAGCGCCACACGGCTGCCCGGATGCCCACCGAGCGTCGACCGGAGAGAAGAGCGAAGTTGTCCCCGACCAGCGAGACCGCACAGGGCGGCCGCCGACTCGTCATCGTCGAGTCGCCTGCCAAGGCGAAGACGATCAAGGGCTACCTCGGCCCCGGTTACGTCGTCGAGGCGAGCGTCGGGCACATCCGCGACCTGCCGAACGGAGCCGCCGAGGTCCCGGACGAGTACACCGGCGAGGTCCGTCGGCTCGGCGTCGACGTCGAGCACGACTTCCAGCCCGTATATGTCGTCAACGCGGACAAGAAGGCACAGGTCAGGAAGCTCAAGCAGCTTCTTGCCGAGTCCGACGAGCTCTTCCTCGCCACCGATGAGGACCGCGAGGGCGAAGCCATCGCGTGGCACCTGCAGGAAGTCCTGAAGCCCAAGGTCCCGGTCCACCGGATGGTCTTCCACGAGATCACCAAGGACGCGATCCGGGCCGCCGTCGCCAACCCGCGCGAGCTCAATCAGCGCATGGTCGACGCCCAGGAGACCCGCCGCATCCTCGACCGGCTCTACGGCTACGAGGTTTCGCCGGTCCTGTGGAAGAAGGTCATGCCGCGGCTGTCGGCCGGCCGCGTCCAGTCCGTGGCGACCCGCCTCGTCGTCGAGCGGGAGCGCGAGCGCATCGCCTTCCGTTCCGCCGAGTACTGGGACCTGACCGGAACGTTCTCCACCGGAAACGGTGCCGGAACCGGGGCGAACGGGACGTTCGGTAGTGGTGGCGCGCGACGCGTGGACGCCTCCGACCCGTCGTCGTTCACCGCGCGCCTCAGCACGGTCGACGGCCGCCGCATCGCCCAGGGCCGTGACTTCGGTCCGGACGGCCGGCTCAAGTCCGGCTCCGGACAGGTGCTGCACCTGGACGAGGCGAACGCCCGCGCCCTGGCCGCCGCGCTCGCCGACACCGCGTTCACCGTGCGGTCGGTCGAGTCGAAGCCGTACCGGCGCTCGCCGTACGCCCCGTTCCGGACGACGACCCTCCAGCAGGAGGCGAGCCGGAAGCTTGGCTTCGGGGCCAAGGCCACCATGCAGGTCGCGCAGAAGCTGTACGAGAACGGCTTCATCACCTATATGCGTACCGACTCCACGACCCTCTCGGACACCGCGGTCGCCGCGGCCCGGGCCCAGGTCACGCAGCTGTACGGCGCCGACTACCTGCCGGACAGGCCGCGCACCTACGCGGGGAAGGTCAAGAACGCGCAGGAGGCGCACGAGGCGATCCGTCCCTCCGGCGACCGCTTCCGCACCCCTGCCGAGACGGGCCTCACCGGCGATCAGTTCCGGCTCTACGAGCTGATCTGGAAGCGGACCGTTGCCTCCCAGATGAAGGATGCGGTCGGCAACTCCGTCACCGTCAAGATCGGTGGCCGGGCGAACGACGGCCGGGACGCCGAGTTCTCCGCGTCCGGCAAGACGATCACCTTCCACGGCTTCATGAAGGCGTACGTCGAGGGCGCGGACGACCCGAACGCCGAGCTCGACGACCGCGAGCGCCGTCTGCCGCAGGTCGCCGAGGGCGACGCGCTGTCCGCCGAGGAGATCTCGGCCGACGGGCACGCCACCAAGCCGCCGGCCCGCTACACCGAGGCGTCGCTGGTCAAGGAGCTCGAAGAGCGCGAGATCGGCCGTCCGTCGACGTACGCCTCGATCATCGGCACGATCCTGGACCGCGGTTACGTCTTCAAGAAGGGCACGGCGCTCGTCCCGTCCTTCCTGTCGTTCGCCGTGGTCAACCTGCTGGAGAAGCACTTCGGCCGACTCGTCGACTACGACTTCACCGCGAAGATGGAGGACGACCTCGACCGCATCGCGCGGGGCGAGGCCCAGTCCGTCCCGTGGCTGAAGCGTTTCTACTTCGGCGCCGGTGACGACATGGCCGGTGCGGGCGCGGCCTCCGACGCGGGCAACGGCGACGGCGACCACCTCGGCGGCCTGAAGGAGCTCGTCACCGACCTCGGGGCGATCGACGCCCGGGAGATCTCCTCGTTCCCGGTCGGCAACGACATCAAGCTGCGGGTCGGTCGCTACGGGCCGTACATCGAGCGCGGCGAGAAGGACGCCGAGGGCCACCAGCGCGCGGACGTGCCGGAGGACCTGGCGCCCGACGAACTGTCCGTGGAGTACGCGGAGGAGCTGCTGGCCAAGCCGAGCGGCGACTTCGAGCTCGGTACGGATCCGGTCAGCGGGCACCTGATCATCGCCAAGGACGGGCGCTACGGCCCGTACGTCACCGAGGTGCTGCCCGAGGGCACGCCGAAGACCGGCAAGAACGCGGTGAAGCCGAGGACGGCCTCGCTCTTCAAGTCCATGTCCCTGGACACGGTCACGCTTGCCGACGCGCTCAGGCTGATGTCGCTGCCGCGGGTCGTCGGCGAGGACGCCGAGGGCGTCGAGATCACCGCGCAGAACGGCCGCTACGGCCCGTACCTGAAGAAGGGCACGGACTCGCGGTCGCTCACCTCCGAGGAGCAGCTCTTCGACATCACGCTCGAAGAGGCCCTGGCGATCTATGCCCAGCCCAAGCAGCGCGGCCGCGCCGCCGCCAAGCCGCCGCTGAAGGAACTGGGGACCGACCCGGTGAGCGGGGCCCCGGTCGTGGTGAAGGACGGGCGCTTCGGCCCGTACGTCACCGATGGTGAGACCAACGCCACGCTGCGGACCGGCGACAGCGTCGAGACGATCACGCCGGAGCGCGGCTACGAGCTGCTCGCCGAGAAGCGCGCCAAGGGGCCCGCCAAGAAGAAGACGGCGAAGAAGGCACCGGCCAAGAAGGCGACGGCGAAGAAGACGGCGGCGAAGAAGACGACCGCCAAGAAGACCGCCGCCACGAAGAAGACCGCGGCGAAGAAGACGACCACCGCGAAGAAGGCCACGGCCGCGAAGAAGACCACGGGGGCGACGAAGACGTCCGCGGCTTCCGGGGCGTCCGCGGAGAGCTGAGCGGGGCTGCCCGGGGCCGTACACGGGGCCGTACGGTCGCCTCGCCCGCAGGTCCGGGTGAGGCGGCGGGGCTGGGGCGTGGCAGCGGGATGGGCGAGGCGTGTAGGTCCGGGTGAGGTCCGCGGGACCGGGCGAGGCGGCAGGTCCTGGTGAGGCCGCAGGGCCCGGTGAGGCGGCGGGGCCGTGCCGTGGGGCCGTGACCGGAGTGTCCCGGCGGCCCGGTGCCGGAGGACGTGACGGTCGCCGAACGGGCCGGGCGGGCGCGTGGGCGCCCGGTGGCGGGTGCCGAACGGATTGTCACGGCGGTTCGGTGCGGCCGGTCCCGTTGCCTCGACGGAGTGGTTCCGCTTCCGGCCGGAGAGCGTCGGAGAGCACAGTGGTCGACCGGGGCAGCACGGCACTCCGCCCCGCCTCGGCGTCCACATGTTCGGGCGGGGCCTCCGGGGACCCCGCCGCTCCGGATAGGCTGGGCGGATGACGCGAGCCGAGCAGCCAACGGTCGTGAGCCCCACCTCCGACGCACTTGCCGCAGACTCACGCGAGCGCGCCGTACGAGCCCTGTTGCGTGTCCCGCCGCTGAAGCGGTTGTGGAGCGCCCAGCTCGTCGGCAGTATCGGCGATGCCCTCGCCCTTCTCGTGCTGGTGCTGATGTCGCTGCAAGCGGCGGTCCTGGAGGGCTCATTCGGAGCCGGGTACCGAGGGGCGGCATTCGCCGTCGCCGCGGTGTTCGGTGCCCGGATCCTTGCCACCTTGCTCTTCGGAGCCGTACTCCTCGGGCCGCTGACGACGCTCACCGCGCCGGGCGGGCCGCTGGACCGGCGGTGGCTGATGATCGGGACGGACGGGTTCCGGCTCGCACTGCTGGTCGTCGCACCGCTGTGGATCGACTGGATGCCCGAGCAGGCACTCATGATGATCCTCATCACCGTCTTCCTGGTCGGCGGGGCCGAACGCCTGTGGACGGTGGCCAAGGACGGCGCGGCCCCCGCACTGCTGCCCGGCCCGCCCCCGGAGGGCGCCGCGGTGCGCCCGCTCCCCGACCACCTCGACGCCCTGCGGCGGCTCTCCCTGCGCACCGACTTCGCCGCGATCCCCGCCGCGGCGGCCGTCCTGCTGGTCGCCACGCTGGTCGGCAACCTGCTGGGCTCGGGCCTGGACTGGTTCTCCGCCCACCAGGCGGCGCTCGGCTCGTACGTCGCGGCCGGTCTGTTCTCGGCCTCGATCTCCACCCTGTACTTCCTGCACCTGCCCGGTTCGCAGACGCCCCGCCCGCGCTCGCCGCTGGAGGGCCTGCGCCGTCCGTCGACCGGTGGCGCGCCCGACCGGGGCCGCACCGGGGTCCTGCCGGTGCTCGTCGGCGCCTCGTCCGCCGTCGCCGGAGCGATCGCCGCCGCGGCGGCAGCGTCCGTCCTGCACGCCGGGGAACTGGACGGCGGTCCCGTCACCTTCGCCCTGCTGATCCTCGGGCTGACCGGCGCCACCGGCATCGGCATCCGTACCGCGGGGAAGGTGCTGCCCACGCTGTCGCGGCGCCGACTGCTCGCGCTGGCCATCGCCGTCACCGGTATCGCGATCCTCGCCATGGGCCTGGTGCCGGACACCGCGACGGTCCTGCTGATCGCGGTCATCGCCGGATACGCGGCGGGTGTCTCCGCCCGCACCGGGCACATCCTGATCGACCAGGAGACCGAGGAGTCCCGCCGGGCCCGGACCACGGAACACCTCCAGGCCGTCGTACGGGTCCTCGTCGCGGTCGGCGCGCTCGCCGGCCCGCTGCTGTCCGCCGCGATCGGTGCCCACCGGCTGGCGTCCGGAGCCTTCGTCTTCGCCCACGGCGGGGCGGCCTTCGCGCTGATGCTGATCGGTGCGCTGCTGCTGCCCGTCGCCGTGATCGTCCTCGCCAAGACGGACGACCGCTCGGGCGTGCCGCTCCGCCGAGACCTGCGCGAGGCGCTGCGCGGCGGCGAGCCGGACGTCGCGCCCGCCGCGACCGGCTTCTTCATCGCCCTGGAGGGCGGCGACGGCGCGGGCAAGTCCACCCAGGTCGAGGCGCTCGCCGAGTGGATCCGGGCCAAGGGCCACGAGGTCGTCGTCACCCGGGAGCCGGGTGCGACCCCGATCGGCAAGCGGCTGCGCTCCATCCTGCTCGACGTGTCGTCGGCCGGGCTCTCCAACCGGGCCGAGGCGCTGCTGTACGCCGCCGACCGCGCCGAGCACGTCGACTCGCTCGTCCGCCCGGCCCTGGAGCGGGGCGCGATCGTCATCTCCGACCGCTACATCGACTCGTCCGTCGCGTACCAGGGCGCGGGCCGTGATCTCTCGCCGACCGAGATCGCCCGGATCTCGCGCTGGGCGACGAGCGGACTCGTGCCGCACCTGACCGTCCTGCTGGATGTCGACCCCGAGACCGCGAGGGAACGGTTCACCGAGGCGCCCGACCGGTTGGAGTCCGAGCCGCCGGAGTTCCATGCCCGGGTGCGGTCCGGCTTCCTGACGCTGGCCGCGGCCGACCCGACGCGCTACCTGGTGGTGGACGCCGGTCAGGACCCGGAGACGATCAGCACGGCCGTGCGCCACCGGCTCGACCAGCTCCTCCCGCTCTCCGAGGCCGAGATCAAGGCTCAGGAGGAGGCGCGCCGGAAGGCCGAGGAAGAGGCCCGGCGCAAGGCCGAGGAAGAGGCGGCCCGGAAGGCCGAGGAGGAGCGGCTGGAGCGCGAGCGGCAGGAGCAGCTCGCCAAGCTCCGGGCCGAGGAGGAGGAGCGCAAGCGCCGCGAGCTGGAGGAGGCGCGCAGGCGCGAGGCGGAGCGCCAGGCGGAGGAGGCCCGGCAGCGGGCCGAGGAAGCCCGCCGGCGGGCCGAGGCGGAGCGGGTCAAGCGGGAGGCCGAGGAGGCCGCCCGTGAGGCCGAGCAGGCCAGGCTGCGCAAGAAGGCCGAGGAGGAGGCCAGGCTGCGCAAGGAGGCCGAGGAGGCGCGGCTGGAGAAGCAGCGCCGGGCCGAGGAGGCTCTGGTGCGGGCCGAGGAGGCCCGCCGCCGGGCCGAGGCCGAGGCCGCCGCCACGGCGGAGGCGGCGAGGCAGGAGGCTGCCGCCGCGGCATCCGTGCCGGACAACGAGATCACGGTGCCGACGCCGATCATCGACCCGGACGACGTGACGCAGCAGGTGCCCTCGCCGACGAAGAGGCCCGCGCGGTCCGACGAGGCCGAGACGGCGATGCTGCCGAAGTTCCGGGATCCGTCGGACCGCCCCGGCGCCGGGGGCGCCGCGGACGAGACGGCGGTTCTCCCGCCGGTACGTGACGGGCGGGACGCGTACGACGCCCGTGGCGGGAGGGGCGTGCGCGACGCGGATCCGGCGGACCGGGTCCCGCGAGGCATCTTCCGCGACGAGCGTCGCCCGGCGGGTTCCTCGGCCGAGGGCGAGAACGAGCGCACGCGCGAGCTCCCGCAGATCGGCGACCCGCACGCGAACGGGCCGCAGCAGACGCAGGACCAGTGGGACGACCGGGAGTCGCGCGCCCGGCGCCCGCGCCCCGACTGGGCGGAGGAGACCCCGTTGGACGATCTGCCGACGCTGGCGGACGAGCTGCTGGGCGACCACCGGGACGACGACGGGCCGGGGCCCTCCGGCCGGGGACGCCGTCCGCGTCGCTGAGCGGGACGGCGCGAAGGCCGAGGGGGACGGGAGGGGACGGGACGTTGCGTTCGGCGGGGCCGCCGGAGTGCGGCCCGGCCGGGATTGTCGGACCCGTCCCCCACAATGGAAGCCGGACCGGGACCGGGACCGGCTTCCATCGTGGGGGAGCCGGAACGCACCGGACGGCCCGGGCGGCTGAACGGACGGCCCGGACGGAACGGGAAGGCCGGGAAGCCGGGGCCGGGCCGGGGCGAGAAGACCGGAGGGCCGGAGGCCCGGGGCGGGGCCACGTTGCGGAACAGCGACGTGGCGAAGCAGCGAAGTGGTGACGGGCGGCGCCGACCGGCCGCGTCGCCGCATCGCACGACGACAACCGTGCGGCCGCCTTGCCGCACACCACCGGAAGGGCGGTGACCCATGACCGTATGGGACGACCTGGTCGGGCAGGACCGGGTGCAGGAGCAGCTCGGTGCCGCCGCCCGGGACGCCGATGCGCTGGTCACCGCCCATGCCGGGGACGAGCCGGTGGAGCCGGGGTCGAAGATGACCCATGCCTGGCTGTTCACCGGTCCGCCCGGCTCCGGCCGTTCCACCGCCGCCCGGGCCTTCGCCGCCGCGCTCCAGTGCACCGGTCCCGACCGCGCACTGGGCGGTGCGCCCGGGTGCGGTTTCTGCGACGGCTGCCACACCAGCCTCATCGGTACGCACGCGGACGTCGAGGTGGTCCGTACGGACCTGCTGTCCATCGGTGTGAAGGAGACCCGCGAGCTGGTCCGCCGGGCGCAGCTCTCCCCGGCCGGGGGACGCTGGCAGGTCATCGTGCTGGAGGACGCCGACCGGCTCACCGAGGGCGCGGGGAACGTGCTGCTGAAGGCCGTCGAGGAGCCCGCGCCCCGTACGGTCTGGCTGCTCTGCGCCCCGTCCCTGGAGGACGTGCTGCCCACCATCCGGTCCCGTTGCCGCCACCTCACCCTGCGCACGCCCCCGGTCGACGCGGTCGCCGACGTGCTCGTCCGGCGCGACGGCATCGATCCCGAGCGGGCCGCGTCCGCGGCCCGTGCCACCCAGGGCCACATCGGCCGGGCACGCCGGCTCGCCACGGACGAGCGGGCCCGCTCCCGTCGTGTCGCCGTCCTGAAGCTGCCGCTGCGGATCGAGGACATCGGAGGCTGCTTCAAGGCCGCCCAGGAGCTGATCGACACCGCCACCGAGGATGCCAAGCAGGTCGCCGAGGAGGTCGACGCCAAGGAGACGGAGGAGCTGAAGGCCGCGCTGGGCGCCGCCTCCGGGGGCCGGATGCCGCGCGGCACGGCGGGTGTGATGAAGGAGCTGGAGGACCGGCAGAAGCGCCGCAGGACGCGTACCCAACGTGACAGCCTCGACCTCGCACTCACCGAGCTGACCGGCTTCTACCGCGACGTACTGGCCATGCAGATGGGTTCGCGGATCGCCATCGCCAACGGGGACGCGCAGGACGCCCTCGACCGGGTCGCCGAATCCTCCACGCCCGAGCGCACCCTGCGCCGGATCGAAGCGGTGATCGCCTGCCGACGGGCCCTGGATCGCAATGTCGCGCCGCTGCTCGCGGTGGAGGCGATGACGATGGCGCTGCGCGCGGGCTGAGGCGCCGGTCCCCGTCCGGGCGCGGCACCGACCGCGAGCCGTCCGCACCGACGCGCACGGCACAGCGGCCCGCCGTCGTCATCGCCCGTATCGGCCCTTTCACCCGTAAGGGCGGTAAGCGGGGCGATCCGTGCCCCGGCGGCTACGCTCCGGGGATGGACTCCAGGCGCCCGCTCCGCACCCTCGCCACCGCACTCTGCACGGCCGGTCTCCTCGTCTCCGGTTGCAGCAGTGGCGGGTCGGCGAGTTCCTCTCCGTCCGCCGCCGCCACACCCGCCGCGCTCCGGCCGTACTACGCGCAGCAGCTGAACTGGCGGGACTGCGGCGTCGAGGGGTTCCAGTGCGCGACGATGAAGGCCCCCCTGGATTACGCGAAGCCGGGTGACGGCGACATCGACCTCGCGGTCTCCCGCGCCGGGGCCACCGGTCCCGGTGAGCGGATCGGCTCCCTCCTGGTGAATCCGGGCGGCCCCGGCGGCTCCGCCATCGGCTATCTCCAGAGCTACGCGGCCATCGGCTACCCCGCCCAGGTCCGGGCCCGTTACGACATGGTCGCCATCGATCCGCGCGGGGTCGCCCGCAGCGAGCCCGTCGAGTGCCTCGACGGGCCGCAGATGGACGCTTACACCCAGGTCGACCAGACCCCGGACGACGCGGCCGAGGTCGACCGGCTCGGCAGCGCCTACCAGCAGTTCGCGAGCGGCTGCGAGCGGCACTCGGCCCGGATTCTGCCGCACGTCTCCACCGTCGAGACGGCACGGGACATGGACATGCTGCGGGCGCTGCTGGGCGACGAGAAGCTGCACTACGTCGGCGCGTCGTACGGCACCTACCTCGGCGCGACGTACGCGGACCTCTTCCCCGCCCGGGTGGGCCGCATGGTCCTGGACGGGGCGATGGACCCGTCGCTCCCCGCGCTCGATGTGAACCGCGACCAGACAGCGGGCTTCGAGACCGCGTTCCAGTCCTTCGCCGCCGACTGCGTGAAGAGGGCCGACTGCCCGCTCGGCACCACCTCCACCGCCGACGCGGCCACCCGCCTGAAAGGGCTCTTCGCCGCCCTCGACACCAAACCGGTCCCCACGGGCGACTCCCGCGAGCTCACCGAGTCGCTCGCGACCACCGGCGTGATCGCGGCCATGTACGACGAGTCGGCCTGGCCCCAGCTCCGCGATGCCCTCACCGGGGCGGCGAAGGGGGACGGCTCCGGACTCCTCTCCCTGTCCGACAGCTACTACGAGCGCGAGCCGAACGGCGCGTACGCGAACCTGATGTTCGCCAACGCCGCGGTGAACTGCCTGGACATGCCGCCCGCCTTCACCGGTGCCCCGGCCGTCACCCGGGCACTTCCCGACTTCGAGAAGGCGTCCCCGGTCTTCGGTCGTGCCTTCGCCTGGGCCGCCCTGAGCTGCGCCCACTGGCCGGTCCGCTCCACGGGCACCCCACACCGCATCGAGGCCGAGGGCGCCGCCCCGATCGTCGTGGTCGGCACCACCCGCGACCCGGCCACCCCGTACAAGTGGGCCGAGTCCCTGGCCGGCCAGCTCTCCTCCGGCACCCTCCTCACCTACCGCGGCGACGGCCACACCGCGTACGGGCGCGGCAGCGAGTGCATCGACGCGGCGATCAACACCTACCTCCTGGACGGCACTCCGCCGGACGACGGCACGCAGTGTTCCTGAGCACCTCCGCCGATCGGGCCACTGACCTGCGAGAACGGGCGGGAACGGGGATGGTGCGGAGCACCCCCGGAAACTGTGTAGACTTGGCGACGCTGCTGATCGCACCATAGTGCGACAGGGCGCGCCGCCTTAGCTCAGTTGGCCAGAGCAACGCACTCGTAATGCGTAGGTCTCGGGTTCGAATCCCGAAGGCGGCTCAGGCAAACCCCAGGTCAGGTAGTCGTTGACCTGGGGTTTCTTGTTTTGCTCGCACCTGGGCAGGGTGAATCGGGTGCTTGTGGTCAGGTCAATGTGTCGTCATGCGTGGGGCCGAGGACGACGTCCGGTTGCCGCATCGGTGCGCATGTAATGCGTATGCGATCCGTCGGCCCTCCATGTCGGGCCGACTCCACCATCACCATGAGGGACTTTCGACGCAGGGGGTACTCGCGTCTTTCCCTGCCTGTCAGGGGTGGGTGTGAGCGAGGGCGAGGGATGCGGACCGGCTTCGGGACGGAACCCGGGTGCGCCGCGCTGACGGTATGTCAAGACGAAGGGGCGGCATGGTGTGACGGACTGGTCGGCGTGAACATCTTCGGCGCGTGTCCGATCGGCGTCGTGCCGAGGCGGAACCCGAGTTCCGTGGGAATTCGACCCGGACGGCACTGGTGGCGGCGGTCGTCACCGGCTTGTCCGTCGTCGTGGGCCTCATCAGGGGGGGCGGACGAGTCCGGGCGGGCACGGAGGCCGTACAGCCGGGCCGAAAGGAAATAGTCGCGAACGAGACGACGCGCTGCTCGTGGGGCTCGGTGCGGCGTTCCCGTCGGACGGCGGTGTGGAGTTCCCGTCGGATGGCGAGGCGCTCGAAGCGGTGGAGCCGGGCGAGGGCTGTCCGACGACGTGACGGGGCTTGAGCAGGCCCTCGGTGATCGGAGCGCCCTTGTGGAAGGGCCGGGGCGGGCATGCTCCGACCCGGCCCTTCCACGACGGGGCGCGGCCGATTGTCGGATTCGCCGTCCGGGCCGGCGAGTCCGGTCAGGTGGCTGCGGCCGTGTTGCGGGACCACAGCAGGATCACCGCGACCAGCCCGGCGAGGGAGGGCAGTGCGCCGGCCAGGGTCATGAGGAACGGGTGCGGCTGGGTGAAGTGGTAGAGGGAGAGCGCCGTTCCGGCGACGAAGGCGCCGGTCGCGAGGGCTCGGGCCCGCGGCTTGCCGTTCCTGACTGCCCGCGCCGTCCACCACCACAGGCCGAGGCCGATGGCCTCAAGGGCGAAGAGGTAGGTCAGGATGCTGGATTCGGCGGTCTCGGCCCTGGTGGGGTCGGCGGGGTAGAGGGCGTGCAACTGGTCGGCGAGATCGCCGCTCAGGGCGACCGTGACGCATGCGCTGAGCAGAGTCAGCACCGCCCCGGCCCGCAGAGCGCCGATCGTCGTGCTTCGGTCGGACATGGTTCTCCCCGTTCTCGTCGTGCTTGTGCGTGTACTCCGAGTACTGTGAGCCTCAAGTTAGCAGACATGAAACTTGAAACACCATGTTTCATAGGAGACGAGTTGAAGAACGACGAGCAGCGCGGCGGGAACGGCGTCGAGGGCGCGCGGGGACAGGGCCCCACCGGCCTGGCGGGCCGACGGCGTCGGCTGTCGGACGCGGAGACCGCGCAGCGGATGCTCCGGTGCGCCCTGGCCATGGTCAACAGCACCGGGCTGACCGTGAGCCTGGAGCACATCAGACTGGAGGACGTCATCCGCGACGCGGGCGTCTCCCGGAGCGCCGTGTACCGACGCTGGCCGTACAAGGACATGTTCTTCAGCGACCTGCTGCGTGAACTCGCCAAGGCCGCGGCTCCGGCCGCCGTCTCCGACCGGGAGACGGTCGAGCGGGTCAGGGTCCGGGCGTTGGAGCGCCTTGACTGGTTCCGTACGCCCGCTTCCCGTCACGAACTCCTTGTCGAGCTGCTGCGGCACGGCGCCGAGCAGGACTTCGAGGCCATGCGCCGTTCGACGGAGTGGCGGACGTACCTGGCCCTGCACGCCACGTACTCAAGCCTCGACGACGGGGAACTGCGGGGTGATCTGCAACGGGCCCTCGCCGAGTCCGAGCGGGCCTTCGCCACCCGGATCGCGGGGGCGTACGGGCGGCTCGCGTCACTCGTCGGATATCGGCTCCGTCCCGGTGCGGGCGGGTTCGAGTCGTTGGCGGTGCTGGTCAACGCGACCATGCGGGGACTGGTGCTCACCGCGCTGTCCCTGCCCGACGCGGGTGAGCCGGTCCCGCAGTCGGCCCCGGCCGACGGCCCCGCGGGGGCGGCGACCGTGTCGGGGCTGCCCGCGGCGGGGGTCATCGGCATCGCCCTGGCCTTCTTGGAGCTGGACCCCGAGGTGGTCTGGGACGACGCGCGGATCGAGCGGGTGCGGGGTGTGCTGGAGACCGGAAGGGGGTTCGACCAGCTGGCGCCGGGCGGTGCGGGAGCGGTGTGAGGGGGGAGTGGGGAGGGGGATCCTGCTTGGTGCTTGGTGCTTGGTGCTTGGTGCTTGGTGCTTGGTGCGGGGTGCGGGGTGCGGGGTGCGGGGTGCGGGGCGCGTGGGGTGTGTGGGGGCGGGGTGTCGATGGGCCCGGGAGGCGGCGGGGGGCCGGGGTTGCCGATCCGGGTGGGAAGGCGTGAAACCGCAGTGAAAACCATGTGGAAGTGATGTCGGTGCGGCCGCTTATGCTGCACCCGACGTTCACGCGGGACCAGGGGAGGGCGCGGCATGTTGGGCAAGCTGTTCGGCAGGGGTGGGGAGGGGCCGGGGGCGGATGCGCATGCCCTTCCCGTGCCGCGCAGGCAGAAGAGCGGGATGTACACGCTGCGCGCGCTCGGGGACGTACGGGTGCTCGCGCTGGTGGAGGCGGCCGACGCGGGTGACTGGGAGGCGGTCAAGGAGGCGCTGGCCCCCTTCGATCTCGGCCGCGACCACCGGGTTCTCGGCGAACTCGCCGGTCTGGGCGGTGTGCAGGACTGGATCGGCCGGGCTGTGGAGGAGGACAAGGAGCACCGGGCGACGGCCCTCCTCATATCCGGGGCGCGCCACATCGACTGGGGCTGGGAGGCGCGCACCGCCGCGCGTGCCGTGGACGTCACGCAGGAGCAGTGGCGGGTCTTCCACGAACGGCTCGGCATCGCCGAGGAACAGTTGTTCGAGGCCGCCGAGTTGCGGCCGGAGTGGGCCGCGCCGTGGTGCCGCCTCCTCACCTCCGGGCGCGGGATGTCGCTGGGCCGCGCCGTCAACGAGACCCGGTTCGACGCGGCCCTGCGCCGCGATCCCCTGGGCCTGGAGGCCCACCTCGAATGGCTGTCGCAGGTGCAGCCCCGTTGGGGCGGCGAGCCGGGCCGGGCCCTGGCGTTCGCCCGCGACGCACTGGCCCGCGCCCCGCAGGGCCACCGGCTCGGCTGCGTGGTCGCCATGGCGCACATCGAGGAATGGGTCGAGTCGGACGACGGCGACTGCCTCGAAACCGCCGAGATCCAGGCCGAGTTGCGGGCCGCCGCCGATCACAGCATCCTGCACCCCGCCTACGACCGGCGTCCGGGCTGGCAGCACGACTTCAACATGTTCGCCATGGCCCTGTCGCTGGCCGGTGAGCGCCATACGGTCCGGCGCGTCTTCCAGGCACTCGACGGTGCCTACACCAGCTGGCCCTGGGCCTATTTCGCGGAGCCCGAGAAGCAGTTCGCCCGCAGCCACCGCCGCGCCTGAGCGCACGCCGGTGGCTGCTCCGTCCGCCGCTTGCCGTTACTGTCCTTCCTCCGCCGGTGGCTGCTCCGTCCGCCACCTGGCGATGCCGTCCTTCCTCCGCCGCCGATCCCGGTTCCTTCCTGCACCCGTCCCCCTGCCGCTCCTCCTCCTTCGGACTGCCCGATGACTTTGCCCGACACCGACACCGACACCGACACCGCCGCGAGCACGGCCGGCGCCGATCGCACCTTCCAGGTGGATCTGCGCGGCCTCGTCGATCTCCTCTCCCATCACCTCTACTCCAGCCCCCGCGTCTACCTGCGCGAACTTCTGCAGAACGCGGTGGACGCGCTGACCGCCCGGCGTGGCCTCGAACCGGACGCCCCCGCCGACGCGTTCGGCATCCGCCTGTACGCCGACGGTTCGGTGGTGCGCGTCGAGGACGACGGCGTCGGTCTCACCGAGGCCGACGTGCACACCTTCCTCGCCACGATCGGCCGCAGCAGCAAGCGCGCCGAACAGATCACCGAGCAACGCGGCGACTTCATAGGCCAGTTCGGAATCGGCCTGCTCTCCTGTTTCCTGGTCGCGGACGAGATCCACGTCGTGAGCCGCTCGGCCCGCACCCCCGGCGCCCCCGCCGTCGAGTGGCGGGGGCGCGGCGACGGCAGTTACACCGTCCGGACCCTGCCCGTATCGGCCCGCCCCCGGCCCGGTACCACCATCACGCTGACGCCGCGCGGCGACGCGGGCGAGTGGACCCGGCCGACGCAGGTGCACGCGCTGGCCCGGCACTTCGGTTCGCTGCTGCGCCACCCGGTGACCTTCGACGACGGCACGGGCGGCACGGGCGGCACGGGCGGCACGGGCGCGCCCGTCAACCCCGAGCCCGCACCCTGGGCACGTACGTACCCCACCCCGGGCACCCGTTCCCGCGCCCTTGCCGCGTACGGCGAGGAGGTCTTCGGGTTCACGCCGCTGGACACCATCGAGCTGGACCTGCCGGCCGTGGGCCTGAAAGGCATCGCGTGCGTGCTGCCCGAGGCGGTGCCGGCCGGGCGCCGTCACGGCCACCGCGTGCACGTCAAGGGCATGCTGCTGTCCGAGCAGGCCGAGGAGATCCTGCCGGACTGGGCGTTCTTCGTCCGCTGCGTCGTCGACGCGGAGAGCCTGCGCCCGACGGCGTCCCGCGAGTCGTTGTACGAGGACGACACGCTCGCCGCCGTGCGCGACGCCCTCGCCGAGCAGTTGCGCGCGTGGATCGCCCGTGCCGCCGCCGGTGACCCGGACCTGCTCGCCCGCTTCCTCCGGGCCCACCACCTCGCCGTGAAGTCGCTCGCGGTGCACGACGACGAGATCCTGCGGATGCTGCTGCCCTGGCTGCCGTTCGAGACCACCGACGGGCACACCACCCTCGACGAGTTCGCGCGCACCCACCGCACCGTGCTCGTGACGTCGAGCGTGGAGGAGTTCCGGCAGGTCGCGGCGATCGCCTCGGCCGCCGGACTCGGCGTCGTCAACGGCGGCTACACCTACGACCGCGAACTGGTCCACCGACTGCCCGAGATCAGGCCCGAGGCCGTTGTCGCCGACCTCGACCCGGCGACCCTCACCGCGCACCTCGACCCCGTCGACCGCGAGACGGAACTCGCCGCCGTTGCCTACCTCGCCCTGGCCCGCGACGCCCTCGCCGTCTTCGACTGCGACGTCGCGCTGCGCACCTTCCAGCCCGCCTCCGCCCCCGCCCTCCTCGTCGACAGCCGCGAGGCCCGGCACGAGCGCACGCGCTCCCAGCTGGCCCGCGAGCAGGAGGGCGGGCTGTGGGGCGACATCCTCGGCGCCCTGCGCCAGGAGGCGCCGCGGGCCCAGCTGATCCTCAACCAGCTCAACCCGCTGGTCCGCACCGCCGTCGCCATCGAGGAGCCCGAACTGGCCCGCACCAGTGCCGAAGCCCTCTACGGGCAGGCCGTGCTGCTGTCCCGGCGACCGCTGAGGCCCGCCGAATCGAGCCTCATCAACCGCTCCTTCCTCGACCTTCTCGCCCACGCCCTCCGCAAGGACAGCTGACGATGCCCACCGCACCCCGTCCCCAGAGCACCGACGAGCTGTACCAGGCGCTCCAGGAGAACGACCGGCGCCCCTACGGCCGCACCCGCACCATCATCGCCGAGGAACTCGTCGACGCCGCCGAGCAGTTCGCGGAGCCCGTCCCGCTGGTCCACGCGCTCTTCGAGCTCCAGGAGGCGTACACCTACGGCTCCGAGCCCCGCAAGTCGCCGGTCGTCTTCGCGCGCCTGCTCACCCTGTTCGACGAGCAGCCTGACGTCTTCGACGAGCGGCGGCGCCACACGTTGTTCTGGCGGTTCAAGTGGGTGTCCAACGCCCTGCGCGAGCTGCCCGAGATGCCGCTTGCCGCTCTGCGCCAGTGGCTGACGGAGATGCGCGACCGGTACGAGAAGGCAGGTCTGGGTCTCCAGCCCTACTACGGGGAGGCGTACCAGCTCGCCGCCCACGTCGGCGAGGACACCGCCCTCGCCTACGAGCTGTGGGCGGGCCGCTCGCGGACCCGGCTCAGCGACTGCGAGGCATGCGAGACCTGCGAGCGCGCCCTGTACCACCTCGGGGCGGGCGACGACGAGCGGGCGCTGGACGTCTGGGAGCCCGTCCTGGCCGGGACGGAATCCTGCCAGGAGGAGCCGGCCCGTTCCGTCTCGTACGCGCTGCTGCCCCTGCTGCGTACCGGCCGCGCCGACGTGGCGCGCGAACTGCACCTCGCCGGATACCGCAGCTGCCGCCGTAATCCCTCGATGTCCGGGGAGATCGGCCGGCACCTGGAGTTCTGCGCGCTGACCGGCAACGAGGCACGCGGTCTGGAACTCCTCGCCGAGAACCGCAGCCTGTTCGAGGAGGTGGACTCGCCGCTGGACCTGTTCGACTTCCTCACCGGCGTGGAGGTTCTGCTCCAGCGCGTCGAGGTCCTCGGCCGCGGCGGCCTTCCCACCGCCGGATACGCGGGCCGCACCTGGACGGTGGCCGGTCTGCGCGCCGAGGTGCGGGGGCGGGCCGACGACCTCGCCGCCCGTTTCGACGCCCGCAACGGAACCACGGCCCATGCCGACCGCCGCAGGGCCCGCCTGGACCGTGCCCCGCTCCTGGACGCGCTGGAACTGACCCTGCGCACCCGCAGCCTCGACGATGTGACCCCGGCCGCCCCGGTTGCCGCACGCACCCCCACCCGCGCGACCGCCGACGTCCCCCAGGCGCTGCCCGAACTCATCCTCCGGGCACGGGCGTTGGACGCGCAGGGCCACCCGGACGCGCAGGCGTGCTGGGCGCGGCTGCGCGGGCTGGTCGCCGCTCGCGACTACACCCACCCCGACGACCCGGCCGTGGGCCCGTTCGCACGGCTGCGAGCGGACCTGCTGAGCGAGGAGGCGGGCCGGACGGACCGGAAGGAGGGGTTCGCCGAGGCCGCCGCCCTCCACGAGGAGGCAGCGGACCTGTACGCCGACGCCGGGGTGCCGGGGGACGCGGCGTTCGCCCGTGCCTGCGCCCTGGTCTCCGCCGCCGAGGCGTCCGCGGAGGGTGCCGACGGTGCCGGGGCGAAGGCCGCCGCGCTGACCGCCGCCCACGCGTCGGTGGTCCGCCTGCACGAGGAGACGTCCGACCTCGTCCCCTACATCGAGGCCCGGCTGCTGCGGCTGCGGGCGACCGCGCTCGGCATGCGCCTGCAGACGACGGGGAACGAGGAACACGTCGCTCCGGTCCTTGCCGAGGTCGACCTGCTGCACGCGTTCGCCACCCGGCACGACATCGGCGGGCAGATCGCCAACGCCCAGCTGCTGCGGACCAGCACCCACGCCATCTCCGGCGACCTGCCCGCCGCGGCCATCGAGGCCGACGGCCTCCTCGACCGGCTGAGGACACACGGACCCGCCTGGCACCTGCCCCGCGCACTCGTGCTGCGCGGCAGGCTCCGGCTCGGCCTCCGGGACGTGCAGGGCGCCTATGCCGACCTGACCGAGGGACTGCGTCTGGCCGGTGACTGGCCGGCCGACGTGGTGGACGCGGCCCGCCTCCACGGCACGCTCGCCGAGGCATGCATGCACCTCGGCCGCCCCGACGACGCACTGCGGCACCTGACGCGCTCGGCGGAACTGGACCTGCGCCACGGCAGCCGGACCGAAGCGTTCTGCACCTACAGCAACGCCGCCCAGCTCTGCATCGACCTGGGCCGCGTCGAGGACTGCATCGCCCTGCTCGACTCCCTCCTCACCGAACCGGACGTCGCCGCCGGGGAGCTGGACGACCGGCTCGTCGCGCAACTGCGCCTCACCCGGGCCCGCGCACTGCACGCGGGGGAGGACCTCAAGGCCGCCACGACGGAGTTCGTCGCCCTCGCCGCCGAGTCGGCGGGCTGGGACGACGACCCGGGGAGCCACGCCATGATCGCCGCGGAGACTGCCGTACTCCTCGGCGAGGCCGGAGAGTTCGGCCGGGCCCGGGAGGCCGTCGGGCAGGCACTCGCGGCCCACGCCCGGGACCCGCGCTACGAGCAGCTCAGCAACTGCCTGCGCGAACTCGCCCGCCTCCAGGCCCAGCAGCAGGGCCCCGAGGGCCTGGCCGGTGCCCTCGGCCACCTCGCCGACGCGGGCCGGATCGCCGACGAGGCCCGTGCCGCCGAGTACGAGGCCCGCGGCCGTTCCCTGGACACCGCCCTGGCCTACGAACACGGGCGGGTCAACGCCTACGCCGGTGAGTACGAGACCGCCCTGGCCGCCCTGGAGAAGGCCCTCGCCCTGCTCGGCGAGCCGGGACCGGAGGACGACCGCGCCGGTGAATGGGCCGAGTGCGTCCGCCTCGCGGGTGCCGTGGAGGGGATCTACCTGGAACGCACCGCCCCCGCCCTCACCCGCCTCGACGCGGCGGTCTCCCGCCTCGCGGCCCTGGGCCACACCGAGGAGACCGAGCCGCTGAGCTCCTTGGCGGCCGATTTGCGCGACGAGGCGTGACGCGACCGGGGCCGTGTCCCGTTCCGGCGGGCGACGCGGGGGCGTCGACGGCGGCGTGACACGGCCCCGGACAAGGCGGCGGAGACACGGAAACATTGACCCCATAACGCGGAGGGAGGGGGAGAACGGGATCTCCTGGCAATGACGTGTACGCGGCTACGTTGACGGCAAATCCCCCGACGTCAAGGAGAGTTCCGTGGAGAGCGCCATCCTCCGCAGACGTGCCCTGGCCGCGTGTACCGCCACCGTGGCCATCGGCGCTCTCGCGTTGGCCGGTCTGACCGGCACCGCGTCCGCCGACCCCGCTGCCCCGCTCCCGACCCCCGCCGCAGATGCTCAGCAGCTCTCGCCCGGCCTGCTGAAGGCGATGCACCGTGACCTCGGGCTGACCGAGTCCCGGGCGCGCGCCAGGATCGGCCGGGAGGCCCGGGCCGCGGTCGTCGCCGCGGATCTGGAGCGTTCCCTCGGTGCCGACTTCGCCGGGGCCCGGGTGAGTGGCGACACCGCAGACCTGACCGTCGCCACCACCGATGCCGGCCAGGCCGCCCGGATCGGCAATGCCGGTGCCGAGGCCGTCGTCGTCGATCACAGCCTTGCCGAACTCAACACGGCCAAGGCGGCGTTGGACAGGCAGGCATGGCGGCAGGCGCCCAGCGGCGTGCCCGTCTGGTACGTCGACATCGCCTCCAACCGGGTGGTCGTCCAGGCCGCCGACGTCTCGGCCGCGGACGCCTTCCTCGCCGCCGCGGGTGTACGCGACGGCCTCGTGACGGTGCGTCGGACCAGTGAGCAGCCGCGCACGTTCGCCGACCTCCGGGGCGGTGACGCCTACTACATGAACGGGCAGGGGCGCTGCTCCATCGGCTTCCCTGTGAGGCGCGGTACCCAGTCCGGCTTCGTCAGCGCCGGTCACTGCGGCACGCCCGGGGTCAGCACCAGCGGCTACAACCAGCAGGCACAGGGCTCCTTCCAGGGGTCCACCTTCCCCGGCCGGGACTACTCCTGGGTCGCCACCAACGCCAACTGGACGCCGCGCGCCCTGGTGAACGGCTACGGCAACGCCGACGTGACGGTAGCCGGGTCCACCGAGGCCATCGAAGGCGCGTCGGTCTGCCGCTCCGGATCGACGACCGGCTGGCACTGCGGAACCGTTCAGCAGCGCAACACCAGCGTCACCTACCAGGAGGGCACCGTCTCCGGGGTGACCCGCACCAACGTGTGCGCCGAACCGGGGGACTCCGGCGGCTCGTTCATCTCCGGGAGCCAGGCGCAGGGTGTCACCTCCGGCGGCTCGGGCAACTGCTCCCAGGGCGGCACGACGTACTTCCAGCCGGTGAACCCGGCGCTCCAGGCGTACGGGCTCACGCTCGTCACCAGCGGCACCCCGACCGACCCGCCCACCAACCCGCCGACCGGTGGCACCTGGGCGGTCGGGGCGAACTACAACGCGGGCGATGTCGTGACCTACGGCTCGGACAGCTACCGCTGCCTCCAGGCGCACCTGGCGCAGACCGGCTGGACCCCGGCGGACACGCCCGCTCTCTGGCAGCGGATCTGACGGATCCGAGGGGCCCGAGGGCCTGGCCGGTCCGAGGGACCCGGTGGATTCGACGGGTCCGGATGCGCCGGAGGAACCAGGCCCCCGAGGGGTCGGAGGCCTGGTGGACCCGAGGTTCCGGCAGGGTCCCGGAGGGACCGGGGTCCACCTCCGGTCATCGCGCCGCCCGGCTCGCGCTTCGGCCTCCCGGCCGGGCGGCGCGTACCACCCCGTTGCCCGCTCGCCTCCCGGTGCACCCCGGTGAGCTCTTCCGCGGGCCCCGCCGCAGCTTCTCCGCGGCTTCGGCCTCTCCGCTCGATGTCATGCACGTGCCCTTCCCCCATACCGAGGAATCAGCCATGACTCCAGAAGTGCCCGAAGGTTCCGGCGACGACCGCCGGATCAGCCGCAAGACCCTGCTCAAGGCCGCGTTCGTCGCGGGCGCCGTCCCGCTGCTCGCCGGTGGTGGCGTCGCACTGGCCCGCGACGCCGGAAGCAGCGGCAAGCCCCTCGCACTCACCCCGGACTGCGACGACGGCGACGGTCCGACCCACGAGCAGATGGAGGGGCCCTACTTCAAGCCCAACTCCCCGCTCCGCACCAGCCTGGTGACCGCCGGTACCCCGGGTGTCCCGCTGACCGTCAGCGGCTATGTCTTCGGGCGGTCCTGCAAGCCGATCCCGGGAGTGCTCCTCGACTTCTGGCAGGCGGACACCAACGGCGCGTACGACATGAACGGGTTCGCCTTCCGCGGCCACCAGTTCACCGACCAGTCCGGGGCCTTCTCCCTGACCACGATCGTCGCGGGGCTGTACCCGGGCCGCACCCGGCACATCCACGTCAAGGTCCAGGCGCCCGGTTCGCGCATCGTGACCACGCAGCTGTACTTCCCGGACGAGCCGCGCAACAACACGGACATGCTCTTCGACCCGGCACTCCTGATGAACGTCAGGGACATCGGTTCCGGAAGGGAAGGGACCTTCGACTTCGTCCTCGACGTCGAGCAGGGCCCGACCAACCCGCCGACCGACCCGCCCACCGACCCGCCGACCGGTGGCACCTGGGCGGTCGGGACGAACTACAACGCCGGCGATGTCGTGACGTACGGCGGGGTCACGTACCGCTGTCTGCAGGCACACGCGGCCGCGCCCGGCTGGGAACCGCCGAACGTGCCCGCGCTGTGGGAACGCGGCTGAGAGCTGTCCGGCACCTGCACGTACCGGGCAGCGCGGCGTGCGCCGGGGTGTTCTCGCGGGGTGCGCGTCGCGCTCGGCCCGGACCGGAACGTCTTCCGGTCCGGGCCGAGCGCGTTCGTGCCGGGGGCGCCCACGCGTCCGCGCCGGGGCGGGCGGTTTCCGGGCGCTTGCGGGTTGCTTCCGGTTGCTTCCGGTTGTTGGGGGTTGTTCCGGGCGGTGGGCAGGGGCGGGGCACGGGGCGGCCGGATGCCGTCCGGGCGGTCGGGTGCCCGACCGCGGAGTAGCCTGGGGGTACGGCTTCCCGGCGAGGTGAGCCGGTTCGCGTCGCCCTGCACGTCGAAGGGGGCCGGTTACACATGGACACGCTGATCAATGTCGTGATCGTGCTGGCGATGATCGCGGTCGCGGCGTTCGTCATCCACCTGCTCAACACCCGGCATCGGCATCAGCATCTGCGCCCCGCGCACTACGATCACGGCCTTGCCGGTTTCGGGGACGGCTCCGGGAGCGGCCCGGCCACCGGTCGGCACCCGGAGCCGGGGACGGCGACTACTTCGCGTCCGAATAGCGCCGAACCACCGCCGTCGTGAACGGAAAACGCACCGGTGTCTCGCCGAAGGCGGTCCGGCCTGCCGTGCTGCCCGCCGCGCGGATCGCCGCCACGACCGCCTCCGCCTCCTCCTGCGGACAGTGGACGATCACCTCGTCGTGCTGGAAGAAGACCAGCTCGGCACGGAGACCCGCTGCACCGATCGACCGGCGCAGCGCCGCGAGGAGCAACAGGGCCCAGTCGGCGGCACTGCCCTGCACCACGAAATTGCGGGTGAAGCGCCCCCGCGCGCGGGCGTCGGACGAGGCGTAGCCGGGGGTGAACCCGCCGTCGGTGGAGGGCTGGGTGTCATCCTCCTGCGGAATACCGGCCTCGTCGGCTTCCCCGCTCCCGGCCGCGGGCGGACTGGTGCGGCCGAGCCACGTCCGCACCAGGCGTCCTTCCTCGCCCGCCTTCGCCGCGTCGTCGACGTACGCCACGGCCAGCGGGAACCGCCGGCGCAGGGCCGCGAGGTTCTTCAGGCCGTCGCCCGAGGTCTGGCCGTAGATCGCGCCCAGCAGGGCGAGCTTGGCGTGCTCGCGGTCGCCGTGGAAGGCCCGGTCCGACAGGGCCGTGTAGAGGTCGCCGTCATGGCCCGCGACCTCCATCAGCCCGGGGTCGCGGGAGATCGCGGCGAGCACCCTGGGCTCCATCTGGTCGGCGTCCGCCACGACGAGGCACCAGCCCTCGTCGGCGACGACCGCACGCCGTATGACCTTGGGGATCTGGAGCGCGCCCCCGCCGTTGGTCGTCCAACGGCCGCTGACGGCGCCGCCGGGTTGGTACTCGGGGCGGAAGCGGCCGTCGCGCACCCAGTCCTGGAGCCAGCCCCAGCCGTGCGCCGTCCAGATCCGGTACAGCTTCTTGTACTGGATGAGAGGTTCGACCGCGGGGTGGACCAGGCCCTCCAGCTCCCAGCGCCGGGTGGACTTCAGCTTGATTCCGGCCCGGGCGAACGCCTTCACGACGTCGGCGGGGAGATCGGGGCGGACCCGCCTGCCGAAGGCGGCCGAGATCTCGTCGGCGAGCTCGGCCAGCCTGCGGGGCTCCCCGCCGCCCGCGTACCGCTCGCCGAGCAGCTCCTGGAGCACTTCCCGGTGCACATCGGCGCGCCAGGGGAGACCGGCACGGTTCATCTCGGTGGCCACCAGCATGCCGGCCGACTCGGAGGCGGTCAGCAGGCGCATCCGGCCCGGGTGGGCGGCGGACTCGTGACGGCGGAGCTGGTCGGCGTAGACCTGGAGCAGACCGGTGAACGGCAGGTCCGTGCCGGGGCGTGGTTCGAAGAGGGAGGGCTGCGAGCCGGGCTCGGCGGCGCGGGGCGGGGGATCGGGCGGCACGGGGGCGTTGTGCCGGCGGGCATGGGCGGCGGCCGCGGAGCGGGGCTCGCCCAGCCGGCCCTCGTGGGCGAGGAGGAGCGACTCGGCGGCCTCGATGTCGTAACAGCGGTCCACGGCGACGCCCGCCGCGAGCAGCCGCGGATAGATCTCGGCGGTGGACCGCCACACCCAGCGGGCGACCTGCGGCCGGGAGCGGACGGCCGCCACGGGGTCGGGCTCGGACCGGACCGGGGCGGTGGGCAGGCCGGAGGCGTCCAGCGGGGCGAGGAGCGCGCCGCCGGTCTCCGTGATGGCCAGAGCCCAACGTTCGGTCATGCCGCCGAGTCTGGCACCCGGTACTGACAACGGGCGGGACACCGCCCAGGCGTGGCGACGACGCCGCCCAGGCGTGGCGACGAGGCCGCCCAGGCGTGGCGACGACGCCGCTCAGGGGTGTGGCGATGACGTCGCTCGGGTGTGGCGGTGGCCCGCGACGACTCGGCGGCCTCGTCCCGTCGTCGGCAGGGGAGGGGCCCGGCACGTCGCCGTCATGGTGGGCCCGCCCCGGGGAGGGGCCCGGCCCACGGAAAGGATTCGGCCGCCCACGGGAGGTGCCCGGTCCCGTTCACCCGTTCCGGGCCCTCGGGGCCTGTCGGCTCCGAGGGCCCGGGGGCTTCGGGACCCGGTGGCGTGTCACGCCTCGGATTCCGACGTCCAGGTGCCGAGCGATATCTCGGCGGTGATGCCGGGACCGAAGCCCGCCATCAGACCGCGATGGCCGTCCAGGGCCGATGCTTCGTCGAACATCCGGCCGAGGGCGTCGAGGACCACCGCGCTGGCTATGTTGCCGTACTCGGTGAGCGTCGCGCGGCTGAAGCGGAACGCTTCGGGCGGCACGTCCAGGAAGCGGCTCAGGTCGTCCAGGATGCGCGGCCCGCCCGCGTGGATGATGTAGAAGTCCATCTTCCCCGCGTTCCACTGGTGTTGTTCGGCGACCGCGTTCAGCGCCGGGGCGAGGGGCTCCATCGTGCCGGGCACACGCTTGTCGAGCTGGAAGTGGAACCCGGTCGACCGGACCGCGTAGGAGATCCAGTCCTCGGTGTCCGGGATGATGTACGAGCCATTGCGCTCCAGCCGGACGCCGGTGCCCCCGCTGCCCCGGAGGACGACGGCCGCGATGCCGTCGCCGAACAGGCCGTTGGACAGCAGCGAACCCACACCCAGATCGGTGGGCTGGTAGCAGAGCGAGCAGAACTCGCAGGCGACCACCAGCACATTGGCGTCCGGATACGCCGTGCAGAAGTCGTGGGCCCGGTTGACGGCTGCGCCCCCCGCGGCGCAGCCGAGCTGGGCGATGGGCAGCTGGCGGGTCTCCGGCCGGAAGCCCATTTCGCCGATGAGCCACGCGGTGGGCGGCGGCATCATGAAGCCGGTGCAGGAGACGTAGACGATCAAGTCGATCTGCCGCGGCTCCAGTTCGGCCTGGTCGAGCGCCCGACGCACCACTTGCGGAACGCGCGCCTTGGTGTGCTGCTCGTAGGTGATGCTGCGGGCGTCGAAGCCCGGGTGCTGGAGCACCTTGTCGATCGGCTGGATCAGGTGCCGCTTCTGCACCCCGGTGTGTTCGATCAGACGAAGGACGAGATCGATCTGCGGATGATCACCGTGCAATCGTCGAGCCAGTTCGAGGGTTTCCTCGTTCGTGATGACGTACTCGGGAACCTCGATCGCCGGCTTGCAGAGAACCGCCATGGAACTCCTCCTAGCGGATGTGGTCCACGCGACCGGGCCCGGACGATGTGAGGGGTGACCGCCGACGGCGGGAGGCGGCGGGGGCGGCGGGAACGGCCACCGCGGCCCCGGGCGCACGGCGCCCGCGCGATGCGGGGCAGCAGTGCGGGGGAGGGGTGGGGTTCCCGCGCCGGTTGCGATTCCCCTGGAACGGGCGCGGACGGGCCGACCGTCCGAAGACTGTGTTCTTGCCGTCGTTCTTGCCGTCTCGGGCGGATCCTGATCCGCCACGGCTTGGTGGCCGTCGGGATCACGCTACGGCAGGTCGATCGGGGCCGCATGTCGGGACGCCACACGGCCACAGCCACGGCCCGTGCGCACTGTTCGCGTCCAGTGTTCGCGTCCACGGCCCGCGCTCGCGTCCGCCGCCTGTGCTCGCGCGTACTGCCTGCGCCCACCGCCTGCGGCCCGCCCCCATGGCCCGCGTCCGCGGTGCGCGGTGGGTGCGGGTGGCGGGGCGGACCGCGGCGGGGCGGCCGAAGCGGGGCGGGAGGGGGCGTTCGGGACCGGGCGTCCGGGTTGCCGGGCCCCCGGCCCCGGCGCATCATCGATGACGGCCGCCGCCGGGGGCGGGTGCCGCACGGCCGGCATCGTGGTGACGGGCGTTCGCGACCGGCACCGGGGTGCGGGGCGGTCGCGCCACGGTCACCAGGTGACGGGGAGTTCGAGGGGATAGCGCCAGATCGACGTCCTGTTCCAGCGCACCTCCTCGGCGGGCGTCGCCAGCTTCAGTGCGGGGAAGCGCCGCAGCAGGGTGCCGATGGCGACCTGGAGTTCCGTGGTGGCGAGCGGGGCGCCGAGGCAGTGGTGACCGCCCCACCCGAAGGTCATGTGGGACGGGCCCTCGCGCTCCAGGTCGAGCTCGTCCGGCCGGTCGAACTTCCGGCCGTCGCGGTTGGCGGTCAGATAGGAGACGTGCACGATGTCCCCCTTCCGGATCAGCACCCCGCTCAGCTCCACGTCCTCCAGGGCGACCCGGGGGATGCCGACCCCCTTGCGGAAGGGGATGAAGCGCAGCAGCTCCTCCATGGCCTGGGGCAGCATCTCGGGCCGCTCGCGCAGCATGGCCAGTTCGTCGGGCCTGGTCAGCAGCGTGTAGGCGAGGTTCCCGATCTCGTACGTGGTGGTGTCCTGGCCGGTGATGAGCAGGACCATGGCCATCACGGTGAGTTCCTGGTCATTGAGGATCTCGTCGCCGTCGCGTGCCGTGGCCAGCGTGCTGATGAGGTCGTCGCCGGGGTTCGCCCGGCGCTCCGCGGTCAGCTTCTGGAAGTAGGCGCGCAGATCGGCCTTGGACCGCACCGCGTTGTCCCGGTTCTCGACGGTGGTGTCCATCATGGTGCGGGCATGCGTCCGCAGTTGCGCCTGGTCCGACTCGGGGATGTCGAGGACCTCGCAGATGGTGATCAGCGGCAGCGGGGCCGCCAGGTGCGCGAAGAGGTCCGCGGGAGCGCCGTGCTCCTCCATCCGGTCCAGCAGCCGGTCCACGACGTGCTGGGTGCGCACCTTCATGCGTTCGATGTGCCGGGGCGCGAACCCCTTGGAGATCAGGCTGCGCAGCCGGCTGCTTCCCGGCGGGTCCATCACGTTGATCGCTTCGTCCTGCACGATCGGCTCGGGCGTCATGCGCGGGAAGTTGCGGCCGATGATGGCGTGCCGGCTGAATCTCCGGTCGGTGGTCACCGTGCGCACGTCGTCGTATCCGGTGACGAGCCACGCGTCGCCGTCGCCATGCGGCAAGCGGATGCGCGAGACGGGTTCTTCGGTCATCAAGTGCCGGAGGACCGGGTCGAATTCGAGGGCCTCGGCGTAGTCGAACGGGCAGAGCCGGGCGCCGGTGGCTGGTTCCATGCGGAGCTCCAGGGGGAGAAACTGACGGGCGGTTCGGGAGGGGTGGGGTGGACGGGACATGGGTGCCCGGTCTCCCGCACGGGCACGCGCCGCCCGGGGCCGATTGGTCCATATGCGGAACGGATTCCACAGCCCGGGGTGTCCGGGGTCGCTGGACCGGCGGACCTGTGGACCGGGCGTACGGGCGTGGCGAGCGGTCGGGCGGTCAGGCGGTCGGGCGGTCAGGCGGACGGGCGGTCAGGTGGTCGGGCGCGGCGGCTCAGCCGAGCGTGCCCGGGACGACGTCGGTCGCGTCCAGGGCGGAGCGCGCCGTACGGGCGAGCGCGACGCCGTCGCCCACGGCCCAGAAATGGGTGAAGAACAGGCGGGGGTCCTCGTCGAGGTGGTGGTTGTGCAGCTCGACGAGCTTGATCCCGCCGCGCCGCAGGGCCTTCAGTACTCCCGGGACCTCGGCGGCGAGCATCGCACAGTCCCCGCTGAGCGCCGCCCGGCCGCCGCCCAGCGGCTGGAAGTTGAACGCACTGGTCGATCCCAGGCCGGACGGCAGGATCAGGTGCCCGTCCGCGATCGTCTCCCGGCGGACGAAGAGGACCTTGTAGAGACCGTCCTCGACGGACCCCTTCGCGCCCAGCACCGCCTCCATCCGGTCGGTGTCCAGATCGACCGGGGCCGGTGGCAGCGACGGCCGGGCGGGCGGGGTGCCGGTGCGGTCGAATCCGGCGCGCAGGCCGCGGGCCATCGCGACCGGGTCGTACCCGTGCGCGTGGACATGGGTCCACCAGATGTCGGGGGTCTGGGCGAGCAGGTGCTTGTGGAGCGCGGTCTGCTGGATACCGTGCGCCAGCCAGGCGTCGGTCACCTGCTGCAACTCGTCCTCGGCGACCACCACGTCACCCATCACCATCGTGCTGCCATCGGCGTAGCGGACGAAGGCCACGTGCGTGCCGAGGGCGAGGCCCGCGGTGACGAGCACGCCCTCGGAGACCACGTGCAGGTCCCGCCGGGGGAAGCCCGTGTGGTAGATCGTGTCGCGCAGCATGTTGCCGGGACGGCCCAGGGCCCTTGCCACGCCCGCCCAGTCCGCCAGGACGGTCGGCGCCGGTGCGACCCGTTCGTGGTGCCCCGGCCCGGGGTGGGGTGTGGGCCCGGCGGGCCGGCCGGGCAGGGCGTGTGCGGCGGGGGTCGGCCCCGCGACGGCCAGTGCCGGCGCGAGCGCGGCCGCCGCCGTCAGTACCCGCCGCCGAGAGGTGGCGGTCCGGGCGGGCCCGTGCTGCTGCCGTGCTGCGGCCCGCTTCCCGGCCGCGCCACCGGTCTCGGCCTCGGCGGTTTTCCCGGCGGTGTTCCCGGTTGTGTCATCGGTCTTCACGTGATCGCCTCCCATGACCGGATGAAATCACGCGAAAACGGCATAAAAGCACGGAAGTAGATGCCGTGTCAGGAGTTCGGGCCGGATGGACCAATCGCACCGTCGGCGGCCCGTCGAACGTTGCCCCGGGTGCCGGGTGCCGGGTGCCGGGTGCCGGGTGCCGGGTGCCGGGTGCCGGGTGCCGGGTGCCGGGCGGCGGGTCGGGCCTCGGGTGTCGCGCGGGGAGAATGATCTGTCCGTCGGTGGCTCTCTCACTCACCCACCCACCCGCTTCCGCGGGGACGACGCACGCGCGGCAATCGAGCGGAGGTGCGATATCCACAGGCTGTGGACGGGGCTGTGGGTGCCCCGTGGCCACGGGGCACCCGCCCACCCGGAGTCCCCGCCCGGGACGTGCCGCCCCCGGGACGTGCCGCCCCCGAAACGTCGCCCCGCGCGGCCGGTCCGGAGCCGGTCGGCCGCGGGTGTCCGGTACCCGGCGCCCTGCCTACGCTGATCCCATGGAATCGGTGATCGACAAGGCGTTCGCGGCGGCCCTCTACTCGGACGGCGACGCCGGACTCGACGCCGGGGCCTCGTTGCTGGCCGCCGATCCGGGGGCCGATGCGGAACTCGCCCGTCGGGGCGAGGAGTTCGTCCGTCGCGCCTGGGAGCGCGGCTGGCAGCCGGCGGATGTCGTGCGCCTCGTCCGCCGTGAACTCGACGAGACCGCGGCGGGGCTCGTCGCCGGGCTGATCCTCTCGGAGACCCGGCGGTACGAGTCGTTGCCGCCCCGATGGGGCTCCCAGCTCGACGGGCTCCCCAACGTGCCGCCCCGGAACCGGCCCGACCGGTTCTCCTACGCCTCCGCCCTCCTCGGGCTGTACCGGCTGCTGCTCCGGCTTCCCGCGATCGAAGCGGTGGGGCCGCCGCCCGGCGCCTCCCCGCTCGGACACCACCTGCCGCCCGCGCCCGGCGCACCCCGCATGCTGACCCGCATCCGCGCCCTGCTGGCCAAGGCGGAGGCGACCGGCTTCCCGGAGGAGGCGGAGGCGCTGACCACCAAGGCACAGGAGCTGATGGCCCGGCACTCCATCGACGAGGCCCTGCTCGCGGCCCGCACCCACAGCGGCGAGGCGCCGGGGGCGTGCCGGATCGGCGTCGACGCCCCGTACGAGACGGCGAAGGCGATCCTGCTCGACGCGGTCGCCTCGGCGAACCGCTGCCACGCGGTGTGGAACGGTGACCTCGGTTTTTCCACGGTGGTCGGCTTCGAACCGGATCTGGAGGCCGTGGAACTGCTGTACACGTCCCTGCTGGTGCAGGGCACGGCGGCGATGACGAAGGCGGAGGCCGGGCAACGGGCCGGTGGGCGTCGGCGCACGAAGACCTTCCGGCAGTCCTTCCTGATGGCGTACGCCCAGCGCCTGGGGGTACGGCTCGCCGCCGACACCGCCCGGGTCACCGCCGCCGAGGCGGACGCGGAGACCGGGACGGGAGCAGGGGAGGGAACGGAACGAGGAGTGTCGGAGTCCCGCCTGCTTCCCGTCCTCGCGGCCCGCGACCTGGCCGTCACGGATGCCGCCGAGCGGATGTTTCCGCAGACCACGACCACCCGGGTCCGGGGCGTCACCGACCTCGACGGATGGCACGACGGAACTGCCGCCGCGGACCGGGCCAGGACGGGTGCGCCGGGGCCCGGAATCCACGACGGGCGCGGGGCCCGCCCGAAGCGCGGCGGGCGGAGGTGACGGACGGGGGCGGCGGACAGCGGCGGCGGGCGGGGTGACGGGGGATGCGGACGGAGCCGGGGGCGGACGAGGGTTGCCTCATTGCTTATGCGTTATTGCGGCAAATCGGGGCGATCGGGGCATTCCGGATAGTCTCTGAGGTATGAGCTGGCTCCGGGCGCTGAAGGAGACCGCCCACTCGGGGCTGACGATCGAGCGGCGGCGTCTCGAACCGCTCGTCGCGATCCGCGGGGCGGCCGGGCTCGCCCTGGTCATCGGGATCAGCCTCGCGTGGTTCGGGCCCGTCGTCGCCGCGAGTTCCGCGTTCGGCGCGTTCCAGGCGGCCATCGCCTCGTTCCAGCGCAGCTGGCGTCCCCGGCCCGTGCTGGCCCTGGTCTCCGGGGCGAGCCTCGCCGGGTCGACGTTCCTCGGCTACCTCACCGGCTCCCATGTGGTGCTGTTCCTCGCCCTGCTGGTGCTGTGGACGTTCCTCGCGGGGCTGGCCTGGGCGGCGGGGCCGACGGGCGGACTCATCGCCTCCTCCAACGTGGCGATCATGCTGGTGACGGTCACGTTGCCCACCTCCGTCGCGAACTCGGCGGTGCACGCCGGGATGATCCTGTTCGGCGGGGTCGTGCAGGCGGCGCTGATCGTGTTGTTCCCGGTCCGCAGATGGGGCGCCCAGCGCGATGCCCTCGCCGACGCCCTGGCCGCCGAGGCCGACTATGCCCGTCGACTGCTCCACGACCCGCTCGCCCCCTTCGACCCGGTACCGCTGATGACCGCCCGCAGCGCCGCCGCCGTCACCCCCTGGCAGGCCCGGCGCCGCCCGCCGGAACTGCGGGGGTCGCGCGGGGTCGCCGAGCGGATCAGGCCGGTGCTCGCCTCGCTCGCGGACCCGGCGATGGGGGTGCCGGACGAGGGGCCGGAGCGCGACCGGGTCCGTGAACTCCTCGGCGCCGCCGGTTCCGTGCTCGATTCGGCGGCCCGCGCGATCCGCCACGGCGACCCGGTGGAGCTCGACCCGTCCGCCGTCGCCGCACTGCGGACCCCCGATACCCGTTCCCTGCTCACCGGCCCGCCCCGCCGCGCCGCCGGCCGGCTCGGGACCCTGCTCTCCGACGTCATCGAGACCGCCGAGGGCGAGGGGACGAAGGAGGAGGCCCGGACCGAGAGGGCCGTCGAGGACATCAGGACGGCGGGCGGGGAGACGTCCACCGCATCGCACCGGCGGGCCCCCACGCTGCTGCGGCTGATCCCCGTCGTGGTGCGGGCGATGCGCGCGGAACTGCGTCCGGGCTCCCCGATCCTGCGGCACGCCGTGCGGGTCGCCGTCGTGGTCGCGGTCGGCTATCTCATCGGCACCGCCCTGCCGTTCGGCCACGGCTACTGGGCGCCGATGGCTGCCGTGATGGCGATGCGGCCGGAGTTCTCCCAGACGTACGGGCGGGCCGTGGCCCGCTTCGGCGGCACGATCGTCGGGGTGCTGCTCGCCACCGTGATCGTCCGGACCGCCCATCCGGGCCTCACCTCGTCGGCGGTGCTCGCCGTGTGCTGCGCCCTGCTGATGTACCTGCTGATGCGCACCGGGTACGTCGTCGGCCAGGCGTGCGTCTCGGCGTACGTGGTCTTCCTGCTCGGCATGGCGGGCGACAGCTGGTCGCAGACCGCGTCGGAGCGGGTGGTGCTCACCCTCGTCGGCGGCCTCCTCGCGATGCTCTCGTACGCGGCCTACCCGGCCTGGGAGACCCCGCGGCTGCGCGGCAGGCTCGGGGACTGGTTGAAGGCGGACGGGCGGTACGCCGCCGCGGTCGTCGACCAGTACGCCGAACCGGTCGAGCACGGCCACGACGACGTCCGTACCGCTCTGCTCGACACTCGCGAGGCCCGGGTCGCCTGGCAGGAGGCGGCGGCCGCCGCCCAGCACGAACCGGTGCGCAGCCGCGGTCTCTCGCGCGCCGCCGCGGACGACACCGAGCACGCCCTGGCCGAGTTCGGCCGGGTCGCGATGTTGCTGGAGGCCCATCTCCCCGGCGGTGGTGCCACCCCCGTGCCGGAGGCGGCGGAGCTGGCCGGGGCGCTGCGCCGGGCCACCGAACGGGGCGCGAAGGAGGTGCGGGAGCGGCGTGTGCCGGATTGGGCGGAGGTGCGTGAGGCATTGGCGCGGTGGGACGCACGGCAGCGGGCGGGCGAGAGCGGGGCCGCCCCCTTCGTGCGGAACGGGGCCGGCCTGCTGCTCGAAGCCCTGGAGGAGTTCTCCCGGGGCCTGGACCCGCACCCGCAGCAGCGGCCGGGCCGGTGAACGGCCCTGGACGCCATCGGCGGAACACCGGTCCTCACCGGCTACCGGACCGCCGACAGCCCGACCGGACCGTCGGCAACTCGACCGGTCGCGGGGGCCGCTCGGCCGCAGGAGTTCGTCCGATCCGTGGGGACGTGTCCGGCCGGACGGCCCGCAGGGACGCATCCGGCCGGAGAAGGGCTCATCCGGCCGCAGCAGGGCTCGTCCGGTCGCCGAAGCCTCCGCGACCGCGCCGATGTGGTGGGCCGTCAGGAAGCCGGCAGGTCCGCCGGGCCCGGCAGATCCGGGAGGCCCGACGGGAGCGCGCCGGGCGCGGTCTTCGCCAGAGTGTCCTTCGTTCCGGCGTCCCACGAGATCTCGATGGTCTTGCCGTCGTTGGATGCCACCGACCCGTGGGTGCGGTCGGTGTCGCCGTCGGCGCACTTGAGCGACAGCACGACCTTGCCCGTGCTCTGCACCTCACCCGTGCAGGCGCGTTGCTCGGTGACGAGCACCGCCTTCCCGGCCGCGACGGACAGGACCACCGCCTTGCCGTCGGTCTTCCCGGCCCAGGCACCCTCCAGTGACCCGGCGTCGTTGCTCGAACCGCTCCCGGAGCCGTTGTCGGCGGGAGCCCGGCCGGAGTTCTCGGCGCCGGATCCGTGGTCCGTTTCGCTCTTTCCGCCGTCGCTGCCGCAGCCGGTCAGCACGAGTGAAGCGACGAGGCCGGCGGCGATCACGACGCCGGAGCGCACGACATTCCTCATCTGGAATTCCCCCTTGTTGCGACAAAAGACCGCGCCACGTTACCAGCGCGAGTCGACGGGATGGGTGGCCCGACTCGGGGTAAGCGGTGTCATGAGGCATCCCCAAGCCCTCTTCCTGCGTCTGAAACTGTAATCGCGGGAACACCCCGCGTGCACGTGCATCCGCTCATGCATCTGCTCATGCAGCGGTATCTGGAACAAGGTTATGATCCGAGACAGTTGACACTTGCACCTTGTAACTCGGGGAGCGTCCTGTGCACCACGTGTACAACGGCATGGCGGCCACAGAGCTTCGCGGAGTCGTCTGGCAGAAGAGCAGACACAGCAACTCCCAGGGATCGTGTGTGGAGTTCGCGAAACTGCCCGGAGGAGATGTGGCGATGCGGAATTCACGCCACCCCGACGGGCCGGCCCTGGTCTACACACCCGCCGAGATAGAGGCATTGCTGCTCGGGGTGAAGGACGGCGAGTTCGACCACCTCGTCGCAGGCGGCTGACCGCAGGTATCAACGCGCTTGCAGAGTACGGAAGTTCCATCCGGTGCGATGAGGTGCGCCGGATCTGCGCCGCCCGTCCCGCAGCCCTTTCCCGCCCGCGCCGCCCGATCGCGGTGCTGCGGCATGCCGCGCGGCGGGAGTCCGGCGGCGGTGCGGCACATTGCGCGGCGGGCGTGCCCGGTCGTGGTGGCGCGGCATGCCGCACGGCGCCGCCCCCGTGGGCCCGCCGGGCCGGTGCTGCCGGTACGGGGTGGCGCTCAGGCGTCCGGTGCCCGGCGGTGCCGCGGGCCGACCGTGCCGGTCAGGTCCCGTCGCACAGCCGGAACAGCGCCCAGACCACCTTGCCGCGCGGCACCGCCCCCGCGGCCGTGGTCTCCGGCCCCAGGACGGGGGAAGGGTGCCAGCCCCACGAGTCGCTGAAGGACTCCACCAGGAAGAGCCCGCGACCCGACTCCGCGGAGTCCGCCGCCTCCGAGGCGACCGGGCTCTCCCGACTGGGGTCGCGCACGGCGCACACCAGGCGTGAACTCCAGCGCATCAAGTGCAGCCGTACGGGTGGTTCCTTGGGGTCCGGGGCGGTGTCCCCGGGCAGGGCGTGGCGCAGTGCGTTGGTGACGAGCTCGGAGACGACGAGGGCGACGTCGTCGAAGCGGTCGTCCAGCCCCCAGCCGGTCAGCGTCGTTCTGGTGAACCGTCGTGCGCCGCTCACGGCTTCGTAGCGGGCGGGCAAGGTGCAGGTCGCCGAGCCGGAGACGGCTGTGGGATCGATGGGTGGAAGCCCTTGCCTTAACGGCGCGAGCATCGTCGATCCAATCGTCCCCATGCGAGGCACTCCCGGGATTCGCGGCTGTATCGGTACTGCGGGGGTACAGCGGCACAACACGAACGAGCACGCAGGTGCGCGATGGCCATGGTTCCGAATGCGCAGGGCAGATGCAAGGGCAGATGCACGTGCACGCGCCCGGCCTGTCCGAGCCCGTGCCGGTTCTTGGTCATTTCTTCCTGCGGGTATTTTCACAGCTTTACGGAGCCCTTCCCTTCTGCGTAATCGAATGAGTACGGGCTGAAGCGTTTTGATGGCAGAATCCGGCACTTGGGGTTCGGGGGGACCTCGTGTCCAGGGAAGCGATGGGGAGGATCGGGCCAGTGGCGGCAGGCGAGTCGAGTGGATCTGTGGTGCGGCGCATCCTGCTGGGCTCACAGCTCAGGCGGCTGCGCGACTCGCGCGGGATCACCCGTGAGGCGGCCGGCTACTCCATCCGGGCTTCCGAATCGAAGATCAGCCGCATGGAGTTGGGACGGGTGAGCTTCAAGGCCAGGGACGTAGAGGACCTGCTCACGCTCTACGGAGTCACGGACGAGGCGGAGCGCGACGCCCTGCTCGGTCTGGCGCGCGAGGCCAACGTGGCGGGATGGTGGCACAGTTACGGGGACGTGCTGCCCGGGTGGTTCCAGACCTATGTCGGGCTGGAAGGGGCGGCTTCGCTCATCCGAGTGTACGAAGTCCAGTTCATCCACGGTCTGTTGCAGACCGAGTCCTATGCGCACGCGGTCGTCACCCGGGGCATGGGCGACGCCGCCCCCGCCGTCGAGATCGAGCGCCGCGTCGCGCTCCGGCTGGAGCGGCAGAAGGCCCTCGTGGCCGAACGCGCCCCGCGCTTCCATGCCGTGCTGGACGAGGCGGCCCTGCGCCGCCCGTACGGCGACCGCGAAGTGATGCGTGGTCAATTGCGGCATCTGATCGAGATGTCGGAACACCCCAACATCACGCTCCAGGTGATGCCGTTCAGTTTCGGCGGACACGCGGGAGAGGGCGGCTCTTTCACGATGCTCCGTTTCCCGGAATCCGATCTGTCGGACATTGTCTATTTGGAGCAATTGACAAGTGCGCTCTATCTGGACAAGCGCGAAGAAGTCGCTCAGTACGAAAGGGTGATGAATCGGCTGCACGAGGACAGCCCGGGACCCGAGGAGAGCCGGGATCTGCTCCGTGGTCTCCTCCAACTCACCTGAATCATCAGTACGATGACGATTCGACAGGAGTCTGCACCTGAGTAAGGGATCGCATGTCCTTCTTCTACGAGCTGGCCGACCAGTACATCGACGGTGAGTGGCGGACCGGAAGCGGCTCGTGGGACATCATCGACTTCAACCCCTACAACGGTGAGAAACTCGCCGCGATCACCATCGCGACCGCGCGTGAGGTCGACCTGGCCTACCGTGCCGCCGAACGCGCCCAGCGCACCTGGGCCACCACGGGCCCCTACGAACGCCGCGGCGTACTGGAACGCGCCCTGGGCATCGTCGAGGAGCGGCACGAGGTCATCGTCGGGGCGATCACCGACGAACTGGGCGGCACCCGCGCCAAGGGCGAGTACGAGGTCCGCGCCGCCAAGGAGTTCCTGCGCGACGCGATGCATCAGGCACTGCGCCCCCGGGGCCGCCTCCTGCCCTCCCCGGTGGACGGCAAGGAGAACCGCCTCCACCGGAGTCCGGTGGGTGTCGTCGGCGTCATCAGCCCGTTCAACTTCCCCTTCCTGGTGGCGATGAAGTCCGTCGCCCCGGCGCTCGCGCTCGGCAACGCCGTCGTCGTCAAGCCCCACCAGAACGCCCCGGTCGTCGGCGGGGGACTGATCGCGAAGATCTTCGAGGACGCCGGTCTGCCCGCCGGGCTGCTCAACGTCGTGATCACCGATGTCGCCGAGATCGGCGACGCGTTCATCGAGCACCCGGTGCCCAAGGTGATCTCCTTCGCGGGTACGGACCGGGTGGGCCGGCATGTCGCCGCGACGGCGGCCGGACTCTTCAAACGGACGATTCTCGAACTCAGCGGCAACAGCGCCCTGGTGGTGCTGGACGACGCGGACGTCGACTACGCCGTCGACGCCGCGGTCTTCAGCCGCTTCGTGTACCAGGGGCAGGTCTGCATGGCCGCCAACCGCATCCTGGTGGACCGCGGTGTGGAGCAGGAGTTCACCGAGAAGTTCACCGCCCGGGTGGCCGCGCTCAGGACCGGTGACCCGCGCGACCCGGACACCCAGATCGGCCCGGTCATCAACGCCTTCCAGGCCGAGGCGCTGACCGCCCTGGTCGACCGGGCCCTCGACGAGGGCGCCACGGCCCTCGTCCGCGGCCGTACCCGCGGCAACCTCGTCGAACCGACCGTGCTCACCGGGCTGCCCGAGGGCTCCGCACTCCTGACCCAGGAGATATTCGGCCCGGTGGCGTTGCTGAGGGCGTTCGACGGCGAGGAGGAGGCCGTACGGATCGTCAACGACAGCCCGTACGGACTGAGCGGTGCCGTCCACACGCGCGGGATCGAGCGCGGGGTGCGGTTCGCGCGGCGCGTGGTCAGCGGCATGTTCCACGTCAACGACTCCACCGTCCAGGACGATCCGCTGGTGGCCTTCGGCGGCGAGAAGTCCTCGGGCCTGGGCCGGCTCAACGGCGAGGCCACGGTGGACGCCTTCACCACCCAGACCTGGACGTCCGTCCAGCACGGCCGGAGCACGTTCCCCTTCTGACCACTTTCGAGGAAGGCTTGCGGACAGGAGTTGACCGCAAGCCTTCCTAGTGTGGTCGGTGTCAGGAAACAACCGGCACCTTTCAAGGCGGACAGCATGGTCACTCACGTTCCCGCGGAAGCCCACGGCGACGAGCGCGGCGCGCTCCTCTCCTTCGTCGAGGCACAGCGCGGTGCGATTCGGCGCTCCCTGCTCGGACTGACCGAGGAGCAGGCGGCGAGCCGCCCCGGAGTCGGCGAGCTGTCCCTCTCGGGGCTGCTCAAGCACCTCGCCGAGGGCGAGCTCAACTGGCTGCGGATGGCCCAGCAGCGGCCGAGCGAGACCGTCCGCGACGAGGACACCTGGGCGGACAGCTTCCGCCTCGTCGGCGACGAGACGGTTCCGCAGATGCTGAAGTTCTGGGACGGCGTCGTCGCCGAGGTCGAGGAGTTCATCGGCTCGGTGCCGAGCCTCGACGACACCTTCCCGCTGCCGGACGCGCCCTGGTTCCCGAAGGACGGCCGGGTATCGATGCGGTGGATGCTGCTCCATCTCGTCGAGGAGTTCGCCCGGCACGCCGGGCACGCGGACATCCTCCGGGAGTCCCTGGACGGCCGGACCGCGTTCGAGCTGGTCGCCGAGGCCGGGGGATACGCTGATCGGACGTGACGGGACGAGGGGCGGTGGGTGACATGTCGGCGATCCGGCTGCTGGTGCTGTGCGCCGTGCGGCAGCACGGCCGGGCGCACGGCTACCAGGTCCGCAACGACCTGGAGTACTGGGGCGCGCACGAGTGGTCCAACGCCAAACCCGGGTCGGTCTACCACGCCCTGAAGCAGATGGCGAAGCAGGGGCTGCTGGTCGCCCACGAGACCGCCCCGAGCACGGCGGGCGGCCCGCCCCGCACCGAGTACGAGATCACCGCACTCGGCAACGAGGAGTACCTCGCCCTGCTGCGGGCGGCACTCACCTCGTACGACCAGAAGCCGGACGTGCTGGCGGCGGGTCTCGGCGGCATCGTCGACCTGGAGCGGTCCGAGGCCGTCGCGCTGCTCAGGGAGCGGGTGGCGGGCCTCGCCGCCTGGCGCTCCTCCGTCACCGAGTACTACACGCCGGAGGCGGGACCCGAGTCGATCGGCCACATCGGCGAGATCATGAACATGTGGGTCCATTCGGCGGACGCCGACGCCGAGTGGACCCGTGGTCTGATCGCCCGCATCGAGGGCGGGGCGTACACCTTCGCGGGGGAGGGCGAGCCGTTCGTCGGCGTGCTGGCCGAGGGGCAGGAGAACCCGTACGCGACCGGGGTCCGCGACCCCGGCGACGACGAGTGAGCACGCCGGACACCGTTCCTCCCGGACCTGCCGCCGACGGCACGGACACCGCGGTGCCGCCGTCCGCCGCGGGCGAGGCCGTCAGTGGTGGAAGGACGTCGCCGCCTGCTTGTCGTGACTCAACGGATGCGGCTGGCGGCGCAGGTCGGGCAGGATCAGCCGGAGGTCCTCCGTGAGCAGTTCGGCGAGGTCCGCCGTGAAGCCGTTGCGGCACACCACCCGCAGGACGGACAGGTCCTGACGGTTGGCGGGGAACGTGTACGCGGGGACCAGCCAGCCGCGCTCGCGCAGCCGCCGGGACACGTCGAAGACGTCGTACGCCGCCACGTCCGGCGCGGTCGTCAGCGCGAAGACGGGCAGTTGGTCGCCCCGGGTGAGGAGCCGGAAGTCGCCGAGCCCCTCGATCTGCTTCGCCAGCCCGACCGCGATGTCCCGGGACGACTGCTGGACCGCACGGTAGCCGTCGCGGCCCAGGCGCAGGAACGTGTAGTACTGCGCCACCACCTGGGCGCCGGGCCGGGAGAAGTTGAGCGCGAAGGTCGGCATGTCGCCGCCCAGGTAGTTGACCCGGAAGACGAGCTCCTCGGGCAGTTCGGCGGGCGAGCGCCACAGCGCCCAGCCGACGCCCGGATAGACCAGGCCGTACTTGTGCCCGGAGGTGTTGATCGAGGAGACCCGGGGAAGCCGGAAGTCCCACACCAGGTCCTCGTCGAGGAACGGCGCGATCATCGCGCCGGACGCCCCGTCGACATGGACGGGGATGTCGAGCCCGGTGCGCGCCTGGAGGGCGTCCAGGGCGGCGCAGAGATCCGCGATCGGCTCGTAGGAACCGTCGAAGGTGGAGCCGATGATGCCGACGACGCCGATGGTGTTCTCGTCGCAGAGGTCGGCCGCGGCCTGCGGGTCGAGGTGGAAGCGGTCACCCTCCATCGGGACCGTGCGCGGCTCGACCTCCCAGAAGGTGCAGAACTTCTCCCAGCAGACCTGCACATTGATGCCCATCACCAGGTTCGGCCGGGCGGTCGACGGGTACCGGTCGGCGTTCCGGGCCGACCAGCGGCGTTTCAGCGCGATTCCCGCGAGCATGCACGCCTCGCTGGAGCCGGTCGTCGAACAGCCCACGGTGGCCGACGGGTCGGGCGCGTTCCACAGATCGGCGAGCATCGCCACGCACCGCCGTTCCAGTTCGGCGGTGCGCGGGTACTCGTCCTTGTCGATCATGTTCTTGTCGCGGCACTCGTTCAGCAGTACCCCGGCCTGGGGCTCCATCCAGGTGGTGACGAAGGTGGCGAGGTTGAGCCGTGCGTTGCCGTCCAGCATCAGCTCGTCGTGGACCAGCCCGTACGCGATCGACGGCGCCATCGGCCCGTCGGGGAGCCGGTGCCTGGGGGGCGCCGACTCCATGCCGCCGATCGGGTCGGCCTCCCCGAAGAACGGGTTGAGGGCGAGCCGGCGGCGTTCCCGGGACGGTTCCGAACCGGGCGAACCCGTGTGGAGAGGCATCGGCGGACAGTCCTTCTCGGCTCTCGGCGGCCCCGCGGGGGCCGGACAGGGCGCGGGCGGGGGCCGGGCGGGGCCCGGTGGGAGGTGTCCCGGGAGCGTTCCGTGTCCCGGGAAAACCGCGTACCCCCGGACGTGGTGGACGCGCAGTGACGTGACGGGGCGGATCCGTATCCGTATGGGGGCGACGATACGGAAGGCGGCGGCTTCCGGCGCGTCGGGCGGGGCCTCGGGGTGACGCCGCGCGGAGCGGCGGCGTGCGGGACCGCGCGGGGCGGCGGTCGGACGGTGGGCGGGCGGTGGGGTGGTCGGTCGGGCGGGTGGTCGGGCGGGTGGCTTCCGAGGGCGGCAGGGCGGCCGGACCGGCGGGTGGCTTCCGGGTGCGGGCGGGCGCCGCCTGGATCACCTCAGCGGTGTGCCGTCCGCCCGCAGCTGCATCTGCTGCCGCCCGGTCACCAGCAGCCAGGCCGGCAGCGAGGCGACGCACAGCACCGGGAACACACCGGCGTCACCGACCAGCACGGCCGCCGTGAACAGGCTCAGCCAGCCCTGCCGGGTGATGGCCAGCAGCACCCCCAGCACCGCGCAGGTCACCGCGAGCGCCACCGGTACCGGGGTGACCAGTGCGTGGGCGCACAGGCCGAGCGCGACGCCCACGAAGACGGCGGGGAAGATCCGCCCGCCCCGGAAGCCGCAGCTCGCCGCGATCAGCAGAGCCGCCGTCTTCACCACGGCCATCACCGCGAACTGCCCCGCCGACCAGCCGTTCGGGTCGGCGGCGAGCTCCTTCACCTCGTCGAGTCCCTTGAACAGGGTGAGACGACCGCCCAGCACGCCCAGTACGCCGAGCAGCAGCCCGCCCAGGGTGAGGGCCGGGACGGGATGCCTCAGCGCCCGGAAGAACCGGTGCGCCGGGGGAAAGGCGCAGACCGCCAGCAGGCCGAGCGCCGCGGCCGCCGTCGCGATCACGGCCGAGGAGAGCAGATCGGCCCAGTGCGGCCGGGTGTAGGGCGGCAGCGAGAGGTCGAAGGAGGGATGGGCCAGCAGGGTCATGGTGAGCGCGCCCGCCGCGCCCGCCGCGAGCGGGCCGAAGAGGCGGTCCCAGAGCGCACCCGACCCGGGGCGGGCGGCGAGCGTCTCGGAGAGGATCAGGGCGGCGGCGACCGGGGTGCCGAACAGCGCGCCGACGGTTCCGGCCGCGGCGAGCGGGACCCACAGCCCCGCCGGGGTGCCCGGGGCGATGCGGCGGCCCAGCCAGAAGGCCAGCGCGATGTTGGCGGCCGTGACCGGATTCTCCGGGCCGAGGCTGATCCCGCCCGCCAGGGTGAGGACCGTGACGAGGAGCAGCCCCGGCACCACGCCCGCCGCGAGCGGCGGATCGACGAGCCCGGTGGTCGCCGGATCGGGACCGGCACGGCCGGGCACCACCCGGATGAGCAGTCCCGTCACCAGCCCGGTCGCGGTGAGCACCAGGACTGTCCAGAGCGCGGACCGGCGGCCGACCGAGAACGTGTCGGGAAGCGTCTCCCAGAGCACCTCCTGCAACCCTTCGGCCAGCAGGCTGATCCCGAGCAGGGCCAGGGCACAGGCGGTCCCGACGGCCAGGGCGGGCACGATGAGGGGCAGCAGGCGGCGTACGGGGGCGGACTCCGCAGCGGGCCCGGCGGCACCGGAAGAGCCGACGGTGCCGGAGGGATCGGTGACCATCGGCTCACCATAACGACGCAAAAGCCCCATAACTCGCCGAGCGGTGCCGTGGGCGGAGCCGTTTCCGGCTTGCGCCTCACGTGACGTCAGGGCTCAGGCTCGGGACGTACCCGAACGGAGAGGGGGCGGGGAAGCCGTGGACTGCTCCGTGGGACAGGTCGCCGGCCTCGCCGGGGTCACGGTGCGCACCCCGCACCACTACGACGCGCCGATGGAGGCCGGCGAACCGGCCGCCGGTGAGCGGGCGATGGAGCCGGCCGAGGCGCACCGGCAGCACATCACCGCATGGTTCCACGCGTGCACGCCCGAGACGCGCCGGGGGCCGGCCGAGACGTACGTGTCCGACCCACGGTTCCGCGCCTTCTACGACTCGATGCGGCCCGGCCTCGCCGAGCACCTGCGCGACGCCGTCGAGGCCGACGCGGCGCGCCTCGCGCAGCCCGGTACGGGGGCGGGGCCGTGCCGCCCGGCCGGTACGGCGGCCCGTCGGGACCGCCCCCCGTACCGGCCGGGTAGGCGGGCCGCCGCTCAGACCTTGCTGATCACGGCCGCCGTGCCGTACGCGCACACCTCGGTGCCCACGTCGGCGGCCTCGGTCACGTCGAAGCGCATCATCAGCACCGCGTTGGCGCCCCGGGCCCGCGCCTGCTCGACGAGGCGCTCCATCGCCTGGTTCCGGGTCTGGACGAGCGTCTTGGTCAGTCCCTTCAACTCGCCGCCGATCATGGACTTCAGCCCGGCGCCGATCTGGCTGCCGAGGTGGCGGGACCGCACGGTCAGGCCGAACACCTCGCCGATCACCCGGGTCACCTGATAGCCCGGAACGTCGTTCGTGGTGACGACCAGGACGTCGGACTGGTCCGCCTGTCCGCCGCCGAAATCTTCGATACTCATCGTGTTGGTACCTCCTGGAGAGAGCTTTGTCCCGGTTGGCCCGGTCCGCATTGTTGCGCGGGCCACTGGAACCCGACGATGTCATTCTGCGTTGATAGCTTTGGGCGGCCACGCAGCTTGCAGGCGGCCAGGCAGCCGCCTTCGACCGACCCCAGGAGCCCGGACCCTTGAATACGCTTGCGCTCGGACCGAGCTGGCTGGACCCGGACTATCTCATCGGGCAGTTCGGACTGCTCGGTGTGCTGGTCATCGTCTTCGCCGAGTCCGGCCTGTTGATCGGTTTCTTCCTGCCCGGCGACTCCCTGCTGTTCACCACGGGACTGCTGGTGACGACGGGCAAGCTGCACACGCCGCTCTGGGTGGTCTGCGTCCTGGTGGCGCTGGCGGCGATCATCGGTGACCAGGTCGGCTACCTCTTCGGCCGCAAGGTCGGCCCGTCGCTCTTCAAACGCCCGGACTCCCGCCTCTTCAAGCAGGAGAACGTCGAGAAGGCGCACGACTTCTTCGAGAAGTACGGCCCGAAGTCGCTGATTCTGGCCCGCTTCGTTCCCGTGGTGCGTACGTTCACGCCGATCATCGCCGGTGTGAGCCGGATGAACTACCGCTCCTTCATCACGTTCAACATCATCGGCGGTGTCCTCTGGGGCGTGGGCGTCACGCTGCTCGGGGCCGCGCTCGGGAAGATCGAGTTCGTCCACAAGCACATCGAGGCCATACTCATCCTGATCGTGCTGATCTCGGTGGTGCCGATCGCGATCGAGCTCCTGCGGGCCCGCTCCAAGGCCAAGAAGGAGGCGGCGGCCGGCGGCGAGGACGACGCGGCTGCCGTGGCCGACGGCGCGGCCACGGCCCAGCGAGGCCGTCACGCCAAGCGCTGACGCGGCCCCACCCGTAATCGACCACGGGCCCCGGTCCGGAACCGCATCGGTTCCGGACCGGGGCCCGTCCCGTGCCGTCCCGTGCCGTCCCGTGCCGGACCGGGGGCTGCGCGGGGTCGGCGCGGCACCCGCCTCAGAAGCCGCGGGTCCGCTTGGCCGCCCGGCGGTTCGCGCCGCCGACCGCTCCCGGCACCCGCATGAACAACCGGGAGATCTCGCTCCCGAGATTCACCCCGATCGCGATGGCCAGCGCCGTCGCCACAGCGGTCGACAATGAGACCAGCCCGGCGTTCACGTTCCCCTGCGCCACGGCCAGCAGACCGAAGTAGGTGGCCGAGCCCGGCAGCAGCGGCCCGATCGCCGCCGTGATGTACGGCAGCGACGAGGTGTACCGGTAGCGCGAGAACAACTGCCCGAACAGGCCCACCAGACCGGCCGCCGTCGCCGTCGCCAGCACCGGCGAGATATCGGCGGTACGGGCCATCGCCCCGAAGATCACCCAGGCCACGGCGCCGTTGAGGGTCACCGCGAGGACGGTGGACCGGTCCTGCTGGAGCAGGATCGCGAAGGCGAGACAGAGCGCCATGGACGCGAGGATCTGCACCACGGGCCGGTCGGGGGCGAAGAACCTGGTCCCGGGGTTCAGCTGGGCACCCAGCTGAACGCCCAGATACAGCACGAGCAGCACACCGACGACGATGCCGATGAACAGGTACATCACTTCGAGCAGGCGCGCGGCGGCCGTGATGTAGAAGCCGGTCAGCCCGTCCTGCACGCCCGCGACCAGGGCCCGCCCCGGCAGCAGCGCGAACAGCCCACCGGTGATGACCGCCGACGGCCGTACGTCCGACCAGTGCGTCAGGGTCAGTGCCACCCCCAGGGCGGCGGGCGGCATCGCCGCCACCACGAACTGGTAGAACTCCGGCAGCCCGCGCCCGGCGCACAGCCAGGCGAGCCGGTCGCCGAGCATCGCGCCGATCGCTGCCACCACGAACACCAGCGCACCACCGCCGACCAGCACCGACGCCGCGCCCGCCAGGCCGCCGCCGGCCAGCGTCAGCACCCAGCCGGAGTACGGGTGCCGGTTGCGCCGGATCTCCGCGAGGCGCCGGTAGGCGTCCTCCAGCGTGACCTCGACATCCCCGGCGGTGATGTCGTCGATGAGCCGGAAGACGGCGGCCAGCCGGGTGTAGTCGGTGCCCCGGCGGCGCACGGTCCGGCTCGCCGTCACCGGGTCGTCCACCAGCGACGGCTGGTGCGAGATCGACAGCAGGGTGAAGGTGACCGTGGGTTCGCTGCGGTCCAGCCCGTAGCTGCGGGTCACCGCGAACATCGCGGCCTCGACGTCCTCGGCCCCCTCGCCGCCGGCCAGCAGCAGTTCACCGATGCGCAGGGTCAGGTCCAGCACGCGCGGCACCGCCGGGCCCGCCTCGTCGGGCTTCTGCACCGGCTCGGGCGCGGGGCGTTCGGCGACCGGCATCCGCAGCATCGTGCGCATCCGGTCCTGCCAGGGCGCCTCCTCGGTCAGCCGGATCATCGGGACGCCGTGCGCCGGGGTGAAGGCGGGCGGCGAATGCCGGTCGCGATACGTCTTCGGTGGGGCGAAGGCGGAACCGATCGTGTCCGAGCCGGAGAAGGAAGAGGAAGAACCGGAACCGGTGCCGGAGGACGAACCGGAACCAGATCCCGAGGACGGGCCCGCACCCGTCCCCCGGGGTTCGGACCCCAGCCCGGCCGGAATGGCGAATTCCGATGTCGGCTGGTCGTCCTCGGGCGCAGACGTGCGCCGCTCCACCCCGGCAGGCGGGACAAAGGCGCTGCGCGCCTCGTCGGACTGGGGCTTCTGGTCCTCGGGACCGCCCGTTTCCGCCACCACTCGACCTCGCTCCCCATTGGCTGCGCGTCTTTGGTTGCGCTGCTGCCCAGTATGGCCACGAGCATGGGCGGATCACGCGGGACGGTCGGAATCACGGAGTCGCGGACCTGCCGTGCGGCCGGTGCGCGGTGCGTGCCGGGGAGCCGCGCGGTCGGCACGGGCGGCCTCATGCGGAATGCGGATGACGGCCTCATGCGGAACGCCTCCGACGCATGCCCCGGCGCGGACGCGCGACCCGACCCTTCCTGGGCGCGCACACATGCCCCGTCCCGGACGCGTGCCCCGTCCGGTCGTCGATGCGTGATCCGTTCCGGCCACCCATGCGGGACCCGTCCCGGACGCCGGCCCGTGGCACGGCGTGCGGCCCCGGGCGCGTGTGAGCGGCCGTGGCCGCCGCCGGGCCGCCCGTTCACGCGGAACGGGCGGCCCCCCGTCGAAAGGAGTGCCGCCCGTTCCCGGCGCGGAGCCGTACGGCGGCGCACCGCGCTGCCGAACCGTTCGGGTGCGACGCGACCGCGCCGCGGAACCGTGCCACGCGAACCGGCCGGAGGAACCCGGCCGCGACCCTCGGGTCAGTGCGCGTTGCCCTGCGCCTCAAGGCGCTTGTAGGAGGCCTCGATCTCGGCCTCGGCCTCGGCGCGGCCCACCCAGTCGGCGCCCTCGACCGACTTGCCGGGCTCCAGGTCCTTGTAGACCTCGAAGAAGTGCTGGATCTCCAGGCGGTCGAACTCCGCCACGTCCTGGATGTCGCGCAGGTGCTCCATCCGGGGGTCGCCGGCCGGCACGCAGAGCAGCTTGTCGTCGCCGCCCGCCTCGTCGGTCATCCGGAACATGCCGATGGCGCGGCACTTGATGAGGCAGCCCGGGAAGGTCGGCTCGTCCAGGATGACCAGCGCGTCCAGCGGGTCGCCGTCCTCGCCGAGGGTGTTCTCGACGAATCCGTAGTCCGCCGGGTAGCTCGTCGAGGTGAAGAGCCGACGGTCCAGGCGGATCCGGCCGGTCTCGTGGTCCACCTCGTACTTGTTCCGCGAACCCTTCGGGATCTCGATGGTGACGTCGAACTCCACGGGTGGCTCCTCCATGATCAAGACATACAACTGGTGATTAAGTGTCCCCCACGCAGATGAGTGCTCGCGAAAGGGGCTGGTCAACGGTGGACGAGCCGGTGAAGAGACCGTCGGTCAATCCACTGGACAGGCTGGGCGCGCTCGCCCGGCGGGGCGGTGCGATCAGGCTGAACGGACTGAGCGACCGGCAGTTCACGGCCGTTGCCGCCGGCCTCGGTCTGGTGCTCGCGGCCGGCGTCGCCCTTGCCGCCGGCCCCTGGGACTCGGGTCAGCGTAAGGCCGAGCGGGACTGGGTGGCCGCCCGCGGCGGAACAGGTGGCGCACATCACGCGGTCGGCACGGGCGGCCAGCCTCCCGCCCCCAGCGCCCCGCCCGTTCTGGCCCCCCTCTCCGCCGCGGTCGACAACTCCGCCCCCGACGCCGCCACCGCACCCGACCGGACCGCCCTGGGCACCGCCCTCGCCCCGCTGATGAAGGTCCCCGCCCTGGGCACCGTGCGCACCGGCGTCGTCATCGACGTCGCCACCGGCGAACGGCTCTACGCCCAGGGTGCCGACACGCCCATGACGCCGGCCTCCACCGTGAAGATCGCGACCTCGGTCGCCGCCCTGAGCGCGCTCGGCCCCGATCACCGCATCGACACGACGGTCCGGGCGTCGCCCGACTCCCGCACCCTCACCCTGGTCGGCGGCGGCGACCCCACCCTCGACCGGGCGGGACTGCGCGCGCTCGCCGCCGACACCGCCCGCGCGCTGAAGGGCCGGGGCGTGAAGGAGGCCCGCCTCGTGTACGACGCCTCCCGCTACTCCGGTCCCGCGCGGCACCCGATCGGCCCCAACGAGAACATCGCGCCCGTCAGCGCCCTGATGACCGACGAGGGCAGGCTCGACAGCAGCGACAGCGGACCCGCACCGCGCAGCGACGACCCGGCCGGTGACACCGCCCGCACCTTCGTCGGACTGCTCGGCGACGCGGGCATCGCCGTCCGGCCCGACCCGGCCGCCGGCCGCGCGGCCGGCGACTCCCGGCCCGTCGCCCGGCACCGGTCCGCCCCGCTCTCCGCCCTCGTCGAACGCGCCCTGACCAACAGCGACAACGACATCGCCGAGGCCCTCGCCCGGCAGACCGCCGTCGCCGCGGGCGCCCCGGCCGACTTCGCCGGGGCCCGGCGGGCCGTCACGGAACGGCTCGCCGCACTCCGCCTGCCGCTGACCGGCGCGAACCTCGCCGACGGCAGCGGGCTGAACCGGAAGGACAAGGTGACCGCCGGACTGCTGGCGGGGCTCCTCGCCAGCGCCGCCGACCCGGCCCACCCCGAACTGCGCCCGGTCCTCACCGGCCTCCCGGTGGCCGGGTTCACCGGGACGCTCAGCGACCGCTACACCGCGAAGTCCGCGGGCACCGGCCTGGTCCGGGCCAAGACCGGCACCCTGACAGGGGTCAACTCCCTCGCCGGCACGGTCGTCGACGCGCGGGGCCGACTGCTCGCCTTTGCCTTCCTGGCATCCGGCACGACCTCCCCGTCCGAGGCACAGTCCTCCCTCGACGCCCTCGCCACCCGCCTGGTGCGGTGACCCGAGGCCCGCACCGACCGACGGTCGCGGCATCGGCCGCCGCCGTCCGATGACCCGGTCAACACCCCACCACGGACGGACCCGAGCACGTACGGTTGACACATGACGAGCGTCGGTGGTGCCGAGATGGTCGACTGGAATCTCGCGGTCGCGACCGCGACCCGGCTTGTCCGGCCGGGGCCCGAGATCGGTCGGGAGGAGGCCCGCGAGGTCGTCGCGGAGCTGCGGCGGCACGCCAAGGCGGCGGAGGAGCACGTCCGTTCCTTCACCCGCATGATTCCCGAGGGGACCGAGGCGGAGGACACCCCGGTCCTGGTCGTGGACCGGGCCGGCTGGATCAGGGCCAATGCCGACGGCTTCCGCGAACTGCTCCGCCCCCTGCTGGAAAAGATGCGGGAGCGGCGTGGCAACGGTCCCGGCGGCGCCGTGATCGGCGCGGTCGGCTCCAAGGTGACCGGCGTCGAGGTGGGGATGCTGCTGTCGTTCCTGGCCTCGCGGGTGCTGGGCCAGTACGAGACCTTCGCCCCCGCGGGCCGCGAGTTCCCGGCCGCGGCCGACGGCGGCCGACTGCTGCTGGTCGCCCCGAACATCGTCCACGTCGAGCGCGAGCTGGCGGTCGACCCGCACGACTTCCGGCTCTGGGTGGCCCTCCACGAGGAGACCCACCGCACCCAGTTCACCGGGGTGCCCTGGCTCCGCGACCACCTCCAGGGCGAGATCCAGTCGTTCCTCGAAGAGACCGACGTCGACCCGATGACCGTGCTGGAACGGCTCCGCGAGGCCGCCCAGTCCCTGGCCGGCGGCCGACCCGAGGGCGAGCGGGGCGAGGACGAGGGAAGCAGTCTGGTCGAGCTCGTCCAGACGCCCGCCCAGCGCGAGATCCTCGGCCGGCTCACCGCCGTGATGTCCCTGCTCGAAGGGCACGCGGACTACGTGATGGACGGCGTCGGGCCCGAGGTCGTCTCCTCCGTCGCCGAGATCCGGGAGAAGTTCCAGCAGCGCCGGGCGCGCGGCGCGAGCCGCCTCGACCAGGCGCTGCGCAAGCTCCTCGGACTCGACGCCAAGCTCCGCCAGTACCGCGACGGCGAGCGATTCGTCCGGGCGGTGGTCGACGAGGTCGGCATGGACGGCTTCAACCGGATCTGGACCTCACCGAACACCCTGCCGACCAAGTCCGAGATCGCGAAGCCCGAGGACTGGATCGCGAGGGTGCACCGTAAGGCAGAGTCCTGATCTCGACGGCTCGGACGGCGCGCGACAGGACGGAAACGCGCCGGTAATCACCCATCCGAGGGACCGTAGAGGCATGGGAAGGCGTGCAATGCTCGATGGACGGCCTGCCTCTGTCACCATCGATGCACTCTGAGTGACGGAAATCACCACCGTTCCGCCGCTCCGAGGCACCTCCCGATACTTCACGAAGGGCACCGGACATGGGTCCCCATCCTGCGGTCGCGGCGATACGCCTGGCGGTCCGCCGCGTACTCCACGACGTACTCACCGAACACACCAGGAACGCCGAACACGCCCGGTGCGCCCCGCACGCCGAGCTCACCGAGGCCGGCGCGGGCCGACATCGCGCCGCACTCCCCGAACGCCCCGATACCCCACTGGTGCTCGTCGCATGCTCCGGCGGCGCCGATTCCATGGCCCTCGCCTCCGCCCTCGCCTTCGAGACGCGCAAACTCGACGTCCGGGCCGGCGGCATCACCGTCGACCACGGCCTCCAGGACGGCTCCGACACCCGGGCCGCCGAAGTCGTCGACCGCCTCACCGCCATGCGGCTCGACCCGGTCGAGTCCGTCGCCGTGCGGGTCGGCCACGCGGGCGGCCCCGAGGCCGCCGCCCGCGACGCCCGCTACGCCGCCCTGGACGCGGCTGCCGAACGGCACGGCGCCGCAGCCGTCCTGCTCGGCCACACCCGCGACGACCAGGCGGAGACGGTGCTGCTGGGCCTCGCCCGCGGCTCCGGCATCCGTTCCCTCTCCGGCATGGCCGCCGCGTCCGGCCCGGCCGGCCGCTACCGCCGCCCCTTCCTCCACCTCGACCGGCAGACCGCCCGCAAGGCATGCCTCGTCCAGGCGCTGCCCGTCTGGGACGACCCGCACAACATCGACCCCGCCTACACCCGTTCCCGACTGCGCCACGAGGGCCTGCCCGCCCTGGAGAAGGCCCTCGGCAAGGGTGTCGTCGAGGCCCTTGCCCGTACCGCACAGCTCTCCCGCGACGACGCCGACGCGCTGGACACCTGGGCCGCCGAGGCCGAACGCACCGTCCGCGACGAGGCGGGGCGGCTGGAGTGCGCCAAGCTGTACGCGCTGCCGCCCGCCGTGCGCCGCCGGGTGCTGCGCCGGGCCGCCATGGAGGCGGGCTCCCCGGCCGGTTCGCTCTTCGCCCGGCACATCGAGGAGGTCGACCGGCTGATCACCGGCTGGCGCGGCCAGCGGGCCATCAACCTGCCCGGCCGCGTCGAGGCCAGCCGTCAGGGTGGCAGACTGGTGATTCGGCAGAGCTGAAGCACGAGCGGCTGACACGCAGGCGAGCGGCCGCGCCGGGTACGGGGTACCACCTCCGGGCCCGGCAGGCACAGAAAGAGACGCGGGTGAACGAGAAGGACATGGGCACCGACCTCCAGTCGGTGCTCCTCACCAAGGACGAGATCGACGCGAAGCTCGTCGAGCTGGCCGGGAAGATCGACGCGGAGTACGCGGGCAAGGACCTGCTCATCGTCGGCGTCCTCAAGGGCGCGGTGATGGTGATGGCGGACCTGGCGCGCGCGCTGTCCACCCCCGTCACCATGGACTGGATGGCCGTCTCGTCGTACGGCGCGGGCACCCAGTCCTCCGGAGTCGTCCGGATCCTCAAGGACCTGGACACCGACATCAAGGGCAAGCACGTCCTGATCGTCGAGGACATCATCGACTCGGGCCTGACCCTGTCCTGGCTGATGTCCAACCTCGGCTCGCGCGAGCCGGCGTCGCTGGAGATCTGCACGCTGCTGCGCAAGCCGGACGCCGCCAAGGTCGCGCTCGACTGCAAGTGGGTCGGGTTCGACATCCCCAACGAATTCGTCGTCGGCTACGGGCTGGACTACGCGGAGAAGTACCGCAACCTCCCCTTCGTCGGCACGCTCGCCCCGCACGTCTACGGCGGCTGACGGCCTGCGGCGGCTGACGGCCTGGGGAGCGAGAGGGCGCCGGGAGCCCGCTCCCTCTCGCTCCCCAGGCCGTGACCCCGTCGCCCGACGGCCCCGCGGGGCCGTCCCCGGCCGCTCCGGTAGCCCGTAGCCCCGGGCCTGCCCGGTGGGGCCGGGCCCACCGGGAACCGGAATGCCCGGCCCCACCGGATACGGCGTAAGGGAACCTTTCACCGGATTCCCGTCGTTGAGACGTGGAAGGCGGGTTTTGACAGACGTCCCCGGCAGCCGCAGGTGACAATGCTGGGGTACCGTCCGAAGAACAGTCTTTTCTCACAGCAGCATTTACCTACGGGCAGGAGGGACGGGGCGGCATCGCCCCGTATGGATGGACGTGAAGCGATACTTCCGTGGGCCGGTCATGTGGATCGTGCTGGCCGTCCTCGCCGTGGTCGTGTTGATGCAAGTCGTCGGCTCGTCGGGCGGCTACAAATCGGTGGACACCGGCAAGGTGATCCAGGCGATCAGCAAGGACCAGGTGGCGCAGGCCAAGCTGACCACCGGTGACGAACAGATCATCAAGATCGAGCTGAAGAAGGACCAGAAGCTCTCGGGCGAGTCCGGCAGCAAGTTCCAGGCGAACTACATCGGCAACCAGGGTGTCCAGCTCGCCGACACGCTGCAGAAGAAGTTCGAGAGCGGCCAGATCGACAAGGGCTACACGGTCTCCCCGTCGAAGCAGTCCCCGTTCATCTCGATCCTCCTGTCGCTGCTGCCCTTCGTCCTCATCGTGGTCGTCTTCCTGTTCCTGATGAATCAGATGCAGGGCGGCGGCTCCCGGGTCATGCAGTTCGGGAAGTCCAAGGCCAAGCTCATCACCAAGGACACCCCGAAGACCACCTTCGCCGACGTGGCGGGCTCGGACGAGGCCGTCGAGGAGCTGGAGGAGATCAAGGAGTTCCTCCAGGAGCCGGCGAAGTTCCAGGCCGTCGGCGCGAAGATCCCCAAGGGTGTCCTGCTGTACGGGCCTCCCGGTACGGGCAAGACGCTGCTCGCGCGCGCCGTCGCGGGCGAGGCGGGCGTCCCGTTCTACTCGATCTCCGGCTCCGACTTCGTCGAGATGTTCGTCGGTGTCGGTGCCAGCCGCGTCCGCGACCTCTTCGAGCAGGCCAAGGCGAACGCCCCGGCGATCGTCTTCGTCGACGAGATCGACGCCGTCGGCCGGCACCGCGGTGCCGGAATGGGCGGCGGCCACGACGAGCGCGAGCAGACGCTCAACCAGCTCCTCGTCGAGATGGACGGCTTCGACGTGAAGGGCGGCGTCATCCTGATCGCCGCCACGAACCGGCCGGACATCCTCGACCCGGCGCTGCTGCGACCGGGCCGCTTCGACCGGCAGATCGCGGTCGACCGGCCGGACATGCAGGGCCGCCTGGAGATCCTCAAGGTGCACCAGAAGGGCAAGCCGGTCGCGAAGGACGTCGACCTCGGCGCCGTCGCCCGTCGCACCCCCGGCTTCACCGGTGCCGACCTGTCGAACGTGCTGAACGAGGCGGCGCTCCTCACGGCGCGCGGCAACCAGAAGCTGATCGACAACAAGACGCTCGACGAGGCCATCGACCGCGTCGTGGCGGGCCCGCAGAAGCGGACCCGGATCATGTCCGAGAAGGAGAAGAAGATCACCGCGTACCACGAGGGCGGACACGCCCTGGTCGCGGCGGCCTCTCCGCAGGCGGACCCGGTCCACAAGATCACGATCCTCTCCCGCGGTCGCGCCCTCGGCTACACGATGGTGCTCCCGGAGGAGGACAAGTACTCCACGACGCGCAACGAGATGCTCGACCAGCTCGCCTACATGCTGGGCGGGCGCGCGGCCGAGGAGCTGGTCTTCCACGACCCGACCACCGGTGCGGCGAACGACATCGAGAAGGCCACCGCCACGGCCCGCGCGATGGTCACGCAGTACGGCATGACGGAGCGGCTCGGCGCGATCAAGTTCGGCGGCGACAACACCGAGCCCTTCGTGGGCCGGGAGATGGGGCACCAGCGCGACTACTCGGAAGAGGTCGCGGCCCTCGTCGACGAAGAGGTCAAGAAGCTCATCGAGACCGCCCACAACGACGCGTGGGAGATCCTCGTCGAGAACCGTGACGTGCTGGACAACCTCGTTCTCCAGCTGCTGGAGAAGGAGACCCTCGGCAAGGAGGAGATCGCCGAGATCTTCGCCCCGGTCGTGAAGCGTCCGGCCCGTCCGGCGTGGACCGGCTCCGCCCGGCGCACGCCGTCGACGCGGCCGCCGGTGCTCTCGCCGAAGGAGCTCGCCCTCACCAACGGAGCCACCACGGCGAACGGCTCGGCCGTCCCCACGGACAGCGTTCCGGCCACCGAGGTGCTCCCGGAGGACCGCCCGGAGAGCTGACCCGGGTGTGTCCCCTGTCACGGGGGCCGGGCCGGGACCGGAATGGATGCCGCGCCCCCGCAGGTTTTAGCCTGTGGGGGCGCGGCATTTTCGTACGACCGTACGAGAAGTGTGCGGGTGACAGCTCAGAGGAACGAGGCACAGATGACCGACCCGGTGACGTTGGACGGCCAGGGGCCGATCGGCGAGTTCGACGAGAAGCGGGCCGAGGCCGCTGTGCGGGAGCTTCTCCTCGCCGTGGGCGAGGACCCGGACCGCGAGGGACTGCGCGAGACGCCGGGACGGGTGGCGCGGGCGTACAAGGAGATCCTGGCGGGTCTGCGGCAGGAACCCGAGGACGTTCTGACCACGACGTTCGACCTGGGGCACGACGAGATGGTCCTGGTGAAGGACATCGAGATCGTCAGCCTCTGCGAGCACCACCTGCTCCCGTTCCACGGGGTCGCGCACGTCGGCTACATCCCGGCGGAGAGCGGCAAGATCACGGGGCTGTCGAAGCTCGCCCGCCTCGTCGACGTCTTCGCCCGCCGTCCGCAGGTGCAGGAGCGGCTGACGACGCAGATCGCGGACTCGCTGATGCGCATCCTGGAGGCGCGTGGCGCGATCGTGGTCATCGAGGCGGAGCACATGTGCATGTCGGTGCGCGGCATCCGCAAGCCGGGCGCGAAGACGACCACCTCGGCGGTGCGCGGGCAGCTTCGCGACGCGTCCACGCGGGCCGAGGCGATGAGCCTGATACTGGCCCGCTGAGGGTCTGCCGGGCCCGCTGAGAGTCGGGCCGGTGCCGGGCACCGTACGGAGCCCCGGTCCTGCGTGCGGGGCCGGGAGGTGCGCGGGGCCGGGGAACGGACCGGGCGGGCCCGGACCGGGCGGGATCAGACCGAGGAACGGCTCTTGTCGTCGTCCTCGTCCTCCGGGAGCTTGCAGATGCGCTCCAGCCAGAGGGCGGCGGCGACCACCGCGGCACCGGCCAGGACCGCGAGACCGGCGTAGATCGCCTGGTCGCGGCGGGCCGGGACGTCGAGGGAGCCGAGCAGGAAGACGCCCGTGCCGCCGTACATCCCGGAGACCAGGGCGACGACCAGCGCGCTGGCCTGGCCGAAGACGACCGCCCGGGCAGCCATCAGCGGCTCGACGCCCTTGGCGCCCGGCCTGCGCTCGCGCTGGGCCCGCAGCCGGGAGCGGATGGAGAGCGCCGCCGCGCACAGCACGGCGGCGATCACCGCGAGCACGATCGGCGCGGCGAGGGGGATGCCCGGCAGGCTGCCCAGGGAGTCCCAGAGGCGGGCGCCGCCCCATGAGAGCACTCCGGCCGCCGCGAAGAGACCGATCAGTACCCCGAGCCGTAGTTGCTTCACCGAGTGATCCGCCCTTCGCCGCCAGTGGCCCCGCAGCCGGGGGCTCCCCGCCGCGGGTGATGTCCGTCGCCGGTGGTCCCGGTCGCCGGTGGCACCCACGGGTGTGCCTGCCGTCCGCGGACCCGTGTCCGTCGAGCCTATCGACTACCAAGCGGTGTCCCGTAATCCTTGGTGGGTCGGCGCGCGGCGTCGGATGCGGTGCATCGCAAGGCGGAGGGACGTCCGCATACCGGATGTATGTGGACGTTCCGACAACGCAGCGAGGTGCCGTAGCTGTCGTCGCGCGCCCGTCAAGGAGTACGGGACAGCGCTCAGGGCAGTCGGAGTTCCAGGTCGGGCCGGGGGAGCACGCCGTCCCGGCCGACGGCGGCCAGCAGCTGCGCCACGGGCCCGGCACCGGGCAGCTCCGCGTCGGGTTCGACGTCGTGCCACGGGGCGAGGACGAAGGACCGCTCGCCGGCCCGCGGGTGGGGGAGGGTGAGCACCGGGTCGTCGGAGACGACGTCCGCGTACGCCACGATGTCGACGTCGAGGGTGCGCGGGCCCCAGCGTTCCTCGCGGACGCGTCCGAAGCCCTCCTCGACGGCCTGGCCGCGCTCCAGCAGCGAGGTGGGGGGGAGCGTCGTCCGCACCACCACGACGGCGTTGAAGTACGAGGGCTGGGAGCCGGGCTCGACGCCCCAGGGCTCCGTCTCGTACACCGGGGAGACCGCCTTGACCCGCAGGCCGGGAGTGTCCTCCAGGGCGTCTATGGCCCCCTGGAGGGTCTCCAGGCGGTTGCCGAGGTTGGAGCCCAGGGAGAGCACGGCGCGTTTGGGGTTGGAGAGGGTGATGTCCGCCGCGTCCACCTGCTCGACCACGGAGGCGGGCACCGGCTGCACGGTCGGGTCGCTCTGCCCCTGCGTGGAAAATGCGGTCATACTCGGCTCCGGGTGATCGTGATGGTGACATCGTCGAAGGGGACGGTGATCGGCGCGTCCGGCTTGTGCACCACCACCTCCACCTCCTCGACTCCTTCGTGTTCGAGGCACTTCAGGGCGATGCGCTCCGCGAGCGTCTCGATCAGATCGACGGGCTCGCCCTGCACGACCTCGACGGCCTGCTCGGCGACGATGCCGTAGTGCACGGTCTTCGTCAGGTCGTCGGAGGCCGCCGCGGGGCGGGTGTCCAGGCCGAGCACCAGGTCGACGATGAAGGTCTGGCCCTCTTCCCGTTCCCGGGGAAAGACGCCGTGGTGTCCACGGGCCTTGAGGCCGCGCAGCGCGACACGATCCACGCGAATCACTCCTGCTGTCGTAGGGCGTAGAGACACGTGGCCGCGTACGGACGGCGAGGTGCTCTCTTTCGAATCTACCTGCGAGCACTGACAGTGCTCCCCCGTGGGGGCTATGGACAGGACCTCACGGGACTGGTAGCCGCTACTACCCGCGGTCGTGAATTCCAACCCTTCCGGTGGAGTGAGATATCCCGTCCGGGCGCGGCGTTTCCGTGCCGCTCACTTCCCTGTCCGGGACCGGAAGGACCCGTTCCCGTCCCGGCCGGGAGGGGGCTGCGTGCCCGGTCAGGAGGGGGAGGGCGCTTCCCCGTCCTCGTCGGAATCGGCGATCACGGGCGAGCCGTGGTGGGACCAGAGCTTCCAGCCGTCGGGGGTGCGACGGAACACGTTGGTGGCCACGACGAGCTGGCCGACCAGGGGCCCGAGCGCGTTGCCGTCCTCCGCGGGGCCGCCGCTGAGGATGTTCTCCGTGCAGGTCACCAGGGCCGTGTCACCGGTCATCGCCACCACGACATCGGTGAGGAAGAACTGGATGTACTCGGTGTTGGCCATGATCAGGGCGTAACTGCGCAGCACCTCGCCGCGGCCGGTGAGCACCGGCCAGCCGGGGTGGACGCAGGAGACGGTGAGGTCCTCGCCGGGCAGCCAGAGCGCGGAGAGCCCCTCCAGGTCGCCGTGCTCCAGCGACTCGTAGAAGGCGGTGTTGGCCTGCTCGACGGCCGCGATGTCGGCGGCGGCCTCCGCGTGCTCGTCGCGGGGGCCGCTCACGCGGCGCCCTCGACGGCGCGGGCCACCCGCACGGCGTCGGCCGTGGCCCGGACCTCGTGGACCCGGACGGCCCAGGCGCCCGCGCGGGCGGAGAGCGCGGAGACGGCCGCGGTGGCGGCGTCGCGTTCCCGGGCGGGCGGCGGCGCCGCACCCCCGCCGGCCAGCACGTGGCCGAGGAAACGTTTGCGGGAGGCGGCGACCAGCAGCGGGCGGCCCAGGGCGCGCAGCTCGTCGAGGTGGGCGACGAGGGCGAGGTCGTGGGCGGCCTCCTTGGCGAAGCCGAGGCCGGGGTCGATGACGATCCGTTCCGGGGCGACGCCGCCCGCGACCACGGCGTCCATCCGCTCGCGCAGCTCCCGGACGACCTCGGCGACCACGTCCCCGTACACGGCGCGGTTGTTCATCGACTCGCTGAAACCGCGCCAGTGCATCACGACGAACGGCACGTCGGCGGCGGCGACGACGCCGACCATGGCCGGGTCGGCGAGACCGCCGCTCACGTCGTTGACCAGGACGGCCCCGGCGGCGACGGCCTCCTCGGCGACCCGGGCCCGCATGGTGTCCACGGAGACCACGACCCCTTCGGCCGCCAGGCCGCGGACCACCGGGATCACGCGCCGCAGCTCCTCCGAGGCGTCCACCCGGCTGGCGCCGGGCCGGGTCGACTCGCCGCCGACATCGATCAGGTCGGCACCGCGGGCGACCAGGTCGAGGCCGTGTTTGACCGCGGCCGTGGTGTCGAACCAGCGGCCCCCGTCGGAGAAGGAGTCCGGGGTCACATTGACGACACCCATGACCGCGCAGCGGTCCCACTCCGGCAGGCCCTGGACCGTGCCTCGTCCACGCAACGTACTCATGCGACCAGCGTAGGCCCGCGCGGTGCGTCGTCACGCCGCGCGGGCACAGTGCTCCCCGTCACGCCGCGCGGACGTGGTGCTCCTGGCCGGTCTGCGGGGTGTGGGCGCAGGGGCGGGGCTGGTGCCGGGGGAACCGGCGGGCGAAGGGGCGCGGCAGCGCGACGTTCACGAAGCCCTCGGCCCGCATGGCGGCGAGCGAGATCCGGGGCAGGTCCCGGGCGGCGCGGTAGACCACGAAGCGGGGCTCCCAGCGGGGCCGGAACTTGGCGTTGAACTTGTACAGCGACTCGATCTGGAACCAGCGCGACAGGAAGATCAGCAGTCCGCGCCAGAGCCGCAGCACCGGTCCCGCGCCCAGCTTCTCGCCGCGGGCCAGTGCCGAACGGAACATCGCGAAGTTCAGCGAGACCCGGGCGACGGACAGCTGCGGGGCGGCCTGGAGCGAGGCGACGATCAGCAGTTCGTTCATGCCGGGGTCGGCGGCGCGGTCGCGGCGCATCAGCTCCAGGGACATGCCGTCGCGGCCCCACGGAACGAAGTGGAGCACGGCCTTCAGATCGCCGTACGGGGAGTCGGCGGTGTCCTCGTCGGACTTGTGGGCGGTGGCGATGACGCAGTCCCCGTCGGCCGGGTCGCCGATCCGGCCCAGCGCCATGGAGAAGCCGCGCTCGTTGTCGGTGCCGCGCCAGTCGGCGGCGGCCTGCCGGATGCGGGCCAGCTCCTCCTCGCCGATGTCACTCGCGCGCCGGACGCGGGTCTCGTAGCCGAGCCGTTCGATGCGCTTCACCATCTGGCGCACGTTGCGCATCGGGCGCCCGGCGAGCGAGAAATCCGCGACGTCCACCACCGCCTCGTCGCCGAGCTCCAGTGCCAGGAGCCCGGTCTCGCGGGTCCAGACCTCGCCGCCGGTCTCGCTGCACCCCATCACGGCGGGGGTCCAGGAGTGGGCCCGCGCCTCGTCCATGAAGCGCTCGATGGCGCCGGGCCATGCCTCCACGTCGCCGATCGGGTCGCCGCTCGCCAGCATCACCCCGGACACCACGCGGTAGCAGACGGCGGCCTTGCCGCTCGGCGAGAAGACGACGCCCTTGTCGCGGCGGAGTGCGAAGTGGCCCAGCGAGTCCCGGCCGCCGTGCTTCGCCAGCAGGGCGCGCAGCCGGGTCTCGTCGTCCTCGGTGAGGCGGGCGGCCGGGTGCTCGGGACGGAAGGCGAGGTAGATGGTGGTGACGGCGGTCAGCAGACCGAGGGCGCCGAGCGAGTACCCCACGGTCCAGGAGGTGTCCCCGGCGTAGTCCATGGGGCCCTCGACGCCGAACAGCCCGTACAGCACGTGCTGGAGCCGGTCGGTGATGCTGGGGCTGCCCACGACCCGGCCCGGGTGGACGCTGACGACGACCAGGCCCAGGCCGAGCGAACCGGCGCCGAGCAGGACGAAGTTGGCGAGCGCCCGCCAGCGGCTCCTGGGGTCGGGCAGTGCGGCGAACTCGCCGCGGTGGCGGACCAGCAGCAGGCAGAGCGCCAGGGAGACGAGCGTGCCGATGACCGAGTGCCGGTAGGCGAACTGCGCCAGCGCACCGGCCGGCAGCAGCACCACGGCGGCCCGCCAGGCCCGCCGCTTGCGCCGCTTGAGGCCGTGGGCGAGGAGCAGCAGCAGGACGCCGGCGCTCAGCGAGAGCGCGGCGGCGAACGGCCCGAGGGCGCCGGGGAGTACTTCGGCGAGGCTGTGCATCCGGCTGTGCCGGAAGCGCGGGAAGACTCCTGCGGCCACATCGATCAGGCCGACGACGGTGCAGGCGGTACCGATCAGTGTCGGCACGGTCTCGGGACGAGGACCGCGTGCGAACTTGCGTACGAAGTCGCGTGCGGGACTCGGAACCGATCCTGATTTATCCCCATCTAGCGTGACAGACATCGCTTCCCGTGGCTCCGCGAGAGATTCCTGAGTCCTTCGGCCGAGGCCGTTCGGACGATGTGCGCTCTGTAGGACGAGGCTTCCGGCCGGAGGGTTCACCCGCCGAACGGAAATTTCCAGACAAGAAAGCTCACCCCACCATGGGTCTCACCAGCAAGACGCTTCTGGCCGTGGTCATCCTGTTGGCCGCGGTTTCCTTCGCCGCGACGGTCTGGCTCTGGCCCCGGCTGGCCCGGCGCAGCGTCTCGGCGGTGTTCGGCAGGGTGGGGCTGCTGTTCGTGACCCAGGTGATGATCTTCGCCTCCGCCGGCCTGGCGGCCAACAACTCCTTCCTCTTCTACGGTTCCTGGGCGGATCTGCTCGGCCAGGAGCAGGAGATGGGCACGGTCATTGACCACGCGGTCAAAAGCGCGGCGTCCGGGAACATCGCCCGGATCGGGATGCAGCACACCGGAGTGCCCGGCAGCATGCGCCCCGCCAGGGCCGGGCGCATAGACAAGGTGGTGATAGCGGGCCGGAAGTCGAAGATCGACAGTCCGGCGTACGTGTACCTCCCGCCGGAGTACTTCCAGCCCGCTTTCGCCCAGCGGAAGTTCCCGGCGGTCGTCGTGCTCACCGGCTACCCCGGAACGGCGGAGAACCTCCTGAAGGGGCTCCGGTACCCGCAGACGGCGCACGAGCGGGTGAAGGCGGGGCGGGCGCAGCCGATGATCCTGGTGATGCTGCGGCCGACGGTCGCGCCGCCGAGGGACACCGAGTGCGTCGACATCAAGGACGGACCGCAGACCGAGACGTTCTTCGCCGAGGATCTGCCGCAGGCGGTCTCGGACATGTACCGGGTCGGCACGCAGTCGCGGAACTGGGGCATCATGGGCAATTCGACCGGCGGGTACTGTGCGCTGAAGATCGGGTTCCACCACCCCGACCGGTTCGCCGCCAGCGCCGGGCTCTCCGCGTACTACAAGGCGGCGGAGGACCCGACGACCGGTGACCTCTTCCACGGCGACCAGCGGGCCCGCAAGCGGGCCGATCTGATGTGGAGTCTGGACCACCTGCCGCAGCCCGCCGGGTCCTTCCTGGTCACGACCTCCAGGCAGGGCGAGGGGAACTACCGCTCCACGCAGCGCTTCATCGGCAAGGTGAAGGCGCCGGCCCGCGTCTCGTCGATCGTGCTGGAAAGCGGCGGGCACAACTTCAACACCTGGCGACGGGAGATACCGTCGACGCTGGACTGGATGAGCAGCCGGCTCAGCGACGGCTGACGACCGCGCGTCGGCGGGCGGCGCCCGGCAGGCGGGGGCGCGTCACCCGGCCGACGGTGCCCGGCAGGGCGGGGCGGCGTCACCGTTCCGGCCCGGCGAGGCTTCCCACGGACTCGACCGCCACCGCCGCACGCGGCACGTCCTGCGCGTCGGCGTCGATGGAGCGGCGCAGCGCCTCGTGGAGCCGGGCCGGGGTGAGCACGCCGAGGAAGCGACCGGTCCCCTCCTCGTCGATGACGGCGATCCAGCCCGCGTCGTGCTGGAGCATGGTGGCGAACGCCTGCTTGAGCGGGGCGCCGACCGGGAGCCACGCCTCCATCCGCCGGGCGTGCGCCCGGACCGTGTCCCCGGTGCCGGGGGCCGGGCCGGTGGTGCCCGCGGCGGTGGGCCGGTCGGCCGGGATCCAGCCGTGCAGGTTGTCCTCCGCGTCCAGCACGACCGCCCAGCGCGCGCCCTCGGCCCGCAGTCGCTCGGTGGCCCGGTCCAGGGAATCGTCGAGATGGACCACCGGCGGCTGGTCGAGGTCGCCCTTCTCGATGGGGGTCACCGAGAGCCGCTTGAGGCCGCGGTCGGCGCCCACGAAGTCCGCGACGTAGGGCGTGGCGGGCGCGCCGAGCACGGCCGCCGGTGCGTCGAACTGCTCGATGGTGCCCTGTCCGTAGACGGCGATGCGGTCGCCGAGCCGGACGGCCTCCTCGATGTCGTGCGTGACGAACAGGACGGTTTTGCGGACCTGCGCCTGGAGTTTCAGGAATTCTTTCTGCAGCCGTTCCCGGACGACGGGATCGACCGCGCCGAAAGGCTCGTCCATCAGCAGTACCGGCGGGTCGGCCGCCAGCGCCCTTGCCACGCCCACGCGTTGGCGCTGACCGCCGGAGAGCTGTTCCGGATAGCGGCCGCCATATACGGAGGGGTCGAGTCCGACCAGTTCGAGGAGTTCCGCCGCGCGCTCCCTGCCCTTTTGCCTTTTCCAGCCCAGGAGATGGGGCACCGTCGCGGTGTTTTCCAGGATCGTGCGGTGCGGGAAGAGGCCCACCTGCTGGATCACGTACCCGATACGGCGGCGCAGTTGGACGGGGTCGATGGCGGATATGTCCTCCCCGTCGAGGAATATCCGCCCCTCGGTCGGTTCGATCAGCCGGTTCACCATCTTCATGGTGGTTGTCTTGCCGCAGCCCGACGGTCCGACGAGCGTGATCAGTTCACCCTCGGCGACCTCGAAGGAAAGGTCGTCGACGGCGGTGGTGCCGTCCGTGTACCGCTTGGTGACATGCTCGAAACGGATCATGGTTCCCCATTGTCGCGGGTGTTCTGTGAAGGACATGTTGCTGGAACAAAACGGCCTCGGCGATTGTCGGTGGTCGGGGATAGGGTCGCCGGACATCGGCGACTTCGAGTACACCGGCCGCTCCGGGGTATTCGGTACGCCGGAGCAATCGGCGCGGCGCAATCGGTGCGTCCCGGTGCGGGTGTTCCGGCGTACGTCGTGACGAGGCGGTGAACGGGAGGTGGGGGACGGATGGCTGCCGCGCAGAACTGCATGGTGACGAACGACTGGATCTGCGGGGAGTATCTCCGTTCCCGCAGCCAGGAGTTGATCGACGCGACGATCCAGCATGTGGGGATCACGGCGGCGTCGGTGCTGATCGGATTGCTGGTGGCATTTCCGCTGGCGCTGCTGGCCCGCCGCGGCCGCCATTTCGCCGGGGCGGTCCTCGGGCTGACGACGGTGCTCTACACGGTGCCGTCGCTGGCCATGTTCTCGCTGCTGCTGCCGTTCTTCGGGCTGTCCGCGGCGCTGGTCGTCACCGGCCTCGTGCTGTACTCGCTGACCATCCTCGTCCGGAACATCCTGGCCGGTCTCGAAGCGGTGCCGCAGGAGGCGAAGGAGGCCGCGCGGGGAATGGGCTACGGGCCGTTCCGGCTGTTGTGGGAGGTCGAACTCCCCCTCGCCCTGCCCGCGGTGATGGCGGGCCTGCGCATCGCCACGGTCTCGACGGTCGCCCTGACCACGGTCGGTTCGATCATCGGCAGGGGCGGTCTCGGCAACCTGATCGGGGACGCCCTGCCCAGCTTCTTCAAGGCCCAGGTGCTCACCGCCTCGGTGCTGTGCGTCCTGCTCGCGGTCGTCGCCGATCTGCTCCTGCTGGGTCTCCAGCGCCTGTTGACCCCCTGGACCCGGATGGGCGGCGGGTCCGGGGGCGCCGGTGCCGGAACGGCCGGCTCCGCCGACACCGCGGCAAAGGCGGTCTGAACCATGGGAGTTCTCGGTCAGGCGTGGACCTGGCTCACCACCGGGGCGAACTGGACGGGGGAGAGCGGAGCCGCCCACCGGCTCGTCGAGCACCTCTACGTCAGCGGGGTCGCGCTCCTCGTGGCCTGCGCGCTCGCGCTGCCGCTCGCGCTGTACCTCGGGCACATCGGGAAGGGGGGTGCACTCGCCGTCAACATCTCCAACGTGGGGCGGGCGATCCCGGTCTTCGCGGTGCTGGCCCTCTTCATGGTGTCGCCGCTGCGCAACGCCGGGTACGTCCCCACGGTCACCGCGCTCGTGCTGTTCGCCGTGCCGCCGCTGCTCACCAACGCCTACGTGGGGATGACGGAGGTCGACCGTTCGGTGGTCGAGGCCGCACGGGGCATGGGGATGTCCGGCGGGCAGCTCTTCCTGCGGGTCGAACTCCCCCTGGCCCATCCGATGATCATGACCGGCCTCCGGTCGGCGGCGGTCCAGGTGGTGGCCACGGCGACGATCGCCGCGATGGTCGGCCAGGGCGGCCTCGGCCGGATCATCACCGCCGGCTTCAACACGTACAACACACCGCAGGTGGTGGCGGGGGCGCTGCTGGTCGCCCTGCTCGCCCTGCTGGTGGAGGGGGCACTGGTGCTGCTGGACCGGATGCTGTCGCCCCTGCGCCGCCGCGGGACGGCATGACGGCCCTCCGGCGCCCCGCCCCCGCTCCTGCCCACAGTCCTGTTCCATTTCCATCTCGTGCAGCCCTGTCGCTGCGGACGGAGAACAACAACGATGAGAAAGTCCTCGCGCGTGGTCGGCGCGGTCATCGGCGCGGTCGCACTGGCGGGTTCGCTCGCCGCCTGCGGCGGCGACAGCCTGGAGGAGAACAAGGGCGGCTCGGCCGCCGCCGGGGGCTCGGACGGATCCGGCGGCTCCGGCAAGAAGGGCTCGCTGGTCGTCGGCGCCGCCTCCTTCACCGAGTCCAAGGTGCTCGCGGAGCTGTACGCGCGGATCCTCGCCGACGCCGGATACCGCACCTCCGTCACGACCGTGGCCAACCGGGAACTGTACGAACCCTCCCTGGAGAAGGGCGAGATCGACGTCGTCCCGGAATACGCCGCGACGATCGCCGAATTCCTCAATGCGAAGGCGAACGGGGCGAAGGCGGCCGCGCAGAAGCCGGTCGCCTCCGGTGACGCGGCCGCCACGGTCGCGGCGCTGGAGAAGCTCGCCGCACCGCGCGGACTGAAGGTGCTTCCGTTCGGCGCGGCCGTCGACCAGAACGCTTTCGCGGTGAGCAAGGAATTCGCCGCCGAGCACAAGCTGAAGACGCTTTCGGATCTCGGCAGGTCGAAGACCGCAGTGAAGATCGCCGCAGGCGACGAGTGCGAGGTGCGGCCGTTCTGCGCGCCCGGTCTGGAAAAGACGTACGGCATCAATGTCACCGGTGTCGACCCCAAGGGAGTCGGCACGCCCCAGTCCAAGCAGGCGGTCGAGGACGGCAAGGACCACCTGGTCCTCACCACCACCACGGACGCCGTGCTGGACAGTTATGGCCTGGTCTTCCTGGAGGACGACAAGAAGCTCCAGAACGCGGACAACGTTCTGCCGGTCGTCAATGCGAAGGACGCGGGTTCGCAGGACGTCGCCGACGCACTCGGCAAGATCACCAAGGCACTCACCACCGCGGACCTCGCGGAACTCAACCGCAAGGTCGACGCGGAGCGCGCAAAGCCCGCCGACGTGGCCGAGGACTATCTGCGGTCCAAGGGACTCATCGGCAAGGGGTGAGGAACGAAACGGTGATGAAGGAGATGGGCGGAGCGGGAACGAGGGAAGCGGGAACGCCGTAGGGAATCGGGGTGACAGAGGGGTGTCAGGTAACCGGCAGGGAACAGATTGGCGGGCGGTCCCCCACGTGCCTGCTGCACACGGTAAATTTCAGGCCATGCCACGTGGACGTCATCGCCATTCGTCACCGCTGCACAGAATCCTTCCGCCCTCGGCCGTCGCCGGGGTTCCGATTCTGTGTGCCGCGGGCGCCTGGCTGCTCGCCGAGCCTCTGGTCCTGCGCGGTCTGACGGCCGTTGCGGCGGCCGCCGCCGTCACGGGTGCGTACCTGATGCGCAGGTGGGACCGGGAGGCGGACCGTCGTGTCGCGGAGCTGAAGCGGGCCCGTGCCCGTGACGAGTGGCGGGCCGAGGAGCGGACCGCCGAGCTGGAGTCCGACCTGGACGAGGCGCGGGAACTGCGCCACCGGCTGGAGACGAAGCTGCGGCGCAAGCGGGTGGAGCTCGCCAATCTGCGCGGCGAGCACGCCGCACTGCTGCGCCGGTACGCCAACGCCGAGACCGGGCGGGCCAGCGCGCTGGAGGGGCGTCGGCAGCTCGCGCTCGAAGCCGCCGGTCCCAAGGAACTGCCGCCCGCGCGCAGCACCCCGACCCCGGCCTCCTACCTGCGTGCCGCCCAGGCGCTGGAGGACCTGTCGCGCAACGGGGCGCTCCAGGAGGCCCGTCGTATCGCCGAGCAGGCGAGGGAGCGGGCCCGGGAGGCGGAGGAGCGCGGCGGGAGGCACGCGGTGGCCGCGGACGCGTCCGCGGCGAAGCACCTCCGCCCGCCGACCGCGCTTCCCGCGCCCCGGCAGTCCGCCGCACTGCCCGCGGCCCGCCCGGTGCCGGCCGCCAGTCCGGTCGCCCCGGACGCGGCACCGCGGCGCCAGCAGGTGCCGCAGGGCAGCTTCGACTTCTTCGGTACGCAGAAGGCACGCGCCGCGATCGAGTCCGTGCAGAACGAGGACCTCGCGGACGTGGTGGGCGAGGAGGCCCTGGCCGCGCACCGCACGGGCACCGACGGCAACCGGGCCGTCGGCAAGGTCATCGACCTGACCGCCCACGACGAGACGGAGCAGCTGGACATGGGGGAGCTGCGCAGCGCGATCTCGTAGCTGCGCGGCGGGCCGCCGCCCGCCGGGTGCCGTGCACCGCCCGCCGCCGTCCGCGCGCCTCGCGCGGACGGCGGCGGGCGTTCCGTGGGCCGGCCCACGGGACGGCGGCCTACTTGTCGATGTCGCCGACGACGAAGAAGAGCGAGCCCAGGATCGCCACCATGTCGGCGACCAGCGTTCCGGGCAGCAGCTCGCCGAGCACCTGGATGTTGTTGTACGAGGCGGAGCGCAGCTTCAGCCGGTACGGGGTCTTCTCACCCTTGGACACCAGGTAGTAGCCGTTGATGCCCAGCGGGTTCTCGGTCCAGGCGTAGGTGTGGCCCTCGGGGGCCTTCAGCACCTTGGGCAGCCGCTGGTTGATCGGGCCGGGGGCGAGGCCGTCCATCCGGTCCAGGCAGGCGTCCGCCAGGTCCAGGGAGTTGTGCGTCTGCTCCAGCAGGCACTCGAAGCGGGCCAGGCAGTCGCCCTCGGCGCGGGTGACGACCCGCAGCGTGTCGCCGAGCTCCCCGTAGGCGAGGTACGGCTCGTCGCGCCGCAGGTCGAAGTCGACGCCCGAGGCGCGGGCGATCGGCCCGGACACGCCGTACGCGTGCACGGCCTCGGCGGACAGCACCCCCACGCCGCGGGTGCGGCCCCGGAAGATCTCGTTGCCGAGCACCAGGTCGTCGTACACGTCCATCCGGGACCGGACCGAGGCGACCGCGTCCCGGGCACGGCCGAGCCAGCCCGCGGGGAGGTCCTCCTTGAGGCCACCGACCCGGTTGAACATGTAGTGCATCCGGCCGCCGGAGATCTCCTCCATCACGGTCTGGAGCTCCTCGCGCTCGCGGAAGGCGTGGAACACCGGGGTGATCCCGCCGAGTTCGAGCGGGTACGAGCCGAGGAACATCAGGTGGTTCAGGATGCGGTTCAGCTCGGCGAGCAGGGTCCGCGTCCAGACCGCGCGCTCCGGGACCTCCATGCCGAGCATCCGCTCGACGGCCATGACGACGCCCAGTTCGTTGGAGAACGCCGACAGCCAGTCGTGACGGTTGGCGAGCATCACGATCTGCCGGTAGTCGCGGGCCTCGAACAGCTTCTCCGCGCCCCGGTGCATGTAGCCGATGACCGGTTCGGCCTGCTGGACGCGCTCGCCGTCGAGGACGATGCGCAGACGGAGCACGCCGTGGGTGGAGGGGTGTTGAGGACCGATGTTGAGCACCATGTCGGTGCTCTCCGCCGCGCCGCCGATGCCGACTGTCGTCTCCGTCATGCGGCCAGTATTCCCTGAACGGCGGGGTGACGAGGCGGTGGGTGGTGCGGGGTACGGACCCCGCTCCCCGTGCCGCTCAGCCCGTGTGCGCGGGGTGGTGCGCGGGCCGTGGACGGTGCTCGCGGTCCGCCCGGTCGACGCGTTGCATCAGCCAGCCGAAGTCGCCGAGGCCGCCCCGGGCCGTCAGCTCCGCGGCCTCGCCCGCCGCGGCCAGGGCCCGTACGTACCCGGCCGGGTCGGTCGACGCCCGGGTCAGGGGCGGGCGGGCGCCGTCGATGCCGAGGCGGTGCAGCGCCTCGCGCTGCGTCAGCACCTCGGGCCGGTGCCGGACCGCCGGTCCGGCATCCGTGCCCGGCCCGCCCGGCGCCCCGGCCGCCGCGCAGGCGTCCAGCGCCACGTGCGAGGTGAGGTCGCAGCTGCCGTCCGGCACCGGCCGCACCTCGCGGCCCGAACGGAAGCCGGTGAGCGTCCCGAAGGGGGGCCGCGCCCCGAGCTCGTGGGCGTAGTCCACCGCGACCGCGAGCCCGCCGTCCAGCGTGGACACCGCCCGCGCCCACGCCTCGTCGCGCGGGCGTCCGATCTCCGCCCGGCGGCCCGGTCCGTCCGACGGCCACCACCGCCGCAGCCACCGCGCGTCGGCCCCGGTCACCGGCTCGCCCAGCCGCTCCGCACCGTCCGCGGCCCGGACCAGGACATAGCGGTCGACGCCGTCCGCGTCCGTCTCGGCGACATCGGTCGGCACGTTGTCCAGCCACTCATTGGCGAACAGCAGCCCGCAGATGTGTTCCGGCGGTTCGGCGCACCACTCGATCCGGGGATCGAGACCGTCCGGCGCGGCGGCGCGTTCCACGGCGCACGCCCGCACCACGAGCCCGTCGGCGCCCTCGTCCGGCAGCGCCGCCAGCACCCCGGTCAGCAGCTCACCGCGCCCCGCCCCGACGTCGACCAGGTCGACCTCGTCGGTGCCCAGCTCCCGCGCCGTCCGCACCAGCAGCCGGGCGACGGCGGAGGCGAACAGCGGGGACGCGTGGACCGAGGTGCGGAAGTGCCCGGCCGGCCCCTCGGGACTCCGGTAGAACCCCGTTTCCCCGTACAGGGCGGCCTCGGCCGCCTCCCGCCACCCACGCCACTCCTCCATCACGTTCCCCAGTCTCCACCTTGGGGAGTACGGCCCCGGAAGCCGGATCGGCCCTTCGGCTGACCCGCCCGCCTTCCGCCTTTCCCTACGCTGGGCCACGTGCAGCGTCTCTACGACCTTCTCCGCAGACACCCGACGGGCGTCGACACCTTCTGGGCTGTCTTCCTCCTCGGGCTCTCCGGCCTGACGGTGGTGGCAGAACCGTGGCGCGGAACCCGTCTGCCGGTGGCCGTGCTGATCGTTCTCGGCCTGTGCACCGTCGTGGCGCTGCGCCGCCGCGCACCCGAGAAGATGCTGCTGCTCACCATCGGGGCGGGCCTCGCGCAGATGCTGTTCGGCGTCAGGCCGGGCCCCATGAACTTCGCGATGCTGGTGATCGTCTTCACCGTCGCCGCCATCGGGGAGCGCTGGGCGTCGCGGCTCGCCCTGGTCTGCAGCCTGTGCGCGGCCGGGCTCGCGCAGCTGCGCTGGTCGCAGCCGGAGTCGGACGTCGGCTTGGCGCAGCAGACCTTCATGGGCGTCGTGATGACCGTGCCGTTCGTGCTGGCATGGGTGCTCGGCGACTCGATGCGGACCCGTCGCGCCTACCTCACCCAGCTGGAGGAGCGTGCCGCGCGGCTGGAGCGGGAGCGCGAGGCGCAGTCGAAGGTGGCGGTGGCGGCCGAGCGGGCCCGTATCGCCCGTGAGCTGCATGACGTGGTCGCGCACAACGTGTCGGTGATGGTGGTGCAGGCCGACGGCGCGGCGTACGTCATGGACGCGGCCCCTGACCAGGCCAGGCAGGCCCTGGAGATCATCTCCGGCACCGGCAGGCAGGCCCTCGCCGAGATGCGGCGACTGCTCGGGGTGCTGCGGACCGGTGACGCCGAGGAGGCCGGGGAGTACGTTCCGCAGCCGGACGTGGACCAGATCGAGGTCCTGATCGAGCAGGTCCGGCAGGCCGGGCTCACCGTCGACTTCAAGATCGAGGGCACCCCGCGCCCACTGCCCAGCGGCGTCGAGCTCACCGCGTACCGCATCGTGCAGGAGGCGCTGACGAACACCCGCAAGCACGGCGGCCCGGACGCCGGGGCCAGCGTGCGGCTCGTCTACTTCGACGACGGCCTCGGGCTGCTCGTCGAGGACGACGGCCGGGGCGCCTCGCACGAGCTGTACGAGGACGGGGGCGCCGACGGTGCGGGACACGGGATGATCGGGATGCGTGAACGGGTCGGCATGGTCGGCGGCACGCTGGACGCCGGGCCCCGGCCCGGCGGCGGCTTCCGGATCAGTGCGCTGCTGCCGCTCAAACCGGCCCGTTAGCGCCGGGAGCGGCACCGGGGCCGGGAGGCTTTCGGGTCCGGCGGCTCACGGCCCTGCGGACGACCGCACCGCACGACCGGGAAGACTGCACGCACCGGGAAGACTGCACGCACCAGGAACACCGCACGTGCCGGGAACACCGGTCCATTCGGACCTCACGCTTCGGACGAAGCGGGACAGACAGGAGACAGAACCCTCATGGCGATCCGCGTGATGCTCGTCGACGATCAGGTGCTCCTGCGCACCGGCTTCCGGATGGTGCTCGCCGCGCAGCCGGACATGGAGGTCGTGGCCGAGGCCGGAGACGGCGCGGAGGCGGTCGACATCCTGCGCTCCACCGCCGTGGACGTGGTGCTGATGGACGTCCGGATGCCGCGGCTGGACGGTGTCGAGGCCACCCGGCGCATCTGCGCGGAGCCGGGCGCGCCCAAGGTGCTCATACTGACCACGTTCGACCTCGACGAGTACGCGTTCTCCGGGCTGAAGGCCGGGGCCAGCGGTTTCCTTCTCAAGGACGTGCCGCCCGCCGAGCTGCTGAGCGCGATCCGCGCGGTGCACAGCGGCGACGCCGTCGTCGCCCCGTCCACCACCCGCCGGCTGCTCGACCGCTTCTCCTCGATGCTGCCGAGCGGCACGAGCGAACCGCGGCACAAGGGCATCGCACGGCTCACCGAGCGCGAGCGCGAGGTGATGCTGCTGGTCGCGCAGGGCCTGTCGAACGGTGAGATCGCGGCGCGGCTGGTGCTCTCCGAGGCGACCGTGAAGACGCACGTCGGCCGCATCCTCACGAAACTGGGACTGCGCGACCGGGTGCAGGTCGTCGTCCTCGCGTACGAGTCGGGGCTGGTCCGGGCCGGGGGGATGGGCGGCGCGGGCTGATCGGCGGGGCCGGACCGGATCAGCGCAGGATGCCCTCCAGGAAGTCGCTGCCGAGCCGGGCCACGGTGGTCAGATCCAGCTGGTGCAGCACGTACCTGCCGCGCCGCCGGGTGGTGACCAGGCCCGCCTTCTTCAGCACCGACAGGTGCCGGGAGACCTCGGGGGCCGTGATGCCGTGCGTGTCGGCGAGTTCGCCGGTGGTGTGCGCGGAGCGGGCGAGATGGCGGCACAGGCGCATCCGCATCGGGTGGGCCAGCGCCTCCATGCGCAGCTGGAGCAGTTCCACGGAGGCCGGGCAGGGCAGCTCCGGCTGGTGCACCGGGTAGTGGATCACCGGACGCCAGCCCGGTGCGTGCAGCAGGTTCAGGTGCGGCCAGCCGAAGGTGGACGGGATGAGGGTGAGCCCGAGCTCCACGGCGCTGGTCCGGCCCTCGGACAGCTTGTCGGCGCTGATCCTGCTCCCGGCCTCGTCGACGCTCAGCGCCGCGGATACCGCCTCCAGCGCCTCGGCGAGCCCCTTGCGCCGCAGCAGATCCGTCTTGTGCCGCGCGTCGGCGACCAACTGGACCCGGACCCGCTGCCAGGTGTCGGCGAAGAACGCCCGGTCGCAGTCCTCGAACAGGCGCCGGACCCAGCGGCGCACCGGGGCGGGGTCGGCCAGCAGCTGCTGGGTGAACTCCACCTGGCGGGGGCCGCGCGCCGCCGCCATCTCCAGGGCCCTGGCGCTCATCGTCGCGTTCCCGAGCGGGGAGGGCGCGCCGACCCCGTACAGGCTGGTGCAGGTGAACTCCAGGGCGGCGGTGACGAACCGTTCGTCGTCGAGGCGGTCGAGGATGTCCAGGTCCTCGGCGAGGTTCGCGCCCGTCCTGCCGTTGCCGCCGCGGACCCCGGCGAACGCCATGAAGATGTCCGAGAACGTGTGGCGCCACAGGAAGTCGGCCTCGTGCAGCCGGTCGGCCAGATCGGGCTCCAGCGCGCTGGCGGTCGCCGTGGCCCAGCCGTGCAGGCCCGGGTGGTGGCCGGGTTCGGAGAGGGCGTGCAGGGCCAGGCACAGCTCGGCGAGGGGAGAGGTCTCGAAGACGATGCGTTCGGGGGCCAGCCCCGTGATGTCGATGTGCACGCTCACCCCTCCATGGTGCGGGGTGCGCGCGGGAGGCCCCCGTCGTTTGACGGGGGCCGTCAAACGACGGGGCGGGTCGGCCGGGTCCGGCCCAGGGTGGGCTCATGGACGCCATTCAGCAGCAGATGTTCGACAGCTACCGTGCGGCCCGGCGGGGCGAACTGCCGCCGCCGCTGCCGGGCCGGCACGACTGGGAGGTGGTGCGCGGGGCCCGCGACCGGCGCCGTTTCGCCGCGGTGATCGCGGAACGCCCGGCGCGCGGCCGGTGGCGGACGGCGCTGCGGGCGCTGCTCACCGGCCGCCGTGCCCGTGCTCCGTTCGCCCGCCGCGTCCGGGCCGTGCGGTGAGCCGGCCGGTGCGGCGCGCGCCGCACCGGGGCCGTCCGGGCCGTGCGCGGCGACAGGACCTCAGGCGGGCTCCACCAGTTCCAGGAACGCCGCGACCGCCTCCCGGACGTCGGCCGCCGTCCACTCCAGCCCTTCCCGCCCCACCGTGATCTCGGTGAAGGCCACACCGGGCGGCCCGGCCGACGCGGTGTGCCAGTTGGCGAAGAGCGCGACCCCCGTCTCCTCCGCCTGCCGCACCGCCGCCTCCGTCAGGACGCGCGCCGGGTACGGCAGCCACACCTGGAACTGGTGTGTGTGCGGCGGCTCCGGATGCACCCGGTACCAGCCGACGCCGGCCGCCGCGAACCCCTCCGCCAGCGCCTCGGCCACCACCTTCGCGTGCGCCACGTACGACGGCAGCGGGGGCAGTTCCCGGTCCAGTCCGACCAGCGCGGCGAGCGCCGCCGGGAACTGCTGGAACACCTGGCCGCCGTACCGGTGGCGCCAGGTGCGGGCCTCGTCGATCAGGGACGCGGGACCGGCCAGCGCGGCCCCGGAGAGCCCGCCCAGGGTCTTGTAGAACGACACGTACACGCTGTCCGCGAGCGCCGCGATCTCCGGCAGCTCCCGCCCGAAGTGCGGGGCGCACTCCCACAGCCGAGCACCGTCGACGTGGACCACGGCATCGCGTTCCCGCGCCGCCGCCACCACGTCCTGGAGCTCCTCCCAGGTGGGCAGGACGAAGCCCGCGTCGCGCAACGGCAGCTCCAGCATCAGCGTGCCGAACGGCTCGTCGAGGTCACGGATCTCCTGCGCAGTGGGCTGCCGGGGCTCGGACGTCGGATGGACGGTGCGCAGGCCGCTCACCGCGCCCAGCGCGCCGCGCTCGTGCACCTCGGGGTGGGCCAGCGGGTGCAGGGCGACCACGGGACTGCCCGTCCGTCCGGCCCAGCAGCGCAGCGCGACCTGCTGGGCCATCGTCCCGGTCGGGAAGAACGCCGCGGCCTCCATGCCCAGCAGATCCGCTATCCGCTCCTCCAGCTCGGCGACCACGCCGTCGCCGTACATGTCGGTGGGCCGGTCGAGATCGGTGACGGACCCGGCCCCCGCCGCCAGGTCCGCCAGGCGCTCGCCGAGCGAGAGGTGCATGGGCGGCCGGCTCAGGACCCGTTCGGCCGAGCGCAGGGCCCGCAGCCTGCGCTGCCGCTGCTCCTCGCGCGAGGCGCGGGCGTCCTCCGGCGGCTGTCCGTCCGTCGGCGGCTGTCCGTCCGCCGCCGGGGTGTCGTGTCGGGGCCGCGCCCGTCGTGCTTGCTCGCCGGTGTCTGCCGTATCCGTATCCGTCATGGCACGATCATCACGCAGTGCGGGGCCCGGCCCCGCATGGTTTTCCGGCCGCGGACGGGCCGACGCGGACGGGCCGACGCGGACGGGCCGATGCGGAGGGGTCGACCGGGCGTCGGCGGCCGGTCGCGCACACACCGCGGAGACCGGAGCGTCGGACTCCGCCCGTGCGCCGGTGGGCTTCGTCCGCGGGCTTCCACATCCCGTCCTGAGGGCCCGCACCCGGGCGCGCCGGTCCGCGGGCTTCCTCCACAGGCTGTGGACGCTCAGGGGTCCGGGCGAAGCGCTGGCGTAGCATGCAGAGGAATCGTCCGGTACCCGCTGCGGACTGGAACGGAAGGCCGTCGCCACGTGAACGCAACCAATTCTCAGGCACCCCTCGAAGCGAGGGACCGCCCCGCCCGGCTCACGGTCGGCGTCGTGGGCGCGGGCCGGGTCGGCCCCGCACTCGCCGCCTCGCTGCGCCTCGCCGGGCACCGCCCGGTCGCCGCCTCGGGAGTCTCCGACGCGTCCGTGCGCAGGGCCGCCGAGCTGCTTCCCGAGGTACCGCTGGTGCCGCCCGCCGAGGTGCTCGCCCGCGCCGAGCTGGTCCTGCTGACCGTGCCCGACGACGCCCTGCCCGGACTCGTCGAGGGCCTGGCCCAAACCGGTGCGGTACGGCCCGGCCAGCTCCTCGTCCACGCGTCGGGGCGGTACGGGACGAAGGTGCTGGACCCCGCCCTGCGGGCCGGTGCGCTGCCGCTGGCCCTGCACCCGGTGATGACGTTCACCGGCACCCCCGTCGACGTCCAGCGGCTGGCCGGCTGCTCCTTCGGCGTGACCGCGCCCGAGGAACTGCGGCTCGCCGCCGAAGCGCTGGTCATCGAGATGGGCGGGGAGCCCGAGTGGATCGCGGAGGAGGCCCGCCCGCTCTACCACGCGGCGCTCGCCCTCGGCGCGAACCACCTGGTCACCCTGGTCGCCCAGTCGATGGAGCTGCTGCGCACGGCCGGGGTCGCCGCCCCCGACCGGATGCTCGGTCCGCTGCTCGGCGCCGCGCTCGACAACGCCCTGCGCTCCGGCGACGCCGCCCTGACCGGCCCGGTGGCCCGCGGCGACGCGGGCACGGTCGCCGCGCACATCGACGAGCTGCGCAGGCACGCGCCGCAGGCGGTGGCCGGCTACGTCGCGATGGCCCGCGCCACCGCCGACCGCGCCCTCGCCCACGGCATGCTCAAACCGGAACCGGCCGAGAACCTGCTCGGTGTCCTGGCCGACGACCCCGGCACCACCGGCGGCGCCGGACCCCGGGAGTCCCGATGACCCACATACCGGGCGGTTCCGGGGCCACCCACGCCCCCGCCGCCGACAACATGCCCCGCCCCACCACCGACAACACCGCCGCCACCGACAACACCGCCGCCATGACCACCACCTCCGCGTCCGCCGCTTCCGCGTCCGCCGCCTCCGGGCCGATCGCCTCCGCGTCCGACTCGCACGCGTCCGCCGCCTCCGGGTCCGCCTCCCGGGCCTCCGACTCGCACGCGTCCGCCGGGACCCCGGCGGCGGCCCTGCTCCGCACGGCCGCCGAACTCGTCGCGTTCGCCCCGCGCAACGGCCCCCGGGCCGTCGTCATGACCATGGGCGCCCTGCACGAGGGCCACGCCACCCTGATCCGTGCCGCGCGCGCCGCCGCGGGTCCGGACGGCCAGGTCGTCGTCACCGTCTTCGTCAACCCGCTCCAGTTCGGCGAGGCCGCCGACCTGGAGCGCTACCCCCGGACCCTCGACGCCGACCTCGCCGTGGCGGGCGCGGCCGGGGCCGACGCCGTTTTCGCGCCGTCCGTCGACGAGGTCTACCCCGGCGGCGAACCGCAGGTCCGGATCTCGGCAGGTCCCATGGGCGAGCGGTTCGAGGGCGCCAGCCGCCCCGGGCACTTCGACGGCATGCTCACCGTCGTCGCCAAGCTCCTCCACCTCACCCGCCCCGACCTGGCGTTCTACGGGCAGAAGGACGCCCAGCAGCTGGCACTGATCCGGCGCATGGTCCGCGACCTGAACTTCCCCGTGGAGATCGTCGGCGTGGCGACGGTCCGTGAGCCGGACGGCCTCGCCCTGTCCAGCCGCAACCGCTTCCTGGACGCGGCGGAACGGCGCACCGCCCTCGCCCTGTCCCGGGCCCTGTTCGCGGCGCACGACCGGCTCGCCGCCCAGCAGGCGCTGCACGCCCGCGCGCAGACCACCGCGGCGACCACCGGCCGGGCCGCCGCGCTCACCGCGCTCGGCGAGGCCCGCGCCGCCGCCGACACCCAGGCGGTGGCCCTGGCCCGCCCGGTCGACGGACCGGCGGCGGTGCGGGCCGCCGCGCGGCTGGTCCTCGACGACGCGGCCGCCGAACAGCCGCCGCTGGCCCTGGACTACCTCGCGCTCGTGGACCCTGCCGACTTCACCGAGATCCCCGACGACCGCACCACCGGCGAGGCGATCCTCGCCGTCGCCGCGAGGGTCGGCACGACCCGCCTCATCGACAACATCCCGCTGACCTTCGGAGCCACCCCGTGACCGGAATACGGCTGACCGCCCCCGCCCCCGGCTGGTCCATCGACGCCGACGTCGTGGTGGTCGGCTCGGGCGTGGCAGGTCTCACCGCCGCACTGCGCTGCGCCGCCGCGGGCCTCGCCACCGTCGTCGTCACCAAGGCCCGTCTCGACGACGGCTCCACCCGCTGGGCGCAGGGCGGCATCGCCGCGGCCCTCGGCGACGGCGACACCCCGCAGCAGCACCTGGACGACACCCTGGTCGCGGGCGCGGGTCTGTGCGACGAGGACGCGGTCCGAGCCCTGGTCACCGAGGGCCCGGACGCGGTGCGCCGGCTCATCGGGACCGGTGCCCGCTTCGACACCACGGACGGCGGCGACATCGCGCTGACCCGCGAGGGCGGCCACCACCGCCGCCGCATCGCCCACGCGGGCGGCGACGCCACGGGGGCCGAGATCTCCCGGGCCCTGGTCGGGGCGGTCCGCGAGGCCGCCCTGCGCACCGTCGAGAACGCCCTCGTCCTGGACCTCCTGACCGACGCCGAGGGCCGTACCGCGGGCGTCACCCTGCACGTCATGGGCGAGGGCCGGCACGACGGCGTCGGCGCGGTCCGCGCCCCCGCCGTGGTCCTCGCCACCGGTGGCATGGGCCAGGTCTTCTCCGCCACCACCAACCCGGCGGTCTCCACCGGCGACGGCGTCGCCCTGGCCCTGCGGGCCGGCGCCGAGGTCTCCGACCTCGAATTCGTCCAGTTCCACCCCACGGTGCTCTTCCTCGGCGCCGACTCCGAGGGCCAGCAGCCCCTGGTGTCGGAGGCGGTACGGGGTGAGGGCGCCCACCTCGTCGACGCGTCGGGCACCCGCTTCATGCTCGGCCGGCACGAGCTCGCCGAACTCGCCCCGCGCGACATCGTCGCCAAGGCCATCACCCGGCAGATGGAACTGCACGGCACCGAGCACATGTACCTCGACGCCCGCCACTTCGGCGCCGAGATGTGGGAGCACCGCTTCCCCACGATCCTCGCCGCCTGCCGCGCCCACGGCATCGACCCGGTCAGCGAGCCGATCCCGGTGGCGCCCGCCGCGCACTACGCCTCCGGCGGCGTCCGCACCGACCTGCGGGGCCGCACCACCGTCCCCGGCCTGTACGCCTGCGGCGAGGTCGCCTGCACCGGCGTGCACGGCGCCAACCGGCTGGCGTCCAACTCCCTGCTGGAGGGCCTCGTCTTCGCCGAGCGCATCGCCGCGGACATCGTCGGACACCGGCCCCGCGCGGGCGCCGCGGTCACCGAGCCCGGCCCGGCCCCCTCCCCGCTGCTCGACCCCGAGGCCCGGACCGCCGTCCAGCGGATCATGACCCGGGGCGCCGGTGTCCTGCGTTCCGCCGAGAGCCTGGCCGCATCCGCCGAGGCGCTCGAAGCCCTCCACGACGACGCCGTCCGGGCCGCGGCCGGGGACGCGGACGGGGCCGGGCCCAAGCCCGTGGAGCCCGGCGTCCACGCGTGGGAGGCCACCAACCTGCTGCTCGTCTCGCGCGTCCTGGTCGCCGCCGCGCAGCGCCGCGAGGAGACCCGCGGCTGCCACTGGCGCGAGGACCGGCCCGAGCGCGACGACGAGAACTGGCGCCGCCACCTCGTCGTCCGGCTCACCCCGGAGCGCCGCCCGGTGCTGCGCCGGACGGAGACCGAGGCATTCGGCCCCGTGGACCCCGCGCAGCCGTCACACTGCGCAGCAGCACCCCCGAACCACCCCGCCGACGTCACCGAGGAGTCGTAACCGTGAGCACGCCCGAAGAGAACCCGCGCCCCGAACCCGTGGACGTACCGCTGATCCAGATCGGCGTGCCCGCACCGTCCGCGGGCGGCTGCGGGGACGGCTGCGGCTGCGGCGGGGACGTCGACGAGCTGGAGTGCGGCCTCGACCCCGACCTCGCCCGGCTCCTCGCCGACGCGGGGCTGGACCCGGTCCAGGTCGAGGACGTCGCGCACGTCGCCCTCGCGGAGGACCTCGACGGCGGCATCGACGTCACCACCGTCGCCACCGTCTCCGAGGACGCCGTGGCCACCGGTGACTTCACCGCCCGCGAGAACGGCGTCGTGGCCGGGCTGCGGATCGCCGAGGCCGTCCTGTCCATCGTCTGCACCGACGAGTTCGCGGTCGAGCGGCACGTCGAGGACGGCGACCGGGTCGTCCCCGGCCAGAAGCTGCTGACCGTCACCACCCGCACCCGCGACCTGCTCACCGGCGAGCGCAGCGCGCTCAACCTGCTGTGCCGGCTCTCCGGCATCGCGACCGCCACCCGCGCCTGGGCCGACGTGCTGGAGGGCACCAAGGCCGAGGTCCGCGACACCCGCAAGACCACGCCGGGCCTGCGCGCCATGGAGAAGTACGCGGTGCGCTGCGGCGGCGGCGTCAACCACCGCATGTCGCTGTCGGACGCCGCCCTGGTCAAGGACAACCACGTCATCGCGGCGGGCGGGGTGGCCGAGGCGTTCCAGCGGGTCCGGGACGCGTTCCCGGACGTGCCGATCGAGGTCGAGGTCGACACCCTGCAGCAGGTTCGCGAGGTCATCGACGCGGGCGCCGACCTGATCCTGCTGGACAACTTCACCCCCTCACTGACCGCCGAGGCCGTCGCCCTGGTCGGCGGCCGCGCGGTCCTGGAGTCGTCCGGCCGGCTCTCCCTCGACACCGCACGCGCCTACGCCGAGGCGGGCGTCGACTACCTGGCCGTCGGCGCGCTCACCCACTCCTCGCCGATCCTCGACATCGGCCTGGACTTCCGCGACACCGACGGGGCCGAAGCCTGATGCTGCTCACCATCGACGTCGGCAACACCCACACCGTCCTCGGCCTGTTCGACGGCGAGGAGATCGTCGAGCACTGGCGGATCTCCACCGACGCCCGCCGCACCGCCGACGAGCTCGCGGTCCTGCTCCAGGGCCTGATGGGCATGCACCCGCTGCTCGGCGAGGAGCTGGGCGACGGCATCGAGGGCATCGCGATCTGCTCCACGGTCCCTGCCGTCCTGCACGAGCTGCGCGAGGTGACCCGCCGCTACTACGGCGACGTGCCCGCGGTCCTCGTGGAGCCCGGCATCAAGACCGGCGTGCCGATCCTGATGGACAACCCGAAGGAGGTCGGCGCGGACCGCATCATCAACGCGGTCGCCGCCGTCGACCTGTACGGCGGTCCGGCGATCGTCGTCGACTTCGGCACGGCCACCACCTTCGACGCGGTCTCCGCCCGCGGCGAGTACGCGGGCGGCGTGATCGCGCCCGGCATCGAGATCTCGGTCGAGGCGCTCGGTGTCAGGGGTGCCCAGCTCCGCAAGATCGAGCTGGCCCGGCCGCGCAGCGTGATCGGGAAGAACACGGTCGAGGCGATGCAGGCGGGCATCATCTACGGCTTCGCCGGCCAGGTCGACGGGGTCGTCGCCCGGATGAAGAAGGAGCTGGCGGCCGACCCCGACGACGTCACGGTCATCGCGACGGGCGGCCTTGCTCCGATGGTGTTGGGCGAGTCCTCCGTGATCGACGAGCACGAGCCGTGGCTGACCCTCGTCGGCCTGCGCCTGGTGTACGAGCGGAACGTCTCCCGGATGTAGCCGGACCCCGGCGCACCTGCGGGAACGCGGCGGCGCGGGGGCTGGAGCCGCCGCGCCGCCGGTGACCGGTTAAGCCGATTTTGTCCAATTAGCACGTATGGTCGCGCCATGCCCACGCCTTACGGAACACGCGGCGGTATGGCGTTCGGCGCGGACGAGTTGCGTGTGCTCCGGCGCGCCCTCGCCGTCGCCCTCCATCCCGCTCCCCTGCCCGACGAGGACGTCCAGGAGTGCCTGCGCCTGGCCGGCGCGGTCGACGAGGCGGTCGGGGAGGCGGGACGGCTGCGCGCCTTCCTCCTCGCCGACCTCGCCCGCTACCGCGACGCCCTGCCCGGCTCCGTCGCCGGTTACCTGGAACTCCTCCAGGACGCGCTGGCGGGCGGGTACGATCCCCGCCCCGACGACCTGGCCGCCCTGCGCGCCCTGCGTCACCGGCCGGTGGCGGCGGCACTCCTGGAACGCTGCCAGGTGCTCGCGGAACGGTCGGTGCGGGCCCGGCTCGCCGGGCGCGTCGCCTCCGCGACGGCCCCCGCGCCGCGCAGCCGCCTGCTGGCCCTGCCCGGCGGACGGGGTGCCGACACCGGCGGCACCGGTGCCGAGCCCGAACAGCCCAAGGTGCCCCGGACTCCGCCCCGGCCGGCCGCCCCCTCCGAACGCCCGGCGCCCAAGCCGTCCGAGGTGTTCCCGCCGCGTCGGCGCCCGGCCCCGCCGCCCCGGCAGCGGGCCGCCGGATAGCGGGCCGCAACGCGGAGGGTGCGCGCGGGACCCGGCACCGGCCTCGCTACTCTGGACGCCATGGACTATGTATCGGCGCTCGTGCCCCCCGTGGTGATGGCCGTCTTCTTCATCGGCCTCGTCGTGACGATCATCAAGAGCCAGGGCGGCCCCAACAAGGCCAAGGAGGACGCGGCCGTGGACGCGGCGATCGGCCGCGCCGAGTCGGTCCGGCAGACCCCGAGCGGCGGCGCCTGAGCGTCCCGCTCTCCCGCAGTGCGTGAAAGGGCGCACGGCTCATGACGAGCCGTGCGCCCTTTTGTCGCATGAATACCCGGTCATTTCGGGCAAGTGGTACTAAGGTGACATTGTGCCCCGTCAATTGGGAGAACTGGAAGACGCCGTGATGACACGGGTCTGGCAATGGAACCGCCCGGTCACCGTGCGGGAAGTCCTCGAAGACCTTCAGCGGGAACGCTCCATCGCCTACACCACCGTCATGACGGTAATGGACAATCTCCATCAGAAGGGCTGGGTGCGCAGGGAAGTCGACGGCCGCGCATATCGATATACGGCGGTCTCCACCCGTGCCGCATACTCGGCCGCACTGATGAACGAAGCCTGGTCGCGCAGCGACAACCCGGCGGCCGCCCTTGTCGCCTTCTTCGGGATGATGTCGGCCGAACAGCGCGAGGCGCTCCAGGACGCCATGCGGATCATTGTTCCGGACCTCCAGGGCGTTTCGGCGGCATCGGGGCGCGAGATGCCGGACGGCGGAGCCGAAGCCCCGGCGGAGGCCGAGTCCCGGGACGAACGGGCAGGCGGGCCGGCGGATCGACCGAACGGACGGACGGGCGCCGATCGGGACGTGGAGCAGAGCGCGGAGAGGGCCGAAGTTCCGGGCGATGAAGCGCCTCCGGAGGCCGGGCGATAGCGTCGGGGTATGTCCTCAGAGCTTCCGCATACCGATTTCCGTACCGAGCCGTCGGTTATAAACGTGGCGGTCACCGTCCGACGTGCCAGGACCAGTGATGTGGCGTCGGTCCGCCGTCTCCTCGACGGATACGTACGCGAAGGGATCCTGCTCGACAAAGCGACGGTGACGCTTTACGAGGACATCCAGGAGTTCTGGGTCGCGGAACGCGACGAGGACGCCCGGGTCATCGGATGCGGCGCCCTGCACGTGATGTGGGAAGACCTGGCCGAAGTGCGTACTCTCGCCGTCGATCACAGCATCAGGGGTGCCGGTGTCGGGCATCAAGTCCTTGACAAGTTGTTGCAGACCGCTCGATGGCTGGGCGTACGGCGAGTTTTTTGTCTGACCTTCGAAGTCGACTTCTTCGCGAAGCACGGCTTCGTGGAGATCGGAGAGACACCGGTCGACGGAGATGTCTACAGCGAGCTGCTGCGTTCCTATGACGAGGGCGTGGCGGAGTTCCTCGGTCTCGAACGGGTGAAGCCGAACACCTTGGGCAACAGCCGGATGCTTCTGCACCTGTGACGGTCACAAGAAGCCGTGACTCTATGTCCGAATCGCGCATGTTTCCCGGCTTCTTGTGCTCCTGAACCTCTGCCGAGGGTTTGTGTTTTCCGGGGAAAAGCGGTTTCCTTTCCGCGTACTGCATTTTCGATGAAAGGAAATCCGGTGGCACAGAAGGTTCAGGTCCTTCTTGTGGACGACCTCGACGGCGGCGAGGCGGACGAGACGGTCACGTTCGCCCTGGATGGCAAGACGTACGAGATTGACCTCACCACGAGCAACGCGGACAAGCTTCGCGGTCTTCTTGAGCCGTACACCAAGAGCGGTCGGCGTACGGGTGGCCGTGCCGCGGCCGGTCGCGGCCGGGGCCGCGCGGTTGCCGGTGGCAACAAGGACACCGCCGAGATCCGTAAGTGGGCCCGCGAGAACGGGCACAATGTGAATGACCGCGGCCGTGTTCCCGCGGAGATCCGTGAGGCTTACGAGAAGGCCAACAGCTGAGCGGTCGACCGATGGGTCGACCGCCCTGTTGGGCACGCGACAACCGGACCCGGTGGCATTCCTCCGCCATCGCGTCCACGAGCCGCACGAGACCGGGAGCGCCCTCGTCGCCGCTCCCGGGACCGACGAGATCCGGGAGCACCGGCTCTCCCCTCGTGCGGCAGCCCGGGGGCCGCAGCCGTACGGCGGCCTCTGACCGCTGTGCCGCCTCTGCCCGGGGCGACGGAGCGGTGATCCGGCCGCCGCTGCCGAAGGCGGCCGGCGGGAGGACGTCCCCGCCCCGCTTCGGCCGTCCGGTCGAGCGGTCCGGGCAATGCCCCGGCGGTTCGCGCTGTCACCGGTGGGCCCGTCCGGCCGACGACCGGCTGCACCGGCCCGGTGCGATCGACCTGTGCGCCGTGTGCCCGGTCGGCGGACAGGGGTGCTGCGGGGATGCCGAACCGCGGCCCGGCCGGCAGTCGTACCGGCGCGGTGTCGGCGCGATGTCCAAGTCCTCTGTCCGAGTCCGTGCTCGTGCCGTCGCGCCCGGCGCGCGCCCGCGTCCCGGCTCCTCCGCCCGCCGTCGGGCACCGGAGGGGGATCCGGACGGTGACGAACCCGCCGGAGGGGCGGACGGCGACCTCCAGGGGTTACGCAGAGTCCGCTTGGGATGCGCGACATGTCCGAAATGCGGTTTTATGGGCGTGTGAGGCGGCGCAAAAATGTTCGCCCATAGCGGAGGGAACCGGCATGCGCCGCATGGACTGTCTGTAATTGCGGGTAAGACATGACTGGTGGGGAGGGGCGACACGCAGGTTCGGGCGTCTCACGTTCGCCATCGGCGTACTGGCGATAGGCGTATCTGCCTGGCCTGCGGGAACATCGTCTCGCACCATCGGGTTGGAGCAGATGTCGGCGTTCGGGGCAGGAGGCCAAGGACGGTGGCGGCAGTTGGAATGAGCGGTCCCCGCTTGCGGGACTAAGCTGCGGAAGGACAGGGAGGGGACCGACCCCTTACTGCCTGACCGCTCTGAGGAGCGATTAACGATGTTCGAGAGGTTCACCGACCGCGCGCGGCGGGTTGTCGTCCTGGCTCAGGAAGAAGCCCGGATGCTCAACCACAACTACATCGGCACCGAGCACATCCTCCTGGGCCTGATCCACGAGGGTGAGGGTGTCGCCGCTAAGGCCCTGGAGAGCCTCGGGATTTCGCTCGAGGCGGTCCGCCAGCAGGTGGAGGAGATCATCGGCCAGGGCCAGCAGGCCCCGTCCGGGCACATCCCCTTCACACCCCGGGCCAAGAAGGTCCTGGAGCTGTCGCTCCGCGAGGCCCTTCAGCTCGGCCACAACTACATCGGCACCGAGCACATCCTGCTCGGCCTGATCCGCGAGGGCGAGGGCGTCGCCGCCCAGGTCCTCGTGAAGCTCGGCGCCGACCTCAACCGGGTGCGGCAGCAGGTCATCCAGCTGCTCTCCGGGTACTCCGGCAGCAAGGAGGCGGCCACAGCGGGCGGCCCCGCGGAGGGCACCCCCTCCACGTCCCTGGTGCTCGACCAGTTCGGCCGGAATCTCACCCAGGCGGCCCGCGAGTCCAAGCTCGACCCGGTCATCGGGCGCGAGAAGGAGATCGAGCGGGTCATGCAGGTGCTGTCCCGCCGTACCAAGAACAACCCGGTTCTCATCGGCGAGCCCGGCGTCGGCAAGACGGCGGTCGTCGAGGGCCTGGCCCAGGCCATCGTCAAGGGCGAGGTGCCCGAGACCCTCAAGGACAAGCACCTCTACACCCTCGACCTCGGCGCGCTGGTCGCCGGCTCCCGCTACCGCGGTGACTTCGAGGAGCGCCTGAAGAAGGTCCTCAAGGAGATCCGCACCCGCGGCGACATCATCCTGTTCATCGACGAGCTCCACACCCTGGTGGGTGCGGGTGCCGCCGAGGGCGCGATCGACGCCGCCAGCATCCTCAAGCCGATGCTGGCCCGCGGTGAGCTCCAGACCATCGGTGCCACCACGCTCGACGAGTACCGCAAGCACCTGGAGAAGGACGCCGCGCTGGAGCGCCGCTTCCAGCCCATCCAGGTCGCCGAGCCGTCGCTGCCGCACACGATCGAGATCCTCAAGGGTCTGCGCGACCGCTACGAGGCCCACCACCGCGTCTCCATCACGGACGAGGCGCTGGTCCAGGCCGCGACCCTGGCGGACCGCTACATCTCCGACCGCTTCCTGCCGGACAAGGCGATCGACCTGATCGACGAGGCCGGTTCCCGGATGCGCATCCGCCGGATGACCGCGCCGCCGGACCTCCGCGAGTTCGACGAGAAGATCGCGGGCGTCCGCCGCGACAAGGAGTCCGCGATCGACTCGCAGGACTTCGAGAAGGCCGCGTCCCTGCGGGACAAGGAGAAGCAGCTCCTCGCCGCGAAGACCAAGCGCGAGAAGGAGTGGAAGGCCGGCGACATGGACGTCGTGGCCGAGGTCGACGGCGAGCTGATCGCCGAGGTCCTCGCCACCGCGACCGGCATCCCGGTCTTCAAGCTGACGGAGGAGGAGTCCTCCCGTCTGCTGCGCATGGAGGACGAGCTCCACAAGCGCGTCATCGGTCAGAAGGACGCCATCAAGGCCCTCTCGCAGGCGATCCGTCGTACGCGAGCCGGTCTGAAGGACCCGAAGCGCCCCGGTGGTTCGTTCATCTTCGCCGGCCCGTCCGGTGTCGGTAAGACCGAACTCTCCAAGACGCTCGCCGAATTCCTCTTCGGCGACGAGGACGCGCTGATCGCTCTCGACATGTCGGAGTTCAGCGAGAAGCACACGGTTTCCCGCCTCTTCGGTTCGCCCCCCGGTTACGTGGGTTACGAAGAGGGCGGCCAGCTCACCGAGAAGGTGCGCCGCAAGCCGTTCTCCGTCGTTCTCTTCGACGAGGTCGAGAAGGCCCACCCCGATATCTTCAATTCCCTGCTCCAGATTCTGGAGGACGGTCGTCTGACCGACTCCCAGGGTCGGGTCGTGGACTTCAAGAACACGGTCATCATCATGACGACCAACCTCGGGACCCGGGACATCTCCAAGGGCTTCAACCTGGGCTTCGCCGCCCAGGGCGACGTCAAGACCGGGTACGAGCGGATGAAGAACAAGGTCAACGAAGAGCTCAAGCAGCACTTCCGCCCCGAGTTCCTCAACCGTGTCGACGACACCGTCGTCTTCCACCAGCTCAGCGAGGACGACATCATCCAGATCGTCGACCTCATGCTCGCCAAGGTGGACGAGCGCCTCAAGGACCGCGACATGGGCATCGAGCTGAGCTCGGAGGCCAAGTCGCTCCTGGCGAAGAAGGGCTACGACCCCGTGATGGGCGCCCGGCCGCTGCGCCGGACGATCCAGCGCGAGATCGAGGACGTCCTCTCCGAGAAGATCCTCTTCGGCGAGCTGCGCCCCGGCCACATCGTGGTCGTCGGCACGGAGGGCGAGGGCGAGGAGAAGACCTTCACCTTCCGCGGCGAGGAGAAGTCGGCCCTGCCGGACGTCCCGCCGATCGAGCAGGCTGCGGGCGGTGCCGGTCCGAACATGTCGAAGGACGTGTGAGGGACGCGCCCGGGCGCGTGAGCGCCTGAGCCGAATTGTTCGAAGGGGGCTGCCCCGGACCGTGGAAACGGTCCGGGGCAGCCCCCTTCTCGCGCCCGGTACGGTCAGGGGTCGACCACCAGGCCCTCGCCGCCGACGGACTGGTGGTTGCCGGTGATGGCGACCCTCAGCCCCCGCAGGGCTTCGAGCGGCGTCAGGTCGATGGGCTCCCCGAATGCGGGAGGCGTGAAGAGGAACGACCTCAGCGCCGGGAAGATCCGGGGGATCTGTTCGAACCCACCGGTCGTGTCCGTCTCGCAGCGGAGCACCAGTTCCTTGACGGACGGCACGGCCGCCTCGCCCTCGAACTCGGTCAGCGACACCACCCGCATCGTGACGTCGACAACGCGCGGGGCCCGGCGCAGGGCCGCGAGCAGGGGCCGCACCGGAGTGAGCGTCTCCAGGTGGAGGCTCTCCAGGTGCGTCCAGCCCTGGAGCGAGTCGACCTCCACGAGGCCCGTCCCGCGGATGCCCAGGGAACGCACCTGCGGATGGGAGGGCAGCCGACTGAGCCGGCCGGCCGTCACGTTGCGCAGGTCGAGGTAGCTCAGCCGGCCCGAGGCGGAGGCCAGCACCGAGAGCGCGGTGTCGGGCAGCCGGCTCACGTCCAGCTGGAGCGAGCGCAGCGCGCGGAGTCCGACGAGCGGACCGAGATCCTGCACGGCCGGGCAGTCGTGCAGAGACAGGTCCCTGAGCTGCTCCCCGCAGTCCGCCAGGAACGCCAGATCCGTCACGAGGGGGTTCTCCGCGATGACGAGATCGGCCCAGGCCCTGCCGCGCAGCGCCGCCCGGAGCTCGGCGGAGGTGAAGCCGCCGGTGATCCGCAGGTTCCGGGCGGACGGCAGATGACGCAGGGCGGACAGCTGTTCCCGGGAGGTGATCTTCAGCAGCTCGTACCCCAGGTCGAAGGTGGCGAGGACCCGCTCGGCGTACTCGGCGACCGGGTACCTGTGCCAGCTCTCCCGGAACCGATAGCTGAGGTTCTGATGGGCGAGCGCCCAGCGGCGGGCGTACGGCACGGCCTTCGCACCGCCCACCTCGTTGATCAGTTCCGCGGCGGTCCGGGCGTCCTCGGGGGTGAGCCCGGCGGTCGACGGATCGGGCAGGTGGTTCAGGGCGGCCGGTCCCAGGCGGGCCAGCAGCCGGATGTCCCGGTCGGACTTCGGCGGGAACAGCGCGTCCACGACGGCGCGGACCCGGTCGCGGGTCCGTTCGTCCAGCCAGGTCGCGTGCTGCGCGCAGAGGGCGGCGAGGATGTGGATCTCGTCCGGGGAGACGGTGTCGGAGGGGCCGAGCCGCGCGTCGAGCAGGCCGTTGACCAGGACGGGGTGTTCGCGCCGCCCGCAATGACCGGCGGCCAGCAGGATGACGTCGTGCCACTGCTGGGATCCGGCCCGGCCGAGCAGTTCGTTCAGCTGGTCGCCCTCGACGAATTCCTTGGCGGCGAGGAAGTCCTGGAAGGTGCGGTGGGCGAACTGGTAGACGCCGTCGGCGCGTTCCTGGAGGACCCCGCTGCGGTTGAGCAGATGGGTGAGGATCTCCTCGGCCGAACCCTGGCTGCGGACCTGTTCCATTCCGGGCAGTGCCCGTTCCAGCTGGCGCAGTGCCTGGGAGCGCCGGAGCTCCGACTGGCCGCCGCGCACCAGCCAGATGGCGATGCGCTGGAGGAGCTGTGCCTGCTCCTCCACGTTCATCTCGATGCCTTCGGGGGCCTCGATCCTGCGCTGTTTGTCGCGGTCGCCGAGCAGCATGGTGAGTGCCGAGTCGTACAGGCTCCAGCGGGTCTCCGGCAGGATGCCCTGGCGGCGTCGGTGCAGGGCGCAGATCACCGCGCAGAGCAGCGGGGTCCGGGCCAGGTTGCGCAGCGCGGGGTTCTGGGCGAACTGCTGGGTCAGGTCCTGTTCGAGGCGGCGCAGGGTGTCGTGGTCGTCGTCGTCCAGCCGGGCGGCGCGGTGCCAGGCGGTGACGAATGCCTCGATGTCCTCGTTCCGCATCGGCAGCAGCCGCAGTTCCTCGAAGTCCTGCGAGACCAGCCAGTCGGGCTCGACGGCCAGCGGGCGGACCGTGACGACGCAGCGGATGTCCGGGTACCGGGCGAGGAGGCGGGACAGCCAGTCGTGCGCCTGCTCGCGGTCGTCCTGGGGGACCTCGTCCAGCCCGTCGACCAGCAGCAGGGCCCGGCCGGACTCCAGGACCCGGCCGACCCAGCCGTCCGGTGCCTCGTCGATCACCAGCCTGGCCGCGGCGGGCAGCTGGGCGGGGGCGGGGAAGGTGCCGCCCTGGGCGCGCAGGGTGCGCAGCGGGACGACGAAGGGCACCAGGCCGTTGAGCGCGGCCAGCCGGGGGCTCAGGGTGCGGGCCGAGGCGTGTGCGGCCAGCCACCACAGCAGTGTGGTCTTCCCGGCGCCCGCCTCGCCGCGCAGCAGTACCCGGGGGCGGTCGGAGAGCAGGGCGTCGATCCGCTGCGGCGACCGGACGGCGCGCGGGGCCGGTCCGGCGGGGTTCTGCTGGGCCTCCAGGCTGAGATAGGCGGTGTCGAGGTCCCATTCGGAGTCGCGTCGGCCCAGCTCGTCCAGTCCGAAGATCTTCGTGCGCCGGTAGGCGGCGCCGAGGGCGGTCGCGTACTCCTCCTCGTACCGTGCGTCGCGGGGGAAGTGGCCGTGGACGCGTTCGTGGCGCAGGGGCGTGCCGGACTGCCGGAAGACGCGTTCGAAGGGGCGCGAGGCGAGGAGCGGGGCGAGCGGTACGCACTCCACGCGCCGGCCGTCGCGCTGCCGGGGGATCTGCCGCGCGATGCCGAGCAGGACGTGCCCGGCGAAGAGCGGTCCGCCGGACAACCCGCGCAGCGACGGGGGCCGCGATCCGTTCCCTTCGGGCGGCGGGCCGTCCAGTTCGCAGACGAGCAGGCCGCGCAGCTGCCCGGCCATCGGCAGCACGGTGGCCGCGTACTGGTCGGCCTCCAGATGACGTTCGGGTCCGTAGCGCTGGATGTCGGGGAAACCCGTGACCTCGCAGCCGGGGAGCACCTGTTCGCCGCCGAGGACTCCGAGCCGCACCGGGGAGAGCGGAAGTACTGGTTCCGGGGCCAGCAGGAGTGCGGCGTCGAGGTCGTGGTCGATCCACGCGACCGCGGTCGTGGTGCGGTCCGCCAGCAGGGGGTGGACGACACGGGCATGACTGCCGCCGCGCACCACGTGGGCACAGGTGAGGACCAGCCGGTCGGTGAGCAGCACGCCGCTGCCCTGGACGCCCCCGGAGCCGAGGACGACGACCGTGCGGGATTCGGACGACGCGGGCGCCGGGGGGCGTGCCGTGCTCACGGCCGTGCCGGTCCGCGGCCGAAGTGCGCCGTGCTGCCCGCGTCCTCGTGACCGATCCGCCAGGGCTCGCCGGTCGCGGCATCGCGCGGTTTCAGGGTGAACGCCACCTTGTGGGTGCGGCCGGTGGTGCGGGAGGCGTCGGCACCCGCGTCGACCACCCATGCCTTCACCCTGGTGCCGCCCTTGAACTCCTTGCGGAGTTCAAGGGTGAACTCCATCTGGATGTCGCCGACCTCGAAGGCCACGGGGCGGCCGGTCGCGCGGCCCGCGGCGTCGATGAGCTGGTTGCGGATCGACTCGACGGCGTCGGCGAGCTCGATGCCGTCGATGTCGCTGCCGTTGTCCCTGCCGCTGTCCCCGGTGCTGTTCCTGTTGCCGTGCCTGTCGCCTGTCGCATTGCCGGTCATGGCCGCGTCCCCCCGGGAGCCGATTCGGTTGCCGTGCCAGCGTAAGCGGTGTCCCGTAATCCCTGGTGGGCGCGCGACGACAGCTACGGCACCTCGCCGCGTTGTCGGAACGTCCACATACATCCGGTATGCGGGCGTCCCTCCGCCTTGCGATGCACCGCATCTGACGCCGCGCGCTGACCCACCAGGGATTACAGGACACCGCTTGGCCGGGCGGCGGGCCGAAGGTCCCGAAACGGACAGGCTCGGGGCCTCCGGCGGTGACAAGGCACACAGCCCGTTTCGGGCCTACTACGGGCGATAGGGGGGTGCGCGGTGCGCGCGGCGGCGGCCGGTGCCCGGGTGAGGGACGGGGTGCCGCACCCGAAGGGGAAAGAATTCTGGATAGATAGGTTTAGTCCGTTTTTGGGCTTTTGACCTGCGGTGGGGTCCGTCCGGAGCGCGCCGGATCCGAGGGGTGGGTGGGGGAGGTCCGTGGTGTATTCCCGGGGCCGTTGTTACGGCTTTTGTTCGTAGATGGGGTGTTTGGGTGGAGATGGGGTTGCGGGTTACCAAGGGATGGCCAGCCCGGCTGAAGCGTCGGGTCCCGTCATCTCCGGAGGATTTCCGCATATGTCGAAGCGCGTTTCGTTCCAGCACTCCCGCCGCCCGTCCCTGTCCCGTGTCCGTGGCGCCGTGGTGGCCGCCGGTCTGGGGACGACGATGGTGTTCGGTGCGGGCGCTGCGTTCGCGGCCGGCACGGCGGGCGCCCCCCAGGTCGCGAACCTGATCGACGGCGCGGCTGCCGACTCGGTCGCCCGACAGGCGGCAGCGCAGGGCAAGGCTGCCGAGACCGCCAAGGCCGAGCGCGCCGCCGCCGAGAGGGCGGCCGCGAAGAAGGCGGCCGGCTGGGAGAGGCCGGTGAGCCGCTACGAGCTGAGCGCGAGCTACGGCAACGACGGCAGCCGCTGGGCCCACAAGCACTCCGGCCAGGACTTCGCCGTCCCGGTCGGCACGAAGGTCGAGGCCGCGCACAGCGGCACCGTCGTGAAGGCCGGCCCGAACGGCGGCGGCGACGGCCCGGCGTACGGCAACGCGGTCGTGATCAAGCACGGCAACGGCACGTACTCGCAGTACGCGCACCTCTCGCAGATCGACGTGCGCATCGGCCAGACCGTGAAGACCGGTGACCGGATCGCGCTCTCCGGCAACACCGGCAACTCCAGCGGCCCGCACCTGCACTTCGAGATCCGCCACACCGCCGACTACGGCTCCGCGGTCAACCCGGTCTCGTTCCTGCACCAGAAGGGCGTCAAGGTCTGACCCGACCGGTCGGACGGCCTCGTCCGGCGTCTCCCGGCCGGACGTCCCCGACCGGCCCGAAGCAAGCCGTCGTGCGGCGTGTCCGCGGTGCCCGGCGACCGGGGGGCGACGGGGGGCGGGCTCCCGGCGTCCTACGACTCCCCCTTGCTCCCCGGGGTGTCGGCGCCGGTGCGCGCGTCGTGGGCCCGGGTCACCAGCTCGACGGCGACTTCGAGGACGGCCGCCTGCTTCTCCTCGGGGCTGCCCTCGGCGTCCCTGAGGGCGAACATGCCCGCGTGCATCGCGAAGAGTGCGGTGAAGCAGCGCACCTGATCGGCCAGGGGCGCGTCGGGCTCCCTGATCAGGTCGACCAGCGCGACCACGCGGTCCTTCATGGTCGTGCCGATGCTCAGGTCGCGCACGGCCGCCTGGTTCTCCTGCATGAAGCGGAACAACGGGGCCGCGGAGGTCAGCGCCTCGCCGTAGCGGCGCAGGATCTCCCTCCTGGTCTCCAGGGTGCGCGGCTGCTGCCCGCCCCACTCGATCAACTCCTCGACCGGCCGGTTCAGGTCGTCGAAGATGCTGACCAGGATGTCCTCCTTGGTCTTGAAGTGGTAATACAGCGCGGCCTTGGTGACCTCCAGCCGCTCCGCGATCTCGCGCAGCGAGGTCTTCTCGTAGCCCTGCTCGGCGAAGAGTTCCAGGGCGACGTCCTGAATCCGCTGGCGCGTGTTGCCCCGGCGTGGCTGCGGCGTGCTGCCCATGGCTCTCTCCTCGAAACTTACTTGACGACCGGCTAGCAGCAGGTCTACTTTGCCCAGTGTAATCAACTAGCCGGGCGGCAAGTAAGCGCCGGGTGCGTACAGGTGAACAGGGGAGTGGGGGACGGACATGTCCGACACGGTGAAAACGGCGGGCGCCGGGGTGGAGGCCCCGCCCGGCGACAGTTCCGGGAGCAGGCAGCGCAGTGTCCGGGTGGTGATTCTCGCCCTGATGATCACGATGCTGCTCGCCATGCTGGACAACCTGATCGTCGGCACGGCAATGCCGACGATCGTCGGCGACCTCGGCGGCCTGGCACACCTGTCCTGGGTGGTCACCGCGTACACCCTGGCGACCGCGGCCTCCACCCCCATCTGGGGCAAGCTCGGCGACATGTACGGGCGCAAGGGCATATTCCTCATGTCCATCGTGATCTTCCTGATCGGCTCGGTGCTGAGCGGGATGGCCCAGGACATGGGGCAGCTGATCGGTTTCCGCGCGGTGCAGGGGCTCGGCGCGGGCGGTCTGATGGTCGGCGTCATGGCGATCATCGGCGACCTGGTGCCGCCCCGGGAGCGCGGCAAGTACCAGGGCATGATGGCCGGTGTCATGGCCATCGCCATGATCGGCGGACCGCTGGTCGGCGGCACCATCACCGACCACCTCGGCTGGCGCTGGAGCTTCTACATCAACCTGCCGCTGGGCGCGGTCGCCCTCGCCATGGTCACCACCGTGCTGCACCTGCCGAAGCGGGAGCACGCCCGGAAGAAGGTCGACTACCTCGGCGCCGCGCTGCTGACCGTCGGCATCACCGCGATCGTGCTGGTCACGACCTGGGGCGGTACGGAGTACGCCTGGGGCTCCGCCATGATCATGGAACTCGCCGCGATCGGCGTCGTCGCGCTCATCGGCTTCGTCCTCGTCGAGACGCGGGCCGCGGAGCCGATCATCCCGTTGCACATCTTCCGCAACCGCAACTTCACACTGATGTCCGTGGTCGGCTTCATGGCCGGGTTCGTGATGTTCGGCGCGGTGCTGTTCCTGCCGCTGTACCAGCAGGCCGTCCAGGGCGCCTCGGCGACCAACTCGGGACTGCTGCTCCTGCCGATGCTGCTGGCGATGATGTTCGTGTCGCTGATCGCCGGACGTGTCACCACCAGCACGGGCAAGTACAAGGTCTTCCCGATCCTGGGGTCGGCACTGATGGTGACCGGCCTGTTCCTGCTCTCCCGGATGGACACCGACACCACCCGGCTCACCTCGGGCGTCTACATGGCGGTGCTCGGCGCGGGCATGGGCTTCCTGATGCAGATCACGATGCTCGTCGCGCAGAACAGCGTGGAGATGAAGGACATGGGCGTCGCCTCCTCCGCGACCACCCTCTTCCGCACGCTGGGCAGCTCGTTCGGCGTCGCGATCATGGGCGCGCTGTTCACGGGGCAGGTGCAGGACGAGATGGTGGCCCGGGGCGGCGGGGCGGCCACGGCCGGTTCGGCGCAGCTGGACGCGGCGAGCCTGGCGAAGCTGCCGGAGGCGGTGCACGAGGCGTACCGGTTCGCGGTGTCGTCCGGTACGCACCTCGCGTTCCTGGTGGCCGCCTCGGTCGGAGTGATCGCCCTGCTCGCGGCGGTGTTCGTCAAGGAGGTGCCGCTGCGCGGCACGGGTCCGGGCGCCGGACAGAAGGAGGTGCCGTCGCGCGACGCGGATCCGGTCGTCGGGCGGGCACCGGCCGCCCGATAGGCGTCGGTTGTCAGGTGGGGCCCTCGGGATACGTCCCGAGGGCCCCACCGCGTGCTCGGGGCGGTCCCGTACCGGTCCTGGTCCGGCCGGTACCGGCCGCGGGTTCCTCGTGGTTCCCGGGAAGCCCCGCATGGGCCCGTGTCCGACCGGCACCGGCCGAGGGCACGTTCGACCTGCCGGGGCAGGTCCTGCCGAGTGTTCTCCGGCGGGTTCTCATCCTGCTGGTGTTCTCCGGCGTGTTCTTCGGCCGGGAGCGTGCGCGCCGGGGCGTGCCGCCCGATCGGGAGGCCGCCCCGGCGGGCTCTCAGCCGCCCGACCGGCGAACGCCCGGCTCCACGCCCTCGGGCGCCCCGGCGTCCGCCGCCCCGCCGTCCGCCGCCCGCTGTCCGGACACGCGCAGGATGGGGAAGCTCCCGGTGTTCGTCGGCGCGTGCTCGGGCAACCACAGCACGGCGATCGCCCCGCCCGCGCCCTCCGCCGCCCCCTCCGGGCCCGCGTTGCGGAAGGTCAGCCGGGCGCCGAGGACCCGCGCCTGACCGGCCGCGATCGTCAGGCCCAGACCGTGTCCCTGTCCGGCCCGGTCGCTGCTCCCGGTACGGAACCGGCTCGGCCCCTCGCGCAGCAGCGCCGCCGGGAACCCGGGACCGTGATCGCGGATCCGCACGACCCGGCCCTCGACCGTGACCTCCACCGGCGTGGCACCGTGCTTGGCGGCGTTCCCCAGCAGATTGCCGAGGATGCGCTCCAGCCGACGTGGATCGGTGCTGACCCACGACTCGTGGACCACCTGCACCCGCACATCCGGGTCCAGCAGCGCGATCCGCCGGCTGACGAACTCGCCCAGCGCGATCTCCTGCAGTTCCGCCCGCTCCGAGGCGCTGTCCAGCCGGGCCACCTCCAGCACGTCCTCGACCAGGGTGCGCATCGCCTGCGCCCGGTCCCGCACCAGTTCGGTGGGGCGGCCGGGCGGCAGCAGCTCGGCGGCGGTCAGCAGACCGGTCACCGGGGTCCGCAGCTCGTGCGCGATGTCCGCGGTGACCCGGCGTTCGGCCTCGATCCGTTCGTTCAACGCGTCCGTCAGCGCGTCCACCGCGCGGGCCAGCTCGTCGGTCTCGTCGAGGACGACACCGCCGACGGCCTCCCTGACCCGTACGTCGGTGTTGCCCTGGGCGACGGTGCCCGCCGCCGCGGCGGCCTTGCGCAGCCGACGCGACAACTGCCCGCCGATCAGCACGCCCAGCGCACAGCTGCCGAGCACCACCGAGACCGAGCCGATGATCAGAGCCCGGTCCAGATCGTCCATGATCTTGGCACTGCGGCCGGTGAAGCGGGTGTGCAGCGAGAGCACGTCGCCGTTGCCGACCGGCACGGCCGCCCACACGTCGGGCACCCCGTTCCGCAGCACCTCGACATGGGTGGCCCGGCGGTTCTTCCCGGTCTCCGCACGCAGGCTGCGCGGCATCAACGGGTCGTTGAGCTTGGCACCGAACCGGGGGTCGGTCTTCTGCGTCTTCTTCGCCTCGTACAGCAGCTGCGCGTACGTCAGCCGCGTCAGCTGGATCTCGCGCGCGTTCTCCAGCATCGAGACCCGGGCGGCGTTGTGGACGACGAGGCTGAGAGCCACCGCGGTCAGCGCCCCGACCGCGGCGATCGCGATACTGATCTTCCAGCGGACACTCGTCCGCAGCGCCGGCCGCCTCATGGCCGGAGCTTGTAACCGAAACCGCGGACGGTCTCGATCCGGTCCTGCCCGATCTTCGTGCGCAGCCGCTGCACATGGACGTCGACGACGCGGGTGTCCCCGCCCCAGCCGTAGTCCCAGACCCGCTCCAGGAGCTTGTCGCGGGAGAGCACCGTGCCGGGCGCCGCGGAGAACTCCAGCAGCAGCCGCATCTCGGTCGGGGTCAGCGCCACCTGCTCGCTGCCGCGGCGGACCTCCATGCCCTCGGTGTCGACCTCCAGGTCGCCGAAGACCAGCACCCCGTCGGCCGGACGCGGATCCTGCTCGCCGCCCGGCCGGTCCCCCGCAGCGTGACCGAAGCGGCGCAGCACGGCACGGATCCGGGCGACCAGGACCGCGCCGTCGAAGGGCTTGGTGACGTAGTCGTCGGCACCGGCCTCCAGCCCGAGCACCACGTCGATCGAGTCGGCCCGCGCCGACAGCATGATCACCGGGACTGTCGACTCGTCGCGGATGCGACGGCAGAGGCTGACCCCGTCGAGGCCCGGAACCATCACGTCGAGCAGGGCGATGTCGGGGCGGTCGGCCCGGAACGCGTCGAGGCCCGACAGGCCGTCGGGCATCGCGGTGACCGCGAAACCGTCACGCTCCAGCGCCAGCTGGGTGGCCTCGCGGATGACGTCGTCGTCCTCGACGAACAGGACATGGGTCTCGGCCATCGGACTGCTCTCAGTTCCCCGCCGGCTCGGCGGATTCCGGAAGTCCGGCTGTTCCGCTGCCGACGGCTCGGTTGAAGTCGTTGTGGACCCGGTCGCGCTCGTCGAACCGGCTGTCCGCCCAGCGGTACGTGATCACTTCCTCGCCGGAGGGGTACGCGACCGCGTCCTTCTTCTCGTACACCTGGGCCGTCACCACCAGTTCGCCGCGGTCGATGGTGCCGTACACCGCGGGCTGCTCCATCGCGAAGACGTTCTCGTACTTCCCGCCGGACTCCCGGCGGTACACATAGGTGCCGACGCCCACCGAGTCGCCGCAGGTCATCACGTTCACCACGACATCGGGCGAGGTGCCGCCGGTGAGCGTTCCGTACGAGGAGTCCACCGGGTACTCGGAGCCGGTGCAGGGCTTCAGGTCGGTCCTGACCCGCTCACTCACCTTGGAGTCGCCCTTGATCAGCGTCACCGGGTCGATCCGGGGCGTCGGTTTCGCCGTGGACGTGGGGGCGGCGCTCGGCGTGATCTCGGCGGCCGGCTGGGTGCCGGCCGGACCCTCGTCCCGGGTGCCGGTCCCGCCGCTGGAGCAGCCGGCCGCGAACAGCCCGAAAGCGGCGAGCCCGACCAAGGTCGTGGTGCTCGCCGCCCATCCGGTCAGGGACCGGCCGCGCCGGACGGCGGCCCCGCGGCCGCCGCCGTCCTCGCCGTCGGCGAAGTCGTCCCTGCGGGGAACGCCGTCGTCGCGGCCGTTGTCGCCGCTGGCTGTCAGGCCGCGCACCGCTCCCGCCCCCGTTCGTCCACATGCCTGCCCGCCTGCGCCCGCGTCCGGGCGGGCGCCGTCCGCGCGCGCACCGCGGCGCCGACGGCCGGAGCACGCTCGTCCGTCGCCGGGCGCCGCTCCTCCCGGAGCGCGGCCTCCCGGCTCGCCGCCTCACGGTTCTCCAGCTCCTGGCGCAGCCGCGCGAGTGCGCGGTGCAGCGTGCTCTTCACCGTACCGGCCGACATGCCGAGCGCGGCAGCCGTCTCCTCCGTACTCATCTGCTCCCAGTGTCGCAGCACGACAACGCTGCGCTGCTTGGGAGCCAGGACGCCGAGCACGTCCATCAGCAGGGCGCGGTCGGCGCGCTGCTCGGTGCCGTCCTCCACGCTCGCGTCGGGCAGCTGTTCGGTGGGGACCTCGTCCAGCTTGCGGGCCCGCCACCACTCGGTACGCGTGTTGATCATGACGCGGCGCAGGTAGGCGTCGGCGAGGGACTTGTCGGCGATGCCGTCCCAGCGACCGTACGTACGGGCCAGGGCGGTCTGCAGCAGGTCCTGCGCGTCCACCGGGTCGGGGACCAGCCGGCGTGCGCTGCGCAGCAGCGCGTCCTGCCGGGTGCGTACGTACTCCTCGAATTCGAGCACCTCGCCCTGCGCCATTCCAACCGCCTCCGTCCCCGTGGAACCCCGTCTGACCCGCCGCCGCCCATCGATCGGTCGGGACGGCGTCGACGACGTTACGGAGGCGTTGTCACGAGGTTGTGCGGAGCAGCCATACGCCGACGCACGGCTGTCCATCGGTTGTGTAACAGCGGGCGCGGAGCCGGTCGCGCGTCGACGGGGAACGCCCGGTCGGCGACGGGCGGGCGTCCTGTCGCGTGCCGACGGGGCATTCGGCCGTGCGACAACGACGCGGCGGCGACGTGCGTTCCCGGAGCGGACCGGGTGAGCGGACCGGGTGAGCGGACCGGAGGCGGGCGTTCCTGGGCGGGTGCGTCGGCTCAGCTCAGCGGCAGTCGGTACAGGCCGCCGGACAGCGGTTCGACCAGGCCGTCCGCGACCAGGCCGTCCAGCGCGCGGGCGCGTTGCACCGGCTCGTCCCACACCGCGTCCAGGGCTGCCTGCGGCACCGGTGCCACGGCCTCCCGCAGCACGGCGAGCAGCCGCCCGCGCACCTGCCGGTCGGTTCCCGCGTAGGTCTGACCGCGGCGCGCGGGCCCTTGGTGGGCGGGCTTGCCGGCCAGCCGCCAGGCGCACTGCGCGGCGATCGGGCACCGCGTGCAGTCCTCGTTCCTGGCGGTGCAGACGAGGGCGCCGAGCTCCATCGTCGCGGCGGCCCAGCGGGCGGCCCGTTCGTCCTCCTCGGGGAGCAGGGCACGGGCCAGCTTGCGCTCGGCGGCGGTGGTCGCGTTCGGCGGGTACTGGACGCCGGTGGCGGCCCGTGCGAACACCCGGCGCACGTTCGTGTCGAGCACGGCATGGCGCTGTCCGTACGCGAACGAGGCGACGGCCGCCGCGGTGTACTCGCCGATCCCGGGCAGCGCGAGCAACTGCGCGTGCTCGCTCGGTACGTCGCCGCCGTGCCGTTCCGTTATTGCCTGTGCGGCCCCGTGCAGGCGCAGTGCCCGGCGCGGGTAGCCGAGCCGGCCCCAGGCGCGGACAGCCTCACCCGGCGGTTCGGCGGCGAGATCGGCCGGGCGCGGCCAACGGGCCATCCACTGTTCGTAGACCGGGAGGACCCGGTTGACGGGGGTCTGCTGCAGCATGAACTCGCTCACCATCACACCCCAGGCGCCCGCTTCGGGGCGGCGCCAGGGCAGATCGCGGGCGTGCTGTTCGAACCACCCGATGACGGGAGTGTGAAGGGGGGAGGGGGACGTCTGTGTCGCAGTCATGGCAGTCATCGCACCGACGATCCTGGCACGGAAGTACGGACGACGGCTCCGTGCACGGTGGTGTCGCCCGTCCTGAGGGCCCTTGGGGTGATATTGCCACTCGTCTTGTCCCCCCGATGTCCGGCAACCGGCCCAAGGGTCTCCGGGCCCTCCGGGGCGGGGCCGACGAGCCGGGGCGGGGTCGGGCCGGGCAGAGCGCCCGGCCCGGTCCGACTCGCCACCGCCACGTCGGGCCGCGTCGCGTCGGGCCGCGTCGCGTCGGGCCGCGTCGCGTCGAGTCGTCCGACGGTGCGGCGCCCCCCACACGCCGCGGCGAGCCGTCGGACCGGTGCGTCGCCCCCGCGCCGTCAGCGGCGACCGGTCCGGCGCCGCCGTCCCCGGCCGCCGGTACGCGGACCGGCCGCCGTGCCCGTGCCCGGTCCGGAGACCAGAGCCGCCACCGGCGCCGTGCTGCCGCGTACCGTCAGGGCCAGCGCACGCGCCGGACGGCGCAGCACCAGGACCGCCACGGCCGACACCACCGCGCCCAGCACCAGCCCGACCGCCACGTCGTGCGGATAGTGCACCCCGACGAAGACCCGGGAGAAGGCCATCAGCAGCGCCATCGGCACGGTCAGCCAGGCCAGCACGGGCCGGGCGATCGCCACCGCGACGGCGGCCGCGCCGGCGATCGCGGAGTGGTTGCTGGGGAACGACCAGTCGCCGACCGGCGGGCACGACACCAGCGAGGCCGCCGCACCGGTGACGGCCCGGCAGGGGCGCTCCTCGTTCACCATCGACTTCAGCACCTCGCTGACCACGTAGCCGAAGCCCGTCGCGAGGGGTGCGAGCACCGCCAGAGCCAGGGCGGCCTCGTCCCCCCGACGGGCCCGCCACCACCCGGTGATGAACAGGACGCCGAAGACCAGGAGGCCGAACTCCGTCCATCCCGCGGCGAGATGCTGAACCCATGACGGCGTGTCATGCGCGAAGTCGGTGACGTCCCGATAGAGCGGGGCAGTGACTGAACTATCCATGTGACAGAGGGTAGTCAACCGAACGGGGTGCTCCTCCCGGTGATCCCGAAGTCGGTGGACAAGCGGGGCGCACCGGGATGATGATCCGTAAAACTTCGCGGCTCGACGGCGGGTGGGGCGGGAGTTGGTGCGGATCTCTCGTAGAGTTTGCGGCGTGGGATCTTTGCGTAATCCGATCGGGCCGCTTCCCTCCACCATCTACTGGCGACGGAGGGCCGTGGCGCTGGCGCTGGTCGCGCTGCTCGCGGCGCTGATCGTATGGGCCGTCACCTCCCGCGGCGGCAAGGGGACCACGGACGACTCGCGGTCCGGTGCGTCGAATCCCGCGCACGCGATCACGCCGGGCCCCACCCCGTCGGGCTCGGCCATCACCCAACAGCCGGGCGGCCGCGACGAGTCGGACGACTCCGAGGACGGGGACACCGGTGGCGCGGGAGCCGGGTCCGGCGGCGGTGCGGGCACCGGCGGGAACGGCGCCGTCGGTACCGGCACCGGTTCCGGCAGTGCGGGCGGCAGCGGTGCGACGGCCGCCCGTCAGATCCCGGCCGGATCCCCGCTCCCCGACTGCACCCCGGGTTCGCTGCAGTTGACCCTGAACACCGAGGTCAGTTATGCCCCCGGCGAGAAGCCGAAGTTCCGGCTGATCGCCAGGAACACCTCGACCGCCACCTGCAAGGCCGACTTCGGACCGAAGAGCGCGGTGCTCACCGTCACCGAGGCCGGTGGCGACGACAGCCAGGTCTGGTCCACCCAGGACTGCCCGCGCACCCCGGGAAACCTGCTGCTGGAGTTCCCGGCGGGCGCGACCGTCGTCCATACCGTGGAGTGGGACCTCAGGAAGAGCGTCGCGCAGTGCGCGACCCCGGCCGTGGGCACCGCGGGCCCGGGGACGTACCTGGTCGAGGCGAAGGTGTCGGGCCAGCCGGTGCGCAAGGGGACCCCGCCGCGCGCCTCGTTCGTCCTCGCGAAGGACTGACGAGGGCAGACGAGGACCGGGGCGAGGGCAGACGAGGACTCGCAGGGACCGACGAGGACTCGCAGGGACCGACGAGGACTCGCACGGTGCTACGTCCGACGCCGCACGGCATGTGACCGTGCGGCGTCGGACGCACCGTTTCCCGGAGGCCCGGAGGCCCGGAGGCGTCGGGGGCCGGGTGTTTTAGACGTACCGTTCGAGGATCGACGACTCCGCCAGCCGCGAAAGGCCTTCGCGCACGCTGCGCGCCCGCGCCTCGCCCACCCCGTCGACCGTCTGGAGGTCGTCCACGCTGGCGGCGAGGAGCTTCTGCAGGCCGCCGAAGTGCTCCACCAGCCGGTCGATGATCGCGCCGGGGAGTCGCGGCACCTTCGCCAGCAGCCGGAAACCGCGCGGCGAGACCGCCGAGTCGAGCGTCTCCGGCGAACCGCTGTACCCCAGCGCTCTCGCCACCACCGGGAGTTCGAGCAGCTCCGTGTGGGAGAGCGCGTCGAGTTCGGTCAGTGCCTCGGCGACCGTCCGGGACCGCTTGGCGGTCGGCTCCGGCACGTAGTCGCGCACGACCAGCTCGCGCTCCGGCTCGACACCCGCGATCAACTCGTCGAGCTGGAGCGAGAGAAGCCGGCCGTCGGTGCCCAGCTCGACCACGTACTCCGCGATCTCGGTCGCGATCCGGCGGACCATCTCCAGGCGCTGCGCGACGGCCGTCACGTCCCGGACAGTGACCAGGTCCTCGATCTCCAGCGCGGACAGCGTGCCCGCGACCTCGTCGAGGCGGAGCTTGTACCGCTCCAGGGTGGCGAGTGCCTGATTGGCCCGGGAGAGGATCGCCGCGGACTCCTCCAGGACCCGGCGCTCGCCGTTCACGTAGAGCGCGATCAGGCGCATCGACTGCGAGACCGAGACGACCGGGAAGTTGCACTGCTTGGAGACCCGGTCCGCCGTGCGGTGGCGGGTACCGGTCTCCTCCGTGGGAATGGAGGCGTCCGGGACCAGCTGCACACCCGCGCGCAGGATCTTGGTCATGTCCTTGTCGAGGATCAGCGCACCGTCGAGCTTGGCCAGCTCGCGCAGGCGCGTCGCGGTGAACTCCACGTCCAGCACGAATCCGCCGGTGCACATGGATTCGACGGTCTTGTCCATGCCGAGCACGATCAATCCGCCGGTGTTGCCGCGGAGGATGCGCTCCAGGCCGTCGCGCAGGGCCATTCCGGGCGCGACGGAGGACAACGAGGTACGCATCAGCGCCTCGTTGCCGGTGCTTTGGCCGGACTTTCCGGGCGATGCTGCCCGGTCGCTGGCTGCCACTGCACTCCTCCGGTCGCGGGTTGGCGGTGCCCTTACGTCCCTCATACCGTTCGTACGGGCGGGCGAGACCAGGGCAAAGTCTACCGGCGTGCGCCCTCCTCCTGGGGGGCCTGTGCGCGAGACCGGCGCGGCAGCACTCTGAGCGCATCACCCATGTCGGCGACTTCTGTGACCTTCATACCGGCCGGGACCTTTCCCGGGTCGGGCGGAACCAGGGCGTGCGTGAAGCCCAGACGGTGCGCCTCGGCGAGCCTGCGCTGGACCCCGGTGACCCGCCTGACCTCGCCCGCGAGGCCCACCTCGCCGATCGCGACGAGGTTCTTGGGGAGGGGGGTGTCGCTCGCCGCGCTGGCCAGCGCCAGCGCGACCGCGAGGTCCGCCGCGGGCTCGGAGAGCTTCACGCCACCGACCGTCGCGCTGTAGATGTCGCGCTTGCCGAGCGCGCTGATCCGGCCGCGCTGCTCCAGCACGGCGAGCATCATCGACACCCGGGACGTCTCCAGGCCGGAGGTGGTGCGCCGGGGCGAGGGGATCTGGGAGTCGACCGTCAGCGCCTGCACCTCGGCGACGAGCGGGCGCTTGCCCTCCAGGGTGACGGTCAGGCAGGTGCCCGGCACGGCTTCGTCGCGACGGGTGAGGAACAGCCCGGACGGGTCGGCGAGGCCGGTGATGCCCTCGTCGTGCAGCTCGAAGCAGCCGACCTCGTCGGTCGCGCCGTACCTGTTCTTGACCCCCCGTACGAGCCGCAGGCGGGCGTGGCGGTCGCCCTCGAAGGACAGCACCACGTCGACGAGGTGCTCCAGCAGCCGGGGCCCGGCGATCGCGCCGTCCTTGGTGACGTGGCCGACCAGGAGCGTCGCCATGCCGCGCTCCTTGGAAGCCTTGATGAGCGCGCCGGCGACCTCCCTGACCTGGGCCATGCCGCCCGGTGCCCCGTCGATCTCGGGGGAGGCGACGGTCTGCACGGAGTCGAGGATCAGCAGCGACGGCTTGACCGCGTCCAGATGCCCGAGGACCGCGGACAGGTCGGTCTCGGCGGCGAGGTACAGATGGTCGTTGATCGCGCGGATGCGGTCGGCGCGCAGGCGTACCTGGCTGGCGGACTCCTCGGCGGTGACATAGAGCGTGCGGTGGTCGTCGCTCGCCGCCTTGGCGGCCACGTCCAGCAGCAGCGTCGACTTCCCGACCCCCGGCTCGCCCGCGAGCAGCACCACGGCGCCCGGCACGAGACCGCCGCCGAGCACCCGGTCCAGCTCGCCGACACCGGTCGAGCGGGCGGTGGCCTGCCGGCTGTCGACCTGGCCGATGGGGAGCGCGGCGGTGCTGACCCGGCCGGCCGCGGTGGTCCGCACGGCGGGGGCGCCGCCGAACTCCTCGACCGTGCCCCACGCCTGGCATTCGGGGCAGCGACCGAGCCATTTGGCGGTGGTCCAGCCGCATTCGGTGCAGCGGTAGGACGGTCGGTCCTTCGCGGATTTCGTACGGGCAGCCATGCCGCAACCGTATAGGTGGGGTCCGACAGCGCCGCCGGGCACGGTCGGACCCGGCGTCCGACGGCACGGATCGGACACGACCTGGCGGGGGAACAGATTCCAACGTGCTGAATCAAGGGTTCCTGTCCTCTTTTGAGCGATACGTTCACCCGTAAGGATTAAATGCGCTGAAGCGGCGCTAAAGGTGTGCTCAGTGCTGCCTACGGTCACCGGATGACGAGCAGCAGGCTGGAGCCCCCCACGCACACCACCGGCGCACACCGGGCGAGGCGTCGTGCGCCCCACTCCTCGACGCAGCCTGCGCCGCAGCACCCCTCCGTACATGACGAGCCGCATCTCGATGGCCTGTTCACCTACTGCCTCTCCGTGCTCTGCGACCACGACGCCGCCACCGAGGCGCTCGGCGGCGTGCTGGCGATCGCGGAACGGCAGGGCGGACGGTGTCCGGCAGGGGCGGAGGAACGTAAATCCTGGCTGTACGCGCTGGCCAGGTGGATGTGTCTGCGCAAGCTCGCCGAGCGGAAGCAGGGGTACCGGGCGCACCGCCACGGGGCCAAGCCGTCCGCGAGACAGTCGGTCGCCCGGGGGGTGCGCGCCGCGCGCCGCACGCCCCCCGCCCCCGTCGCGACGTCGCCCGCCCCCTTCGCGCCGGGTGGTGCGTCCTCAGGCCGTGCGTACGCCCTCGCGTCCGACCCCGCCGCCGCGTCCGAGACGGTGTCCGTCCCCGTCCCCGACCCCGACCCCGACCCCGTCCCCGGGGCCGTCGCCGAGGCGCACCGTCGTGAACTCGCCCAACTGGCCTGGCCGGAGGCCGCGGGCACCACCCCCGAACAGCGCGAGGCCCTGGAACTCGCCGTGCGTCACCGCCTCGCCCCGCGCGCCGTCGCCTCCGTCCTGGGCCTCGAACCGGCGGCCGCCCGCGAGCTCCTGGCCGCCGCGGCCTGCGAGGTGGAGCGCACCCGCGCCGCTCTCGCCGTCGTCGAGTCCGGCAACTGCCCCACCATGGCCCGGCTCACCGGCGGCCACCGCGTCCTGCTCTCGGCAACCCTGCGCCGGGAGCTCGTCCGTCATGTCGACGACTGCCCGCGCTGCCGCCGGGCCGCGGAGCGGGTCGGCGCCCGGGGCCCCTGGCCGGGGGCCGCCGTCACCCCGGGTGCGGCCCTGCCGGTCGTACCGGCGCCGCGGCCCTCCGCGTACGTCGCGATGGCCCATGCCCGGCGCAGCCGGTCCGGCGGGCCGCGCTTCGACCGGGCCGGGTTCCCCATGCACCCGAAGGACCGCGCCGCACGCCGGGACCGGATGCGGGCCAGGGTGGTGACGACGACGGTGGTGGCCACGGTCGTCGCGGCCCCGGTGATCGCGCTGTGGACCGCCTACCGCGGCGCTCCGCAGACCGGTGAGGGGCACGAGGGCTCCTCGGTCGCGGCGACCGGTACGGACCTCCGCCGCCTCGACGACCCGCGGGGCCACTACGAGAACGCGGGCAACGTCCGGCCTCGGGCCGGGCACCGCCCGGGGACGGGCCGGGCACCGGAGGTCTCGGCGGAGGTGATCAGCCCGGGACCGGTGCCGGCCGGCGCCGACGGACTCACCGTCGAGGCCCGCTCGTCCGACTCCACGACACTGCTGCGGCTGACCGCCACGGGCGGCGTCCCGGTCACCTGGTCGGCCCGCGCGGACGTGTCGTGGCTGCGCCTCAGCCGGTCCTCGGGCATGCTCGCCGCGGGCGAGAGCGTCACCGTCCGGGTCCGGGTGATCCATCTTCGGGAGCCCCACGGCCACTGGAGCGCGCGCATCACCCTCGCCCCCTCGGGGTCCGTCGTGGCCGTCCGGGGAAACGGGAGGACGGGGGCCCGTCCCGGTCACGCGGGCGGGTCCGTCCCCTACGACCCGTCCGAGCCCCCGCACCGGCCCCCGTCCTCCCCGAGGCCCACGCGGACGACCGATCCGACATCCGCACCGGCCGACCCCGCGCCGTCGCCGACGCAGCCGTCACCGACCGACCCGGCACAGTCCCCGGACCCCACCACCCCGCCGCCCCCCACCGGCGCGGGCACCCCCGCCCGCACCGACTGACGCCCCGGGCGCCCCGCCCGCGCCCCGCCCGCGCGGAAACATCGCAGGAGACGGCCCCCTGCCGAAGGCCGGCGGCACGCCGCCCGCGCGGAACCCCGGGGCTACGGGCACGGACCGGATGCCGGCCGGCACGTGCCCCGTACCGTCGCCGCTCGTGCTGCCGTAGCTCGTACCGTCGCCGCTCGTGCTGCCGGTGCCCGTACTGCCGGTGCCCGTGCCGCCGGTGCCGGAGGGCCGGGCGTCAGGCCGGATCGGCCGGGTCCGCCGGATGCGGCGCCATCGGCAGCAGCGAGGAGAGCCGTTGCTCGCACAGCTCGACGAGCCGGTCGTACCCCTCCTTGCCCATCAGCTCGACGAGCTCCGGACGGTACGACACGTACACCGGCTCCCCGGCCCCGTGCGCCGACGTCGCCGAGGTGCACCACCAGTGCAGGTCGTGACCGCCCGGGCCCCAGCCCCGGCGGTCGTACTCACCGATCGACACCTGGAGCACGCGGGTGTCGTCGGGCCGGTCGATCCACTCGTAGGTGCGCCGGACCGGCAGCTGCCAGCAGACGTCCGGCTTGGTCTCCAACGGCTCCCGGCCCTCCCGCAGCGCCAGGATGTGCAGCGAGCAGCCCGCGCCCGCGGCGAAACCGGGACGGTTCTGGAAGATGCACGAACCCTTCCAGCGCCGGGTCTGGCGCTCGCCGTCCTCGTCGACCTCGACCCAGCCGGTCTCGGTACCGACGTCGTGGAACTGCCACAGCTCGGGGGTCAACCGTGCGACGTGGCCCGCCACCCGCTCCTCGTCGTCCTCGTCCGAGAAGTGCGCGCCCAGCGTGCAGCAACCGTCGTCCGCGCGGCCCGCCTGGATGCCCTGGCAGCCGCTGCCGAAGATGCAGGTCCACCTGGACGTCAGCCAGGTCAGGTCGCAGCGGAAGATCTGCTCGTCGTCGGCCGGGTCGGGGAACTCGACCCAGGCGCGTGCGAAGTCGATGCCCGTCTCGTCCTCCGCCCGGACCGCCCCGTTCGCATCCTGCTGGTGCATTCGCTTCGTTCCCCGCTGCTCCGTCGCCGACCGCTTCGCGTCCCGCTCCGCGTTCTTCTGCTTCGCTTCCCGCTGCTTCGTGTTCGGCTTCTTCGTTGTTTTGCCCGGCTTCGCCTTTTTCGTCTTTGGCACGGGGCCAAGGGTAAGTCTGCGCTCCCGGTAGCGTTCCGGGTATGAGACTCGGAGTCCTCGACGTCGGTTCGAACACGGTGCACCTGCTGGTGGTGGACGCGCACCCCGGCGCACGCCCGCTGCCCGCGCACTCGCACAAGGCGGAACTGCGCTTGGCCGAACTCCTCGACGAGGACGGGGCGATCGGCCCCGAGGGGGTGGACCGGTTGGCCGCCACGGTCACCGACGCGCTCCAGGCAGCCGAGGACAAGGGGTGCGAGGACGTCCTGCCGTTCGCCACGTCCGCGGTGCGGGAGGCGACCAACGCCGATCAGGTGCTGGCTCGGGTGCGGGACGAGACCGGCGTCGACCTCACCGTGCTCAGCGGTGTGGAGGAGGCCCGGCTCACCTTCCTCGCCGCGCGCCGCTGGTTCGGCTGGTCGGCCGGACGGCTCCTGGTCCTGGACATCGGGGGCGGTTCGCTGGAGATCGCGTACGGCATCGACGAGGAACCGGACGCGGCGGTGTCGCTTCCGCTCGGGGCGGGCCGACTCACCGCCGGGTGGCTCCCGGGCGATCCGCCGGACCCGGCGGACGTGAGGGCGCTGCGTCGGCACGTCCGCGCGCAGATCGCCCGGAGCGTGGGGGAGTTCACCCGCCTCGGACGTCCGGACCATGTCGTGGCCACGTCCAAGACCTTCAAGCAGCTCGCCAGGATCGCGGGCGCGGCACGCTCCGCCGAGGGCCTCTACGTCCAGCGCGCCCTCACCCGCAAGGCGCTGGAGGAGCGGATGCCGGAACTGGCGGCGATGTCCGTCGCGCAGCGCGGCGGCCTGCCCGGCGTCTCCGAGGGCCGGGCCGGCCAACTGCTGGCCGGGGCCCTGGTCGCGGAGGGGGCCATGGACCTGTTCGGGGTCGAGGAGTTGGAGATCTGCCCCTGGGCCCTGCGCGAGGGCGTCATCCTGCGCCGCCTGGACCACCTTCCGGCGGAACGGGCCGCCCTGGGCTGATCGCGGTCCGGCCCGCCCCGTCCGGCCCGGTCGTCGTCGGACCTGATCGTCATCGGACCCGGTCGTCGTCCAGCTCGATCATCGTTCATCCCGGTCGTTGTCTCCGCCCGGTCGTCGTCCACGCCGACAGCCGTGTGGACGGGCAGCCACTGACGCGGACGCGCAGCCGGTCGCGGCCGGGCAGTCACTCGTGCGGCCGGTCGGCGCGAGGCTCCCGTCATATCTCCTGCCGTGCCCCCTGCCGTGCCCCCTGCCGTGCCCCCTGCCGTGCCCCCTGCCGTGTTACATGTCATGGCCTGCGTCATGGCCTGCGTCGTGCCCCTCGTCACTTTCCGCCGAGGGCCTTCGGCGGGGCCCATCCGTGCCCGTACGCTGTTCCGGTGGCAGAACCAGTGGTGCGCATCCCGGATGCGAAGGTCGCCCTGTCGACGGCCTCGGTCTACCCGGAGTCGACGTCGACGGCCTTCGAGATCGCCGCGCGTCTCGGTTACGACGGGGTCGAGGTCATGGTGTGGACCGATCCGGTCAGCCAGGACATCGAGGCACTGCGACGGCTCTCGGACTACCACCAGGTGCCGATCCTGGCCGTCCACGCGCCCTGCCTGCTGATCACGCAGCGCGTCTGGTCCACCGATCCGTGGGTGAAGCTCCAGCGCGCCCAAGCCGCCGCGGAGAAACTCGGCGCGACGACCGTCGTCGTCCACCCGCCGTTCCGTTGGCAGCGCGGTTACGCGCGCGATTTCGTCACCGGCGTCTGGCGCATGGCGGACGAGACCGAGGTCCGGTTCGCTGTCGAGAACATGTATCCCTGGCGCTACCGGGACCGCGAGATGCTCGCGTACGCACCCGACTGGGACGTCACGCACGACGACTACCGCCACTTCACCGTGGACCTCTCGCACACCGCGACGGCCCGCACCGACGGCATGGCGATGGTCGGGCGGATGGGCGACCGGCTCGCCCACGTCCACCTCGCCGACGGCAAGGGCTCCAACAAGGACGAGCACCTGGTCCCTGGGCGGGGCGACCAGCCGTGTGCCGAACTCCTCGAACATCTGGCCCGCACCGGCTTCGACGGTCATGTCGTCATCGAGGTCAATACCCGCCGTGCCATGTCCACCGCCGAACGCGAGGCCGACCTGGCGGAGGCGCTCGCGTTCACCCGGCTCCACCTCGCGTCGTCCTCGACCGGGGCGCCGCGTTCCTGACCGCCGCCCCTCCCGCGCGGCGTCCCGGCCCGGTCCCGCCGCGCGATCCGCGGCGCGGCCCGCCGCGACGGCACGGATCGTCCTCGCCGTGTCCTCGTGAAACCGTCACGAGGAGCCGCGCCGGGCCCGCGAGGAGCCGCGCAGGCCCCGCGAGGACTCCCGGGGCCCACCGGCGGAACCCCCGTCCACCCACCGAGCACCCGTCCCGCATACCGGACACCGTGTCCAGATCTTGGAGCCGGGGGCGTACGCTCGGAAACAGTCTTTTCATGTCGAAGGAGCGAGAGACGATGCCCCAGCTGAGGTCCCGCACTGTCACCCACGGCCGCAACATGGCGGGCGCCCGCGCCCTTATGCGGGCCTCGGGCGTAGCGAGCGAGGACATCGGCAAGCCGATCATCGCGGTCGCCAACTCCTTCACCGAGTTCGTCCCCGGCCACACCCACCTGGCCCCGGTCGGCCGGATCGTCTCCGACGCCATCAAGGCCGCGGGGGCCGTGCCGCGCGAGTTCAACACCATCGCCGTCGACGACGGCATCGCGATGGGCCACGGCGGAATGCTGTACAGCCTCCCCTCCCGCGACCTGATCGCCGACTCGGTCGAGTACATGGTCGAGGCGCACTGCGCGGACGCGCTGATCTGCATCTCCAACTGCGACAAGATCACGCCCGGCATGCTGATGGCCGCAATGCGCCTCAACATCCCGACCGTCTTCGTCTCCGGCGGTCCGATGGAGGCGGGCAAGGCCACCCTCGTCGACGGCACCGTCCGCAAGCTCGACCTGATCAACGCGATCAGCGACGCGGTCGACGAGAACATCTCGGACGAGGACATCCTCCGCATCGAGGAGAACGCCTGTCCCACCTGCGGCAGCTGTTCCGGCATGTTCACCGCCAACTCGATGAACTGCCTGACCGAGGCCCTCGGCCTGTCCCTCCCCGGAAACGGCTCCGTCCTCGCCACGCACACCGCCCGCAGGGCGCTCTACGAGGAGGCGGGCCGCACGGTCGTCGAGATCGCCCGGCGCCACTACGAGCAGGACGACGCGACGGTCCTGCCGCGCTCCATCGGCACCCGTGCCGCGTTCGAGAACGCCATGGCGCTCGACATCGCCATGGGCGGCTCCACCAACACGATCCTCCACCTGCTCGCCGCGGCCCAGGAGGCGGAGCTCGACTACGACCTCGGCGACATCGACGCGATCTCGCGCCGCGTCCCCTGCCTGTCGAAGGTCGCGCCCAACGTCGCCCCCGGCGGCACGTACTACATGGAGGACGTGCACCGGGCCGGCGGCATCCCCGCCATCCTCGGCGAACTGCACCGCGCCGGGCTGCTCAACGAGGACGTGCACGCGGTCCACTCCGACTCCCTCGCCCAGTGGCTGAAGGACTGGGACGTGCGCGGCGGCTCCCCGTCCCCGGAGGCCGTCGAACTGTGGCACGCGGCCCCCGGATGCGTCCGCTCCGCCACCGCCTTCTCGCAGTCCGAGCGCTGGGAGAGCCTCGACGTGGACGCGGCCGGCGGCTGCATCCGCGACCTGGCGCACGCCTACTCCGCGGACGGCGGCCTCGCGGTTCTCAAGGGGAACCTCGCCGAGGACGGCTGTGTCGTGAAGACGGCGGGCGTCGACGAGTCGATCTGGACCTTCGAGGGCCCGGCGGTCGTCTGCGAGTCGCAGGAGGAGGCCGTCGACAAGATCCTCCGCAAGGAGATCAAGGAGGGCGACGTCGTCGTCATCCGCTACGAGGGCCCGCGCGGCGGCCCCGGCATGCAGGAGATGCTCTACCCGACGTCCTTCCTGAAGGGCCGCGGCCTCGGCAAGAGCTGCGCCCTCGTCACCGACGGCCGGTTCTCCGGTGGCACCTCCGGCCTCTCCATCGGGCACGCCTCGCCCGAGGCGGCCTCCGGCGGCACGATCGCGCTCGTCGCGGACGGCGACCGGATCCGGATCGACATCCCGAGCCGTTCGATCGAGCTCCTGGTGCCCGATGCCGAGCTGACCGCCCGCCGCGAGGCACTGAACGGCGTGTACGCCCCGAAGAACCGCGAACGCAAGGTCAGCGCGGCCCTGCGCGCCTACGCGGCGATGGCGACGAGCGCCGACCGGGGCGCGGTGCGGGACGTGTCCAAGCTGGGCTGACGCCTCTCCCGGCCGGCGGCAGGAACCCGGACGCGAGCCGCACCGGCACGGACCGCGACGGTGAACGACGACCGCGACCGGCGACGGCGAACGACGACCGCGACGGTGGACGACCACGGCGACCGCGACGAACGGCGACCGCGACGACGAACCAGGACCCCGCTCTCACCAGCGAGCGGGGTCCTCGTTGTCGACGGCGAACACGGAACCGTCGGGCGCGGTAGCGAACACGGTCCGGCCCACGGCAACCGGCGCGGGCAGCTCCGAGGCGTACGCGAGCTTCCCGTCCCGCAACCGGGGCGCCGTCTGCCCCAGAAGCTTCCCGCGCGCGGTGTCCACGGCCAGCAGCCGCCCGTCCGCCGCCGAGAAGTAGATCCGGTCCCCGGCGGCCAGGACGGGCGCCGAGGCCCGCCCGGCCGCGGTCTCCAACTGCCAGCGGACCGCGTCGCCGCCGCCGGACGCGGCGAGGTCGACGGCGACCAGGGTCCCGCCGCGGGCCAGCAGATAGGCGGTGTCCGCGTCCACCACCGCCTCCGGCTCGTTCATCCGGAACGGCAGCGCCACGCGGGTGACGCGCCGGGACTCCGGTTCGTAGCGGACGATGCCGACCGTCTGGGCGTCCCCGTTCATGGCCGTCAGCACGAGGGCCCCGCCCGAGACCCCCACCGGCGTGAGCATGCCGTCCAGCCGCCGCTGCCACGCCGGGCGCCCCGACTGGACGGAGACGGCGGTGATCAGCGTGGTCGACCCGTAGGCCGAGTGCTCGAAGGCGTAGACCAGCCCCGGCCCGCCGTCGTACAGCGCGTAGTCGGGGCGCTGATGCCCCGTGAGCGTGTGCCGCCAGCGGGACACGCCGGTCGCGGAGTCGAGCGCCTCGGTCGTGCCGTCCTCGGCGGTCAGCAGCAGCGTGTCGCCCGCGGCGAAGGGTGCCCCGAGGTACGGGGACAGACTCGCCTCCCAGACCTGCTCACCCTTGACGGGGTCGTACGCGCGCACCTTCCGGCCCGGCACCGCCGTCTGCACCAGCCCGCCGGACACCGACACCGTGCCCGTCGCCGGGGTGGTCCCGGCGGATCGGTGGGACCACAGCACCCGGCCGTCCGCCGGGTCCAGCCGGGCGGCGGCGACACCGTCCGCGGCGCAGTACAGCGCGGCGGACGGACCGGCGTCGTCCTCGTCGGCGGCCCCCGCCCCGTAGCAGGCCGGTGTGGAACTCCCGGAGGCCGGGAGCGAGGTGTGCCACGGCGCGGACGCCACCGGGCCCTTCGCCGCGACCGGGGCGCCGGGGCCGCCCGGTTCGCCCGCGCCGCCGGAGCCCCCCACGGCACCGGTCGCCCACACGCCGCCGGCACCCACGACGACCAGCGCGGCAATGGCCGCCCGCCACCGCTTCCGCCCGCCGCCGCCCGCGCCCGTTCGTCCGTTCCGCCCGGCCGCACCCGCGCCCACATGCGTGTCGGCCTCAGCCCCGGAGCCGTTCACACGGGCTGCGACGGAACCGGCGCCGCCCGTTCCGGCCGTTCCGGAGGCGGCCGGATTCCCTTCCGCGGCCCCGGCCCGTACCTCCGCCGTCCGCCGCCGCTGCGGCGGTATGAACGCGGCGGCGTCGTACGACGGAGGGCGCAGTTCCGCCATGACCTCGTCCGGGGTGGGCCGCTGTGCCGGATCCTTCGCCAGGCACCGTGCGATCAGCGGAGCCAGGTCCCCGGGGACCCCCGCCAGATCGGCCTCGTCGTGCACCACCTGGTAGGCCACGATGTACGGGCTGTCCGAGTCGAACGGCCCCCTGCCGGTCGCCGCGTGGACGAGCACCGCACCCAGCGCGAACACGTCGGCGGCGGGCCCGACCTCACGCGGCCGCTGGAACTGCTCCGGCGCCATGTACGGCGGCGAGCCGATCAGCTTGCCCGTCTCGGTGCGCAGATCGCTGTCGTACGGGCGGGAGATCCCGAAGTCGATGACCTTGGGCCCGGAGTCGGAGAGCAGCACGTTGCTCGGCTTGAGGTCGCGGTGGATCACCCCGGCCCGGTGGATGTCACGCAGTGCCTCGGCCAGGCCCGCCGTCAGCCTGCGCAACTCGGCCGGGACCATCGGCCCGTTCCGCTTCACCTGGTCGGAGAGCGTGGGACCGGGCACGTACAGGGTGGCCATCCAGGGCCTGGCGGCATCCGGATCGGCGTCGACGACCGATGCCGTGAAGGCGCCGCTGACCCGCCTCGCCGCTCCGACCTCCTGGCGGAAACGGGCCCTGAACTCCGGGTCCGTCGAATAGCGTTGGTGCACGACCTTGACGGCGAGCTGTAGCCCCGAGGCGGAGCGGGCCAAGTGCACGACCCCCATGCCACCCGCGCCGAGACAGGCTTCAAGACGGTACTGACCGGCGTACTCCGGATGCTCCGCTTCCGGATTGGCCCCAGCACCTCGCAGCGGCGGCATCGCCCACCCCCGTGTGATTCGTCCGCAAGCGCGACGCACGGAGCCTAGTCGATGATGCGTGCGATACGGATGGGGCTTGTAGCCTGCGCGTCGTAGACATCGTCTCTCAACGGGGGAGGGCCTCATGGCCATGGACGAGCACATCGAAACGACCACCGCCGCAGAAGGGGAAGCCGCCGAGGACGTCACCGCGCTCGCGGACGACGACGTCTTCCGGTACCCCATCGCACCCGGCTACCGCGTCAACGTCCGCAGGGGACCCGGCACCCAGTACGGCATCGTCAGGACGCTGCCATACGGAATGAAGGTTCCGGTCTACTGCCAGAAGCCGGGGGAGCGGGTCACCGGCCCGTACGGCACCTCGAACATCTGGGACAACATCGCCAACGGACAGTTCGTTTCGGACGCCTACGTCCACACCGGTAGCGACGGCTACGTCGCCCCGCGCTGCGACTGACCGGGGCGTGCTGCCCGGCGGAGTGCGCCGTACCGGGCGCTTTGCCGGGCTCCGGACCGGCCCGGGGATAATCGACGTCGTGAGCGAGAACAGCGAAGCCCCCGACGTCGACGCCACCCCGGCCGGAGCCGCGGCCGGCCCGCGGCCCGAGCCCCTGTTCCTCTTCGGCACGACCTGGGTCGACCGCAGCGGGGGTTACGGGCTGCGCCGGGCCGGGGCGGCGGTCGGCTCGCTCGTCGCGACGGTCGCCGCCTGCTTCGTGCTCCGGTTCGCCTACCAGGGGCTGGAGATCGCCGATGTCGGCAACACCGTCGGCATCCTGGTCGTCGTGATGTTCGCGATCTGCAGCGCCGTCGCCTTCCGCAAGACCTGGGAGGGATTCGGCAGGCGGCCCGCCGATCCGGCACGCGAGGCCAGTCTGCGCGGGCTCAAGACGATCGGCTTCATCGGCTCGCTGCTCGCCTACTTCCTCCGCACGTTCATGGAGGCCCCGGGCGAAGGACTGCGCCGCGCGGAGTACGAGACGGCCCTGGCCCGTTACGAGAAGCGCCGTGCGGCACGCACCGGGAACCCGGCCGCCCGCCGGACCACCAAGGGCAAGCGCCCGAAGCGCAAGTAGCCCGGGGCACGAGCGGCACGGACACCCCGGGGCACGACGCCCCCGCGACCACGGGACGGGGCACACCCGCATGGGACACGATGCATCCATGTCCCCCTCCGAGACCGACAGCACCGAAGAACCGGACGAGGCCACTGCTCCCTCCGTCCCGGAACCCGTCCCGGAACCCGCCCCGGAACCGGCCCGCGCGCTCTCCTTCGACCGCGCGGCCGCCCAGTACGCCGCGTCCCGCCCCGGCTACCCGCCCGCCCTCCTCGACGCCGTCGAGGAACTGGCGGGCCGTCCACTGCACGGGGCCCGCATCGCCGACGTCGGCGCGGGCACGGGCATCGCCACCCGGCTGCTCCACGACCGGGGGGCCCACGTCGTCGCCGTCGAACCGGGACCCGGCATGGCCGCCGAGCTGCACCGGGCACTCCCGCACACGCCGATCGTGCGCGGCGACGGAAACCGCCTCCCCCTCGCCACCGCGTCCGTGGACCTCCTCACGTACGCCCAGTCCTGGCACTGGACCGACCCGAGCAGATCCGTCCCTGAGGTGCTGCGGGTCCTTCGCCCCGGTGGGGCCCTCGCCCTCTGGTGGAACGTGTCCGACCACCGCGTCCCGTGGATCGCCGAACAGGACGCCCGGCTGCGCAGCTTCCTCGGCGCCGGCGACAGCGCCCACGGATCCGCGGTCCGCTCCCGGGACCTGCCCTCCGCACTCGGTTTCGCACACCGCTCGGTGTCCTGGACACGGTGCGTATCCCTCGACACCCACCTCGCCAACCTCGGCAGCCACTCCGCCTTCATCGTCCGCGGCGACGAGTCCACACGGCGATTCCTCGCCCGGGAACGCGACCTGCTCGCGGTGCCCTTCCCGGACGGCACGGTCGAGGAGAGCTACGTGGTCGAGCTGAGCGTCGCGGTCCGCCCGGTCCGCCCCGCGTCCGCGATGCGAGGATGACGCACACGCACACCCCGCGCGTGCACACACGTGCACGCGCACCTCAGCACCCACCCACGCACCCCCCGCACCGAGAACCGTGAGCACAGCCCGGAGGGCGAAACACATGACCCAGACAGTTGCCGTCCTCGGCACCGGCAAGATCGGCGAGGCCCTGCTCAGCGGCATGATCCGGGCGGGCTGGCGCCCGGCGAACCTGCTGGTCACCACCCGCCGCTCGGAACGCGCCGAGGAACTCCGCAGCCGCTACGGCGTGGACTCCGTCGGCAACGCCGAGGCCGCCGCCCGGGCCGACATCCTCATCCTCGCGGTGAAGCCCCAGGACATGGGCCGGCTCCTCGACGAACTCGCCCCCCACGTCACCGCCGATCGCCTGGTCATCAGCGCCGCCGCGGGCATCACCACCGCGTTCATCGAGGACCGCCTCGCCGCGAACACCCCGGTCGTGCGCGTCATGCCGAACACACCCGTACTCGTCGACGAGGGCATGTCCGTCATCTCCGCGGGCAGCCATGCCACCACCGAACACCTCGCGACCGCCGAGGAGATCTTCGGCGGCGTCGGCAAGACGCTCCGGGTGCCCGAGTCCCAGCAGGACGCCGCGACCGCCCTCTCCGGATCGGGACCCGCGTACTTCTACTTCCTCGTCGAGGCGATGACCGACGCGGGCATCCTGCTCGGCCTGCCCCGTGCCCAGGCCCACGAACTGATCGTCCAGGCCGCCATCGGCGCCGCCGTGATGCTCCGCGACAGCGGTGAGCACCCGGTCAAGCTCCGCGAAGCCGTCACCAGCCCGGCCGGCACCACCATCAGCGCCATCCGTGAACTGGAGAACCACGGCGTACGGGCCGCGCTCATCGCCGCCCTCGAAGCCGCCCGCGACCGCAGCCGCGAACTCGCCTCCGGCAACGGCTGAACACGCCACCGGAGGACGGCCGCCGCTATCCGGCGGCCTCGATCAGTTCCGCGGTGCGCACGACCTTCGCGAACCCACCGCCGTGCAACGACACGGCGGTGGCACGCGCCGGCCCGTCCGCGTCCAGCTGCCACCCCCACGGCCCGACGAGGTCGAAGGTGTACGTGGCATCCAGCGCGAAGAACACCTCGTACCCGAGGTTCCCGGCCATCCGGGCCGTCGTCTCCGCACACATATTGGTCTGGATGCCGGCCACGACGATCTGCCGCACCCCCGCCCGGTCCAGCCACTCGGCCAGGTCGGGCGTCCCGTAGAACGCGGAGTTCACGGACTTCGCCACCAACAGCTCGGGCCCGCTCCCCTGTCCCCGCCGCTTTTCCACGTACCCCTTGAAGGCATTGCCGGGCTGCCCCGCACGCAACGGCGAGTCCGGCTTCTGCGAGTCGTGCCGCACGAACACCACGGGCCGACCGGTCGCCTGCCAGGCATCGATCAGCGCCGCGATGTTCCCGTCGGCCCCGGGGTTGTTCCGCGTCCCCCAGTACGCGACCTCCTCGAAACCTTCCTGCACATCCACCACGACCAACGCCGCGTCCCGCTCACTCTCACCGCTGACCGCACCCTCGCCTGACTGGCCCGCGCCGACCTGATCGTGGTCCCCGGCCTCGACGACCACCTCACCCCCGCACCTGCGCCGGTACTCGAAGCCCTGCGCCGCGCCCACGCCCGCGCCGTCCCCATCGCGGCTCTCTGCGGCGGAGCCTTCACCCTCGCCCAGGCGGGTTTCCTCGACGGCCGCCGAGCCGTCACCCACTGGAACTTCGCCGACCTCCTGCGCACCCACCACCCCCGGGTGACCGTCGTCCGGGACGCGTTGTTCCTCCGCGACGACAACATCTGGACATCCGCCGGCATCGACCTCTGCCTCCAACTCGTCCGCACGACGCACGGCGCCGAGACGGCCCCGACGATCGCCCGTTCGATGGTCACGGCCTCGTTCCGCACCGGCACCCAGGCCCAGTTCATCGAGCACTCCACGCCCCACACCGACCGCGATGCCGACGTCCTCGCCTCGGTGCGCGCCCACGCCCTGGCCCATCTGGCCGAACCGCACACGATTGCCGCGCTCGCCGCCCGAGCGGGCATGTCTCCGCGCTCCTTCGCCCGGCACTTCAGGGCCACCACCGGCACGACCCCGCTCCGCCGGCTCATCGCCCAGCGCATCGCCGCAGCCCAGAAGCTTCTGGAACAGACGGACCTGCCCCTGCCCGAGGTCGCCCGGCGCACCGGCTTCGGCAGCGAGGTCACCATGCGCCAGCCCTTCGCCGCCCACCTCTCCACCAGCCCCCGCGACTACCGGCCGGCCTTCCACCGGACCCTTGACCAGCCGGAGGTTGACACGACACGCCCACGCCCGTAAGGTTCTCCGAGTTGTCCGACGTGAGCGCCGATCCGTCGGTCCCCGGACGACCATTCCGCAGTAACCACATTCGGTCGGCGACACCTGTCGCCAGCCTCTCTGTGCGCATTTGCGAAATGAGGAATCCGCGTTCGAAGGAGCGCGACCCCGATTAGCGTCGGGACACGTGATTCCGCTAAAGTCTCACTCGTCGGAACGGCCCAACGGCCGGGAAGACGAACCCCGCTGACTGGGAATCAGGCCCGAAAGGATCTGATAGAGTCGGACTCGCCGGAAAGGGAAACGCGAAAGCGTGGAACTGGAAAGCAA